>CALCEB010000080.1 GCA_937900045.1 uncultured Acidobacteriota bacterium
CTCTTGGCTCGCGTGCGGATTTCGCCCAACAGGTCGTCGATCTGGTTCTTGGTGGGGCGCACTTCCACCTCCGGGTCCACCAACCCCGTCGGCCGGATCACCTGCTCCACCACCACGCCTCCCGATTTGGTAAGTTCGTAAGGGCCGGGCGTGGCGGAAACAAAAATCAACTGCCCGGTGCGGTGCTCAAATTCTTCAAAGGCCAGCGGGCGGTTGTCGAGCGCCGAGGGCAGGCGGAAGCCGTAATCCACCAGCGTCTGCTTGCGGGAACGGTCGCCGTGGGACATGCCGCGAAGCTGGGGAACCGTCTGGTGGCTTTCGTCAATGAACATCAAGCTGTCCGGCGGGATGTAATCGAGCAGCGTGGGCGGCGGTTCGCCGGGAAGCCGCCCGGAAAAATGGCGGGAGTAATTTTCAATCCCGTGGCAATATCCCATTTCCTTCATGATCTCGATATCGAAAAGGGTGCGCTGGTGCAGGCGCTGCGCTTCCACCAGTTTTCCCTGTTTTTCAAGCTCCGCCTGCCACCAATCGAGTTCTTCCAGGATGCGGCGGATGGCAACCTCCCGTTGTTCCGCCGGCATCACGTAATGCGTGGCGGGATAGAGCGGCAGCCGCGAGAAGGTTTGCTTCACCTGGCCGAGCAGCGGATCAATCTGTGCGAGCGCCTCAATCGTGTCGCCCCAAAGCTCGATGCGGTAGGCGTTGTCTTCATAGGTGGGGAAAATTTCGATCACATCCCCGCGCACCCGGAACGTACCGCGCCGGAAATCAATGTCATTGCGTTCGTATTGAATTTCTACAAGCCGCCGCAGGATATCCTGCCGGGCTATCTTCTGCCCCTTTTCGAGCAGCAACAACATTCCATAGTAGGCTTCGGGAGAACCCAAGCCATAAATGCAACTGACGCTGGCTACAATCAAGCAATCCCGCCGCTCGAAAAGCGAGCGCGTGGCCGACATGCGCAGCTTGTCCAGCTCATCGTTGATCGTTGCTTCTTTTTCAATATAAACGTCGCCGGCCGGCACATAAGCCTCCGGCTGGTAGTAATCGTAATAGCTCACAAAATACTCGACGGCATTGCGCGGGAAGAAGCCGCGAAATTCATTGTAGAGCTGCGCCGCCAGGGTTTTGTTGTGAGCGAGCACCAGCGCCGGGCGGTTGGCGGCCTCGATCACTTTCGCCATCGTAAAAGTCTTGCCGGAACCGGTGACGCCAAGCAGCGTTTGAAACTGCTCGCCATCCTTCACGGCGGTGACCAGCCTTTCGATGGCGTTCACCTGGTCGCCGCGCGGGTGATATTCGGAATTCAGTTGGAAGTCCATAGTGGATTTGGGAATGATGCTCGAGGTCTTTTCAGTGTCCATTATAACCCAGAGCCGTTTGCGGTTGGAGCGGCCCGGGAGGTGTCCTCATTCGAACCAGCCACTCCAAGGCTGTCATGGCGGTGTGACTGTCATCCTGAGCGTAGCGAAGGATCTGCTTTCGGCTCAACGAGAGATTCTTCGTCGCCTACGGCTCCTCAGAGTGACAGGGCTGGCGAGCCGGGTGACACTAACGAAACTAGAACACGACCCGGCTGCGTGACAGCTTACCGCCATTCAAAAGATGGTGTAGAATCAAAAATGGGTCCTGGCGCCATATTCCCCGAAAAAGGATTTTTGAATGAAAATGATTTGCACGATGAAACAGCAAAAATGGGTGTGGGCGATTGCGGTTGCGCTCTTCGCAGCCACTCCCACACTCGCTCAACAACCGGCGGGCAAGACGTCTGCTCCCCCGGCCTCTGAGGCCGCCACCGCCGGCGGTCCGCCTGCAGCAAACAGTGTTGTCATGAAAGTTGGGACCCAGAGTGTGACCAAAGGGGACATCGATTACCTCCTGGGCACTCTGAGCCCCCAGGCGCAGAAAGACGTGGAGAGCCGGGGCAAGCGGTCTGTCGGCGACCAGTACGCTGTGATGATGGTCCTCTATCAAGCCGCCGTCGGACAACACCTTGACCTGTCGGATCAGTACCGCAAAGAAATGGCGCAGCATCGCCGCCAAGTTCTGGCGCAGCTCGAATACCAGAATCTGGTTTCAAAAGTGCAGGTGACGCAGCCCGAGATTGGTGAATATTACTCAGGTCATCCCGACGAATTCCGGCAGGCTCAAGTGCGCCAAATTGCCATCCGCTTGAAACCGGAAGGCGGGGCCGCCACAGATCAGGGTCTCACCCTGGAGCAGGCTCAGGCGAAAGCGAACGAAATCCGGGGCGCACTGGCAAGCGGTATGGACCCCGCCAAAGTGGCTCAGCAATATGCCGTGCCCAACCAGGTGGTGGTTGGCGCCGACCCGCAGACGATTGCGGATAGTCCCCGGCTTCCGCCGTTTGTCAAGGCCGTGTTTAACCTGGGAATCGGCCAGTTCACCCAGCCGGCTCAGGCCAACGGCGCCCTGGTCATGCTTCAGGTGACAGGACAATCCAAAATGTCCTTGAAGGATGCGAGTTCAAGCATCGAGCAGGCGTTGCGGGAGCAGAAGATGGCAGCCCAAATCGCGGCTATGAAAAATAAGGCGAACATCTGGATGGATCAGACCTACTTCGGGTCGGAGCCGGCTTCCTCCAGTGCAACGCAGCCCGGCAACACTGGTGGCGCCCCGGCCAGCCCGAGGCAGTAGTCCTGGCATTCGCAATAAGCAATAAGCATAGATCAGTTGTCCTGATTATTCACGAACTTCGCCGGGAGGACCGTCAAGGCAGGGATCAAACCTTGGACTGACCGGCACGACGGCAAAATCAGAAGTGATTCATGCGGGAAGCGGTTCCGCGCTTTGATCGGAGCCGCAAGTTACTGGCAATTCCCAAGTTAAGTCGGAGGTTTATAAATTTTATCAGTAACTTACAAGTATATTAACTTATTGGCATTAATTTTATCAACAGTTCTGTTGAAATCCTTGTGGAAAATTCCTGCAAGTTGACGGATTTTTCCCGGAAACTCACGGTCTCTTCCACTTTGCACCAACTTTTCAGCAATGGCATTGTGACGCGCCGCAAAATAAATTGAGGCCGGGGGCTGCATGACCTTTATTCAGCTAAATCAGGGGGTGCGGCGGCTTCAGTTTAATGTTGATTACCTGATTGGCTTTGGTGAGCTGAAATTGCTCGCTGAATGTCTGGTGGTTGTGCGCCGTCACAATCAACTGGATCGTCCCGAAAGGAATATTGGTAAAGCGGTAGCGCCCTTGGGGATTGGTCTTCGCGCTGTATTGAATGAGCCCGCGCTTTTTCAGCTTTCCCCCGTTCTTGTTGAATTGGAGCGTCAAGCGGGCTTGGAAGACGGGCTGTTGCGTGGAAGCATCCCTGACATACACGATCAAGCTGGTTTCATCTCCGGATTGCCCCAGCGCCGGCTCTCCCGCGAGCAGGCCCACGAGCACAACCGCTGCCGCCCATCCAATGAATTGTCTCCGTGCTGGCCTTGTCAAGTTCATAGGCGCCTCCTCATGATGAACGCCGTCCGGCCTTGGCAGCGATTCGGAACCCACCGGCTGGGACGCGAACATCATATCAAAAATTTGAGGATTCAAATGAAACCTTGGCATGCGCGCTTCCCGGAGCGGAGGATGGGAAGGCAGGTAGTGGCACAGTTTGCTGTAGCGGCGCTCGGAGCTTGCCCTGACAGGGAGCGCCGGAAACTATTGAGAAATAAAGTTCGGCGGTCACAGACCGCCGCTACAGCAGACGAACTGCGCCACTACCGGAAGACAGGAGCGATTGACTTGGCGATGGCCAGTCTGCGAAAGTGAAACTTCCGCATTCGAGATCGTGGTTCAGGGGAAGACTCCCCGGAAAGGCGACATGGGATTTTCAACCGATGCGATTCATGCGGGGCAGGAGCCCGATCCGGCCACTGGCGCGATTATCGTGCCCATTTATCAGACTTCAACCTACGTCCAGCAGGAACTCGGCAAGCACAAGGGCTATGAGTACTCCCGCACGGACAATCCCACCCGGGCTGCGCTTGAAAAGAACCTGGCGGCTCTCGAAGGCGGCAAGTTTGGTTTCGGTTTCGCCTCCGGCATGGCCGCAACCCACACCTTGATGAGCACCCTCAAGTCCGGCGATCACGTGGTGGCGGGACACAACCTTTACGGAGGCACCTTTCGCCTGTTCGAACAAGTGCTGAGGGATTTCGGCCTCACGTTCAGCTATGCCAACACTTGCTGCCCGGAGGAAACCCGCAAAGCCATTCGCCCCAACACCCGGATGCTCTTTATTGAGACGCCGACCAATCCGGTGATGGAAATTACCGATATTGCCGCCGCCGCCAAGATTGCCCACGAACACGGCATGACGCTTGCGGTGGACAACACGTTTATGAGCCCGTATTTCCAGCGTCCCCTTGAGCTCGGTGCGGACTTCGTGGTATACAGCACGACAAAATACCTGAACGGCCACAGTGATGGAGTGGGCGGAGCTTTGGTGATGAATGACGCCGGGCACGCTGAGAGGATTAAGTTTCTGCAGAACGCCGCCGGCGCCATCATGGGTCCTTTTGACGCCTGGCTGGTGCTGCGCGGCGTGAAAACCCTGGCCGTCCGCATGGAACAACATGACCGCAACGGACAGGCCGTTGCCCAATACCTTCAGAATCATCCCAAGGTGCGGCAGGTTCACTATCCGGGTTTGACCTCACACCCGCAACACGAGTTGGCCAAACGCCAAATGAAGGGATTCGGCGGCATGATCTCCTTTGAGACGGGTTCGCTGGAAAATGCCCGCGCCGTCCTGGGAGCGGTGCGATTGTGCTCGCTTGCCGAGAGTCTGGGCGGAGTCGAAACACTGATATCACACCCAGCCACCATGACTCACGCCAGTGTTCCAGCCGCAGAACGAATTCGCCGCGGGATTACGGACGGGCTGGTCCGGATTTCCGTGGGGATTGAAGACGTGGAGGACCTGATCGCCGACCTTGACCAAGCCCTGGCGAAGATGGGTTAGCTTTTTGAGTTTTCGTGCACTCGCGTCTTTGCGTATTTGCTTCTTAACTTTTTGCCGCCATTGCGACTTGCCGAAAGAACCCTTTGTTAAGCTATGCTTCATCGGCCCGGCGAATTTTCAATCTTCCCATCCGGCCCGGCCCGCTTCACCGAGCCTTCAAGCCAGGCGAGGTAATCGGGAGAACCGTCCACAACCGGCAGGCAGAGAATCTCCGGCGTTTTGTAGCTGTGAACTTTCTTAACCTCCGCCACGATCTCCCGGAACAAACCTCGCGTGCTTTTGGCGATGAGCAGGCACTCCCGCTCTTCTTCAATTTTTCCCTGCCAGCGGTAGACGGACCGAATGGGATGGAGGATGTTCACGCAGGCCGCAAGTTGCGCCTGGACAAGATGCCGGGCAATTTTCTTCGACTCCCTGATATTGCGCGCTGTTATGAAAATCACAATCTTGTCCGTCACCGGCAATCACCTCCGCGTCGAAAGTTAAAACTGTATTGCACGGCAAGTGTCCCAAAGATACAATGGCGGTGTCATGAGCGGCAATCCCATTCATTTCGGCACTTCGGGCTGGAGAGGGATTATCGCCGAGGACTTCACTTTCGCCAACGTCCGTCTGGCGTCAGCGGGCATCGCCCAATATTTGCTAACGCGCTCGGGGAGGCCGCGCGTGATCGCGGGCTATGATACGCGATTCCTCTCGGAGAAATTTGCCGACGCTTCCGGAGAAATTCTAGCCTCTCACGGCGTCGAAGTTCATTGCACCAACCGGCCTCATCCGACTCCCGCGATTGCGCATGACATCATCGCCAACCGGCTGGATGGCGGCATCAACATTACGGCCAGCCACAACCCCGCCGAATACAATGGCCTGAAGTTTTCCGCCGCGGACGGCGGCCCGGCGCTTCCGGAAGTGACGAAGCAAATTGAAAGGTATGCAGACCGGGTCATCATGGGTGAATACTCGCTGCGCGGCCCGAACTTCACGGCTCCCTTGAAGAGCGCAGGCGATCCCCGGCCCGCCTATCTCGAAGCAATGCGGGCCAAAGTGGATTTGAAAGCGATTGCCGGCGCCCGGTTGAAGATTGCTTATGATCCCCTTTACGGAACGGCGCGGGGTTACCTGGATGACCTGCTGCGCGAGGCGGGAGTCGAACTTCAAGTCCTCCACGACTACCGGGACGTGATGTTCTCAGGAGTTGGCCCGGAACCGAGTGCTCAAAACCTCTCCGAGCTTGGGAAGACCGTGCAGCAAGGCGGATTCTCGCTCGGAGTCTCCACGGACGGCGACGCCGACCGGTTCGGAATTGTGGATGCGGACGGCGCGTGGATTCATCCGAATTACGTCTTGGCTTTGCTGGCGGATTACTTAATCGAGGTAAAGAAGATTCCGGGCGGATTGGCGCGCAGTGTGGCCACCACTCACTTGATCGATGCCGTGGCAAAGCATCACAAAGTCCCGCTTTACCAGACTCCGGTCGGCTTCAAATACATTGGCGAGTTGATCCGCGAGGAGAAGATTGCGCTGGGGGGCGAGGAGAGCGCAGGGATGAGCATTCGCGGGCACGTTCCGGAAAAGGATGGCATTCTGGCATGTTTACTGATGGCGGAGGCCGTGGCCCGGCGGGGGATCACGGTCGGGCAACAAATCGAAGCCCTTTTTAAGAAAGTGGGCGCATTTTATTCGGAGCGTGTTAACCTCACCTTGAAGCCCGACGTGCAGAAGAGGCTCGTCGAAAAGCTGAAGCGGGATTGGGACTGGATCGATTCGCACCGCGTGCAGAAGGTGGACCGGACCGACGGCTTGAAGATGATCTGTGAAGACGGTTGTTGGGTGTTGATGAGACTTTCGGGAACGGAACCGGTGGTCCGCGTCTATTGCGAGTCGGCGTCGCCCCGGGAATTAAGCGCGCTGGTGGAATCCGCCAAGAAGTTCGCGCTGAATCCCTGAATGCTTACAGAAGCGGCACAACGGGACCGGCGGTCCCGGCCAGTTCCACGCAAGGAGAAAGAGCTTGAAGCGGCATCAACAAACAAGAAAGTTTGAAAGCGCGGATACCGAGGTCAATACCCTGCGGCGAGGCTTGCTGCTGGTCCTGGTGCTGGTCTCAGTGGCCCTCGCCGTTCACGAAATCTTCGGTGAGAATGGTTGGATGGCGTTGCGCCTGCAGCGGAGCCAGGTGGAAGCCATCAAACATCAGATTCAAGATCTCAAGCGGCAAAACGATCAACTTCAGAAAGACGTTCAGGGACTTAAGTCCGACCCGCGGGCCATTGAGCGTTATGCCCGCGAACAGATGCACTTCGCCCGTCCCGGCGAAATTATTTATAATTTTCCGCGGGAAAAACGCGCCCATTCAGGATCATCGTTTGGCGACAACAGTGCGCGCGCCAAAAAGTGAATTGGGATTCTACGGAAGAATTTTCTACGATACTTGTCTCGCTCGACGGCGTGGAAAATCCCCCCGGCCGCAGGATGGAGGGTGGGGCGTCAACGGTGCGGCGTCCCGAGGATGGATTCTCAGCGCACGACGCCAGCCAAGGGGCTTGAAGCCGTGGCGTAGAGCTTTTTGGGAATGCGCCCGGCGAGGTAAGCCTTGCGGCCTGCCCTGACCGCGTCGCGCATGGCCTCCGCCATCATCACCGGATCTTCCGCTCCGGCGATGCCGGTATTCATCAGCACCGCATCCACGCCCAGTTCCATGGCCAGGGCGGCGTCGGAAGCGGTTCCAACACCCGCGTCCAGGATCAGGGGGACCTGCGTAATCATTTCCCGCAGGATGCGGATGTTGGAGACGTTCTGAATGCCCAAGCCGGAGCCGATGGGCGCACCCAGCGGCATGACCGCCGCGGCGCCGGCGTCAACCAGCCGCTTCGCGGAAATTAAATCGTCATTGGTGTAAGGCAGCACCACGAACCCCTCGCGCACCAGGGTTTCTGTCGCCTTGATTAACTCGAAGTTATCCGGGAACAGAGTTTTTTCGTCACCAATAACCTCCAGCTTCACCCAGTGGGAGAGTCCCACCTCGCGCGCCAGGCGCGCCGCGCGCACCGCATCGTCGGCGGTGTAACAGCCCGCTGTGTTCGGCAGAATGAAATACTTCTCCCGGTCGATATAATCCAGCAGGGACTCTTTGGCGCGGTCAGTCAGATTTACGCGGCGCACCGCCACGGTCACTATTTCTGCCCCCGCAGCATCCAGGGCGCGAGCGGTCTCTTGAAAACTCTTGTACTTTCCGGTGCCGATGATCAAGCGCGACCGGAACTCCCGGTCCGCAATTTTCAGAATGTCACTCTCCATGAGTCTCCTTTCAACTCATTCTAACGGCCCCAGGCGGCAAATTCAATGGACGCGGCGCTGCTGCACAGCACGAAGGGATGAATTCCGCCCTCAAATCATGCCAAAACTCAGTTCCATCCTCATGGCCCGCCGTTCTCCCCGTCATCGTCTGGATCGCCTTGTGGCGGATTACTTCCACCCGGCATCTGTAGAATGCCCACTCTGCCTCCTGGAAGCAGCTCAACTTCCGGAGCGTAAAGTCCAACAAGCTTGCACTTCCACCAGGTTTCATCTTTCCTTTTCGTGGCGAGATCGGTGAACCAATACTGCCAGATCATGGCCCGAACCATGCGCGGGGGCGTTTTGGGAAATGGGTTCCCGGCAAAGAGTGAAAGCACGCTCGCGTCATTTTGAAGCAGCAGGATTTCCGTCCGCGCCACGAACGGGTATTGCCTCCATGTGGCCAGCGAGGCGAACCACAGATCCCAGTCAAATCGCGGCTGATAAGGGGCGTAGAAGCGTGGGGCCTGGTGTGGGTCCTGCGGCTTGTAGCGGAACGGATAAGCCTCCCAGTGGGTTCCATCCTGAGATCCCTGGAATTCGATCTCGTAACGCGCCGGAGTCATCACCGCAAAAAGCCCGTACTGATTGGCGATTCGGAAAGGCTCGAGAGCCGTAACCGGAGTCATGGGTAAGGAAAGCCCGGGGGCCATGATGCCTAATAGCAGCGTGGATTGGGAATAGAAAACCCAGGTCAGGAGAAATGCTGTCACGACCAGGCCAACGTGGCGCCAAGCAACAACGATAGCGGATGGAGGCTTGACCACTGGGGACACTGCCTCGAATTCGGGCCGATTTAAGTCTCGAGAAACAGCTTCGCCACCGCTATCGGGACCACTCGCGATTTCTTCAGGCGCACCTCTCTTCAGCCCCTGGCGCAGCCGGGAAAAAACTCCAAGGATGAACCGGTCATCGAGGAGCAGAATTCCCAGAGCCAGGACGAGGTGATTGAGAAACGCCAGGTTGGCCGTGAGGATGATTCCAATCTGGAACGGGGTGACGACGCAAAAACAAAGAATGCGGAATTGCCGAGGCAGGAAAACCATCCACACGAAACCCAGCTCGATCACCAGCGTCGCCAGCGCCAGAGCTGCATTGATAGAGTGTGGCATCTGCTGGGCATACCAGCCGATCCAATTGGGGAGCGGTCCGTTCGAATAGTAGTCATACAAAGCCGTGAGGCCCCGCCAATGTGGGTCGTGGCTCGCCATCTTGACCAAGCCGGATTCGAAATAGATCCTGAACCAGAGCCATTGGAGCAGAAACAAGCTGGCCCTTGAAGGAGGGCTTGACTCCGCTAATCCCGGCCGCAAGCCCGGGGGCGCAAAAAACAAGCAGATGAATCCTGCGGCGAGCAACATCCCGTCCGACTGATAGGAGGAAAAATCCTGCGCGGCGCTGACGAAAGATAGATAGGCGACAAGGCAGACGAATATGGCCCCTCGCGGCCAGAGATTCAAGACTAATGCCACGGAAGCCAGAAGCCCAGCCCAACAAAGCAGGAGCAGCGCCACCGGGCCGCTGCCTATCCACAGTAGAGATGGCACAAACCAATAACGAAGCAGGCCCATGCTGTGGCTCACCATCTGCAAATACCAGCGGGCGGGCAGAATGCCCTGCGGACCAATCAATCCCCGGATTTGGAAAAGGAGCGAATAGAAGGCAGAGAAAAAAATGAGGCCAAGCGCGCGGAGAAAAAGCCAGCGCGGCCACAGCCGCCCGGGACCGCGGCGAGGTCCTGGCCCGAAAAGCCAGCGGATCACCGCGAGCGGGGTAATTTCCATGAGAGATTCCAGGCGAAGTGGACATGAGTCGGGTCGCGTTGTATACAGCGGCCATCGCCCATCCAGTGGCTACAAAGTCAAGCTTGTTTATCCGCCATCCACAGTGGAACGCCAATCAAGCCCACCGTGCCCGTTCAATCCGCAGATCAGGCCTTGGCTTTGGCGGTTTGCTCTTCAGGTTGACGCCGGTAGATTTCTTCGATGGTCTCCCGGAAATGCTCTTCCACCACGTACCGTTTGATCTTAATTGTCGCCGAAATCTCGCCAGCCTCAGGGCAGAATTCGCGCGGGATCAGCGCAATCTGGCGGATTCTCTCGAAGGGCGCACAGTTCTTCATTGCTTCGTCCACTTGTTGCTGCATGAAAGCCAGAATTTGAGGGTGCTTCACCAGGTCATCCCGGCTTTTAAGAATGATGCCGGAACTTCGCGCGTATTCCTCGAGGCGCCCGAAGTTGGGCACGATCAGCGCACTGATGAATCTGCGCGAATCTCCGATAGTCATAATCTGTGTGACATAGGGATGACCTTGAAAAAGGTTTTCGAGTCTTTCGGGAGCCACGTACTTTCCCCCCGATGTCTTGAACAAGTTTTTCTTCCGGCCGGTAACGCTCAGGAAGCCTTCAGCATCCAAATCTCCCAGATCTCCAGTCCAAAACCAGCCATCGATGAAGGATGCCCGGTTCTCTGCGTCGCGGCGGTAATACCCGGGTGATACGTTGGGACCGCGCACCAGGATTTCCCTGCCGGTCCGGCCCTCCGCATCCATAGTCTGTTCGCCCATCTTGACCTCCACGCCGGGGATAATCTTTCCAACGGTTCCCAGCTTCACAGCTCCTGGGCAGTTTACGGCAATCACCGGAGAAGTCTCGGTCAGACCGTAACCCTCGTACACCGGCAAGCCAACCGCGAAGAAGAACTCGGCAATCTCCCTTGAAAGCGGCGCGGAGCCAGAGATCAGAAACCGGAGCCTCCCGCCCAAGCCTGCCCGTACCTTGCTGCACACCAGCCTATCCGCGAGCGCGCGCTTCCATTTTAATGAACCCGGAGGCGTCTGCCCTTCGAAAGCTGTCCGTGCCCAATCGCGGCCCACGCGGATTCCCCAATGAAAAAGCTTTTGGACCGGTTGGGGTTTGGAGCGGGCCGTCTGGATACTTTTTTCGTAAACTTTCTCAAGAACGCGCGGTACCACGGCCATCAATGTAGGGCGGACTTCCAGGATGTTCTGAGCAAGAGTATCCATACTCTCCGGGTAACTAATCGTCACACCCTGCCAGAACGCGTAGAAATCGAGCATCCGCTCGAAGATGTGAGACAACGGCAGGAATGACAGGGCGACGTCGTGTTGGCCAAATGGGATGAGACCCAAACAAGCTATAACGTTCGAGACGACATTGGCATGGGTCAGAACTACACCCTTGGGATTTCCCGTTGTACCCGAGGTGTAAAGAATGCTGGCAATATCCTCCGGCTTCACCCGGGAGGCTCGCTCGCGAAAAGCAACATCCGGCTTTGCCTCCCGGTCCAGCTCACGGCTTAAGACCACTCGCCAATCTTGAACATCTTTGGCCTCCGCCGGCGGCTGATTCATTGAAATCACGAACCGGAGGTCCGGGGGATCGGGGCGGACCCGCATTACTTTTTCAAGCTGCTGATTTGTGGAAAGGACAATCCCTTTCGCTCCCGAATCGCGAAGGATGAGATCGATATCGGGTCCGGGAAGCGTCGGATAAAGCGGGACCGTAATCGCGCCGAGACCCAGAATCGCATAGTCCGTTAGAGCCCACTCCACGCGGTTTTCAGACATAATCGCAATGCGGTCGCCGGGACGGACTCCAAGCCCTTCTAGGGCAAGCGCAAGTCCGCCTACCTCGCGCAGTGCGCTGTGCGAGGAAAGCGGCGCGTAAACCCCATGGATTTTGGATAGGAAAGCGTGTGGCCGGGGGCGACGATCCACCGAATCGAGGAATAAGCCGCACAATGTGCGCGCCGGGATCACTGTATCATTTGTTAAATTCATTCGTGGGGGTTCTTGAGAGTGAGATGAGTACAGACACTGAATTCTGGCATAATTCCTGCTAGAGTGAAGAAATATTTTCTTGCGTGGATCCCCGGAAAGTGGAGTTTACTACTTCGGCAGGAAATGAGGGGAACCGGCCTCCATTCAGATTGCTCCACGGCCCGGCGTACTCCCGTCAATATCTCCAGCGGTTCAACGGCTGGCGTGAAAATATTGCGAGAGTTTCTTCCGGGCTTCAGACTGGTTCTGAATGAGCTCCGTGTAATATCCTGGGTCGGGGCAAAGATTCAGGATTCGTTCTAGCAAGTTGCGGGCTTCATTCAACCGTCCTATTGCCCGGTAGCTATCGGCCAAGTAAAGCATGGCCAGAGAATTATCCGGCGAAAGCCGCAGGCTTTCCTCGAGAAGTTGCACAGAGCGCTGGACGTCCCCTCCCTTGAAGAAGGGAACCCGGTAATCCATGCGGCCCAGTGCAATCAAAGCTGCTGCTTCTTCATAGTTCGGATCTATCTTGACAGCCGCTTCCATCTCGGCCCTGATTTTATCGACCATCCTCAAGCCTTCCAGAAAATTTGACTTTTCGGCCAACAGCCCGTAGCTGGCCCCTAGCCAGAAGTGGCCTTCGACACGTTTGGGCTGAAGCGCTTCTGCTTTCTCTCCAGCAATGACCGCTTGCTGCAGCAGGAGCCGTTGTTCGCCATCCTTAGAAAAACGGGCCAGATAATTATAAAACTTCGAAATGCGCCACCAGGCATCGTAATTACCGGCATCCTTAGCAACAACGGCCTGAAGAATGCGCAGCCCAGTATAAACATTGGCCAGATTGTGACGGCCCAGGTAATAATCGTCCGCTTGGTATACCGGATTGGATAAAATCTTCCCTGCGGCAGTGACCATACCGGACCGGGCGGGCTCAGATTTCAGTGCTCCTGCCACAAATAACACTGCGCCCAACGCTAGAACCAAAGTTCGCCGGGCGATGATTGTCCTGAAATTGCCTGTTCTGATCTTCATAAATCAATGAATGCGATATTCTTCCTGTCTACCTGAAGCGTTTCTTCCTTCAAACCCTGCTCATGGCGCGCTTAAGAAAGAATCGGCATCTCCACAAAGACCCATGAGCTTCATCGTTTCCAAGCAGTCCCAGCAAGCCGTCCTTTTGCTTTCCACAGCTTTAAGCTAAGATGCTGAGGGAGATCAACAGGATGGCACAAGTTACGGAAAAATCTCAAGCCGGTTTGGCAGAGGATGCTATATCGGCCCGGCGGATTCGTGCTCCTCGTGGCACCAGTCTTACCTGCAAAGGCTGGCAGCAGGAAGCCGCCATGCGGATGTTGATGAACAACCTCGATGCCGAGGTTGCAGAGCGTCCCCAGGACTTGGTGGTTTACGGCGGAACGGGGAAAGCCGCTCGCAACTGGGAATGCTTCCACGCCATCATCCAGACACTCAAGAGGCTGGAACATGATGAAACCTTGCTCGTGCAATCCGGCAAGCCGGTCGGGGTGTTCCGGACGCACGAGGGGGCTCCCCGGGTCCTCATTGCCAATGCCAACCTCGTGGGCCATTGGTCCAACTGGGAGAAGTTCCGCGAGCTGGAGCGTCTGGGCCTGACGATGTATGGCCAGATGACCGCGGGGAGCTGGATTTACATCGGCACGCAAGGCATCCTCCAGGGAACCTTTGAGACCTTCGCCGCCGCCGCGCAAAAGCATTTTGGGAGTGACCTTTCCGGCAAGTTGGTAGTGACCGGAGGCATGGGTGGCATGGGCGGGGCTCAGCCGCTGGCCGCCACACTCAACGGAGCAGCATTCCTGGGGATCGAAGCCGATTCCGAAAGAATCCTGCGCCGCATCCGCAGCGGATACTGCGACATTTGCGTTAACGACCTGGACGAGGCGCTCCGCATATTGAAGAACGCCATTCGTCAGAAACAGGCCGTTTCCGTGGGCCTGGTTGGAAATTGCGCTGATGTCATTCCGGAGTTGGCACGGCGGGGCGTCGTGCCCGATCTGCTCACCGACCAGACCAGCGCCCATGATCCGCTATGCGGCTATATTCCCTCCGGCCTTACTTTGGAGCAGGCGGCCGAACTTCGTACCCAGAATCCCCAGGACTATCTCAAGCGGTCCTACGAATCGATAGCCCGGCAAGTGGCCGGGATGCTCGAACTCCAACGCCTGGGCGCGGCGACCTTTGATTATGGCAACAACATCCGCACCATGGCTTACGAACACGGAGGCATCAAGGACGCTTACAACTTTCCCGGTTTTGTCCCCGCCTATATCCGGCCGCTGTTCTGCGAGGGCCGCGGTCCATTCCGCTGGGTGGCGCTTTCTGGCGAGCCCTCTGACATCTTCCGCTCGGACGATCTGGTGCTCGAGATGTTTCCGGAGAATCCCATCCTTTCCCGCTGGATCCGCTTGGCCAGGAAATACGTCAAATTCCAGGGTCTTCCCGCGCGGATTTGCTGGCTGGGCTACGGTGAGCGCGCGCAGTTCGGCGGGCGGTTGAACGATCTGGTGGCGCGAGGTGAGCTCAAAGCGCCCATTGTCATGGGTCGTGACCATCTGGACTGCGGCTCGGTGGCTTCGCCTTTCCGGGAGACCGAAAGCATGAAGGACGGAAGCGACGCCATTGCGGACTGGCCGCTCCTGAACGCGCTGCTCAACACGGCCTCGGGAGCAAGCTGGGTATCCATCCACAACGGCGGGGGCGTAGGGATTGGATATTCGTTGCACGCCGGTCAAGTGACGGTGGCGGACGGCACCCCGGAGATGGCGGCTCGCATTGAGCGCGTTCTCACCAATGACCCGGGGATTGGAGTTGCCCGTCACGCCGACGCGGGCTATGAAGAGGCCCTGCAATTTGCAAGAGAGCGGAAGATGCAAACGCCCATCGTGGAATGATTTGCGTTCACCCTGGCCTCGCGGCCCAACCGCTTGAAGGAAGCATGGCAGTATTGCTACCAGTTTGAATCCCAACCTTCTCTGATCAGAGAAAAACGGAGTTTATCTGGATCACAGCCCTCTCCTTGGGGGAGAGCGTGGCGCGAACCGCCGGGTGAGGGGAAATGCGCCCCTGAAAGCACGAATCGGCGTACTATAGCGGCTAAGCAACCGCCGTGGCCGGACTGGCCTACAGGGTCTTTTAGGGCGTAAACTCTACGCCTACTTTTGGCAGGAATGCACACCCTTCAAGCCGCAGGTGTAAACTCAGATTAGCGAACGGATGGCGTTTTCAGCTCTTCTTGGCGCTCACCGCGAAGAATGCCGCCACTTCCTGGTGGACTTTCTTGCTCTTGCAATGGGGGCAGCCGAAGGTTCCCTTGGAGTATTCTTCCAGGGTCATTTGCAGAGTAAATTTCGTCTTGCACTCTTTACAGACAAATTGATATTGAGGCATGTCATAGCTCCTTCGTGCTGAATAAACTATATTGTACCAGACGCCCCGGAGCATTCCAATGTCCCCCCAGATGAACCCGCCTCTGTTCCTTCATGATGCTTCTCAACTCTTGACATTGGCGGGATTGCCGGCACCACGGCGCGGTCCCGCGCTCGGTGTGCTGCAATTGATCGAAGATGGGGCCGTGCTCACCCAAGGCCAGCAAATCCTGCGCGTGGGCAGAACTCGCGAGCTCGAAAAAGACGCGCGAAAGCTTCGTGCCAGGTTCCTCGACTGCTCGGGACAAGTGGTAATGCCCGGGTTTGTCGATTCTCACACTCACCTGGTGTTTGCGGGAAGCCGTGTCGAAGATTTTGTGCTTCGGGTTAGCGGCAAAAGCTACCCGGAAATTGCCGCGGCAGGCGGGGGAATCCGATATTCAGCCCGCCTGTTGCATCGTGCCTCGCCCGCCCACCTTGTGCGCCAGGCCACGGGATTTCTGAGAGAGATGGCGGCGCACGGCACCACAACCGTTGAGGTCAAATCCGGTTACGGCCTCGATGTAAAAAATGAATTGAAGATTCTCAAAGTAGTCCGCGAGGTCAAAAGGATTTCTCCTCTCGAACTCGTTCCCACTTTGCTTGCGGCCCACGCCGTTCCACCGGCTTACCAGGACCGCCCGGCGCAATTCGTGGACAGCATCATCCAGGTCCTGATTCCCCAGGTAGCGCACCGCAAGCTCGCAGAATTCATTGACTGCTTTTGTGAGCGTGGCGCCTTCACGCCGCAGCAATGCCGACGTGTCCTGGAGGCGGGTGCCAGGCTCGGATTGCGGCCTCGGATTCACGCTGAACAATTGAGCCATTTCGGAGGGACAAAACTCGCTCTAGACCTCGGAGCAGCATCAGCGGACCATCTGGACCATATCACCCCTGCCGAAATCCGCGCCCTTTCCCGGTCGGATGTGGCGGCAACGCTTGTTCCCGGCTCCAATTTCTATCTTGGCCTCAAAAGATACGCTCCGGTCCGCCGCTTGATCGACGCCGGAGCCGTGGTGGCTCTCGCCACGGACTTCAACCCCGGTACTTGCCCCTGTCTCAATATGCAATTCATTCTGTCGCTCGCTTCGTTTGCTTTGGGGATGACGCCCGCAGAGTCAATTACGGCCGCAACCCTGAACGGCGCATACGCTTTGGGGCGCGACGATCGCCTGGGATCGATCGAGCCGGGGAAGCAGGCGGACCTTGCCGTTATGGATGTGGACGATTACCGCAAGATGGCTTATTACTTCGCTTCGAACCATTGTGCGCTCACTGTCAAGCGCGGACGGGTAATTTATGAAAAATCCTCAGAATTCATAAGTCCGGGTTAACCAATATAGATGGGGCGCCCTTGCCGTTTCTTGGCGGCTTGGCGCAATACTGTTCAGTTAAGGCGAGTTTCATGATCTTGATCTCAGAGGCGTCGCCTG
>CALCEB010000081.1 GCA_937900045.1 uncultured Acidobacteriota bacterium
CTGGGCGCCACCGGCTGGGCGGGCGCCGTGCCGGGGGTACTGGCAATCGTGGGGTTTGCGGGCGGGTTCGGGCCGGCGCCTTGCTTGTCGGCCTGCTCGTGCATCCAGCCGCCGCCGACAATCAGGGCAACTCCAAGCACACCTGAAAGTACCCGCGCGTTCTTACCCGCCTCGATGCTGCCGAAGATACTGCCGATGAAGCCGCCGATGTGTCCAAACAGCCCGACAGCCACAAAGATGATTCCGGCCAGAATCAGGATGTTGGCAACGGGCGCGTCTGTGAGGTGTTCCATGACATGCCCCTCCCCTATGAGAAGCTGTGAGAAGAACCAATCGCGTTCAGCACCGAGACGCAGACGAAAACATGCATAAACAGACGGGAAAGTGCCTTTGTGCCTTTGTGTTTCTGTGGCGGAGATTCGTTCACGGCTTGAGCCGTGCTCCCCCGGCGCCTTTTCCCTGGAATTTGCGTTTTCAATTCTCGACTGATCGATAAAATACACCCGACCACCTCTGAATGCAATCGTCGAATCGTGCAGTCTAAAATGTTACCCGCCATCGAGTTGGGTAACGTCATGAGTCGCTGGCCGGCCCAGACCCTTGGGTCTGCGCACTGGGCTTGGAAAGAGTCATTGACAATTTATTCCTTATGGTATAATATTACATAAGTATACATCAGTTCGGGGAGGCATTTTCATGCATCGGGCGCTGGTCATGGGCCGTGGTTGGGAAGATTGCATTTCGGTCCCATCACCGGGTCGCTCGCCCTCGCGCTGCCCCTTTGCCCATCGAGGCGCAAAATTCGACGGGATATTAAAAATCCCCAGTAAAAATGCGGGTGCGAGCCTTGTGGAAACCGCCAATCCGGCGTGGGTGCAGCAAATGACGCGCAAGCCGTTGAAAACAAGAGGCCGGAATGGCATCGGGGAACAAAGCCAATGCGGACATGCAGAAACACCAGTAAAAATGCTGCTGCGAGCCAAAATAGGAGAAAAAACAATTCTTTTTTGCCTGTGGAAAAGCCTGCAATCTATTGAAAAAAATAGAAAAAGGCATGGAACAAAGCCGAAACAAAGCCAATGTCGAGGCCGTTTTATTGCCGTAAGCCATTGAATCTGCTTGAGATAGTCGATTTTCAGGAACAAAGCCACGTAACCCATTTAAAATCAAGGGCAATGATGGATTTTTGGCTTTGAATCCGCAGTTTTTTGGGTTTTAAGGCATTCAAAGCCACCTCTCATCGTTTTACCTGGCTATACCCGCATCCGGGAAGCAACCGCCGATTCGCCCAACGACTTAACAGAGTAATACTAGGGGGTGAACTCCGGCGACCGCTACCGCAAATTGCGCCGCAACCCCCATCCCGCAGTCTTGACTGCCGGCCGCAAAGAAGGGAAGATGCTTTAGCGGCATTCAAGCCGCGCTTGGAAACATGCCCCGAGAACGACTGGTTTCTCCCGACCTGATTTCGAAGGAAGAAGAGAGCTTTAATCGCAGCCTTCGTCCGCCCACTCTGGATGAATACATCGGGCAGAAGAAGGTGGTGGAAAAGCTGCGGATCGCGCTGGAAGCGGCGCGCCAGCGGCAAGAGGCGCTGGAGCACGCCCTGTTCTTCGGCCCTCCCGGCCTCGGCAAGACCACGCTCGCCCACATTATCGCGGCTTCGATGGAGGCCAAGATCACCGTCACTTCCGGCCCGGCCCTCGAGCGCACCGGCGACTTGATGGGCATTCTCACCAACCTGGGAGAGCGCGACATCCTCTTTATCGATGAAATTCACCGCCTTCCCGCCAACATTGAGGAGTTTCTCTACCCCGCCATGGAAGACTTCAAGGTGGATTTCGTGGTGGACAAGGGGATGTTCGCGAAGACTATCAACGTTCCGCTGAAGAAGTTCACGCTAATCGGCGCCACCACCCGCGCCGGCAGCCTCTCTGCGCCGCTGCGCAACCGCTTTGGACTCTTCTATCACCTGGATTTCTACGACCAGGAAGACCTCACCCTCATCTTGCTTCGCTCCGCCCGTTTGCTGAGCGTGAAAATTGAGCCGGAGGCTGCGACGGAGATTGCACGGCGGGCGCGCGGCACGCCTCGCATCGTCAACCGTCTGCTGCGGCGGGTGCGCGATTTCGCGGACGTTCGGGCGACCGGGGAAATCACGATTGAAGTAGCCCGGAACGCCCTGGGGCTGGAGGGCGTGGACGATCATGGCCTCGACGAACTGGACCGCAGCTTCCTGCGCACCATCATCGACCATTATCAGGGCGGTCCGGTGGGTGTGGAGGCGCTCTCCGCCACGCTGAACGAAGAGGTGGAGACGTTGGTGGACATGGTGGAACCCTTCCTGCTGAAGGAGGGCTTCATCAGCCGCACCAAAAGCGGGCGCCGCGCGAATGAACCTGCGTACCGGGTGCTCGGGAAAATGCCGGTCCAGCGCGGAACTGCGCCGACGCTGTTTGATTAATCCTGTAGCGCCACCCCGTTTTGCCGGGTACCGTCCCGCCGGCGAAAAATACGGGCAAGCAATCTTTGCGACGGCTCATGAAGCGAGTTTACCTTTCCCTCGGCTCGAATCTCCGTGACCGCGCCGGCGCCATCCACAACGCGCTGGCCATGCTTCAAGACTCCGGCGTGGAAGTCGTCCGGGTTTCCTCCTTTTACCGCACGGAGCCAGTGGACTTCATGCCGCAACGCTGGTTCATCAATTGTGTGGCGGAACTGCAAACGGAGCTTCTGCCCTTAAAGCTTCTCCACGCCTGCAAAGCCGTCGAACGCGCCTTGGGACGCCGGCCCGGCGTGCCCAAAGGTCCACGCGTGATTGACATTGACATACTGCTCTACGAGGATTTTGTGATCCGCTCTGCCGAGCTTACCGTCCCTCATCCCCATATGGGAGAACGCCGCTTCGTGCTGGTTCCGCTCAGGGAGCTTGCGCCGGACCTGCGCCATCCCGTCACCGGGCAAACCGTGGCTGAAATGCTGCACGATTCGCAGGACCCTAGCCAGGTTATAAAGCTCGAAGCACCGTAGTGCCGTGATTGCCAAATTCATGGGCTGAAGCAAGCAGTTTCACGCTAAGACGCCAAGGACTGCAATGAACAATCCTTTCGTTTGCTTTGTGAAGCTTCGCGGCTTTGCGTGAAATTCGCTTGTCGATGGCTTCGCCTTCTTTTCCCGCACCTTCAATACGATCCCGGTTTACAATGGCTATTCGCAAACCGAACGGCGGCTGCCCCCGCGAAGCCACCTATGACCGGAGTCCCACAATACGAGCAACCCCGGCTGATTGCCATTGAAGGACCGCTTCGAGTTGGCAAGACCAGTCTGGCGGATTTGCTGGCCGAGCGCCTCCACGCCGAACGGCTCCGGGACGTGGAGGAGAATCCATTTCTGGAGGATTTTTACAAAGGCCGGCCGGGCGCGGCGTTTGCATCCCAACTTTTTTTCTTGATCGAGCGCTTCAAGCAGTGGCTCAGTCTGGACCTCCAGGCTACGGCGAACCGCGTGGTGGTGTGTGATTATCTTTTCAGCAAAGACCGCATCTACGCCTACATGAATCTGGGGGATGAGGAACTCGATCTCTACAACCGGTATTATTCGATCTTTTCAGACCAAGTTCCCATCCCGGATTTGGTGATATACTTACACGCGAAGCCGGAAAAGCTCCGGGAGCGCATTGATCGCAAAAACCTTCCGGCTGAACACCAGATTTCCGGCGAGTATCTGGAAGAACTCGTCAAAGCGTACGAACATTTTTTCGTGCGCTACAAGGAAAGTAACCTGCTGGTGGTGGAAACCTCCGGGATCGACTTCGTTCATAAGAACAGGGACCTGGAAGAGTTGGTATGCCGCCTCCGGCAGCCAGTGAAAGGGACACAATATTTTCTGCCGCTTGGATCCGCCAAGGCGGACTGAGACGGGAAACAAAAAGTTTCAGGAGAATGAGCGGAAGGTCTGATGGATAGCCCTTCCGCCGAATCTCCCGGCCACCCTCTGGTGGCTGAAAAAGTTACCCTCTCTGTCCGGGCGAGTGAAGGCCCTCTCGGGCCTCCTTGCCGGTGTCTCGCGAGCGCCGGCGCATCACCCCTGTTGCAGAGAGGGTTTTTATTTTGGGCTCCCTGCGGCTTGCCGATTGAAGTCATGCTGTGACGGCGGTGGCATTGATATTACGCTTCAAGAAATCCATATAGGAGGTGTTGCCATGGACCCCAACGCGGTGGCCGTGAGCAGAGTCACTCCGATTGTCCTCTACGAAAAGAAAGCCAAGGGCCAGCGCATCGCCTGCCTTACCGCTTACGATTACCCTGCCGCCCGCCTGGCCGACGAATCCGGCATCGATCTGATCCTGGTAGGAGATTCGCTGGGCCAAGTGGTGCTGGGTTACGATTCCACGCTCCCGGTCACCGCCGATGAAATACTTCACCACCTCAAGGCCGTTCGGCGCGGCACCCGGCGCGCCCTGCTGATGGCGGACTTGCCCTACGGTTCCTACCATGCGGCCAGCGACTTAGCCGTCTCCACCGCCATCCGCTTTCTGAAGGAAGGGGGCGCGGAAGCCGTCAAGCTGGAAGGTGGAAGGAAGCGAACGGCTCTCATCCGGCGCTTGACTGATGCGGAAATCCCGGTCGCCGGCCACATTGGGCTCACTCCCCAATCGGTGCGGGTGATGGGCGGCTATCGAGTGCAGGGTAATTCCGCCGATACGGCCCGCGAGCTTCTGGAGGATGCGCTGGCCTTGGAAGATGCAGGCGTTTTTGCGCTGGTGTTGGAGGGCATACCCCGTGAAGTGGCCGCTGCCATCACTCAGCGGCTTCGCATTCCCACCATTGGAATCGGCGCTGGGCCGGATTGCGACGGGCAGATAATGGTGATTCACGATCTCCTTAAATTGACTTTTTCTCCGCCCGCAAAGTTTGTCCGCGCTTATGCCAGCGTGGCCGAAATCATGCGGGATGCTATCTGCCGTTTCCGCGAAGACGTGGCCGGCTCCCGCTATCCCAGCGACCAGGAATCCTACCATCTCCCCGCTTCGGCGCACGCCGCTCTCAGCGCCCGGTGAGCGCGGACCCCAAAATAGGCCTGTGCCAACTGCTGTCGTATAATCGAGCGTCCGCGCTGAGGGCATCCTTCACAATACGATGGATGCCCTCAGCGAAGTCTGCCTCCAAAGAACTTCCACCATAAGATAAAGAAGACTAGCGTGAAGCGGCGGTCACCTGAGTGCCTATCAGGCTGCCTGAAACAATCATATCGACTCGGCGGTTGAGCTTCCTGCCCTGAGCCGTGTCGTTTGAGGCGATGGGGTTCGCATCTCCAAAGCCCTCTGCGCTGACCGAGTCCGGCGAAACGCCCTGTTGCACCAGGAACGTCCGCACCGCCTCGGCTCGCTTATCGGAAAGCGCCTGGTTCACCTCGTCGCCGCCGGTGCTATCTGTGTACCCGTCCACTTCGAGCTTCAGGCCGGGATAAGCAAGTAGCACACCCGACATTTTAGCCAATGCCAGTTTGGCATCGTTAGTCAGTTCATACCTTCCCGGAGCAAACAGCACGTCTGACATCCTCACCACCAGACCGCGAGGCGTATCCTGCGTCTGGAGAATCATGTTGAGCTGCTTCAACAATTGGGTGCGCATCTGCTCTGCGCGCAGTTCAGCGGCATGGGCTCGTTGGCCGGCATCCTGGGCAGCAAGGTTGGCCTGCTGCGCTTGCTCTTCAGCTTGCTGTTGTGCCGCCCGGGCGCGGGTTTTGGCTTCTGCTGCTTGCTGCGCTTGCTCCTGGGCTTGCGCTGCCTGTTCCTGCGCCTGGGTTGCCTGCGCCTGCGCAGCTTTTGTGTTCTGCCGTAATTCAGACTGACGCTCGGCCTCGCGCTTGTTCAGCGCGATGATTCGAGCGTCTTCTGCGGTCTGTACGGCTTCACGGGCTTCGTTGATTACGGTCTTCTTGTCACCGTGGTGGTTGGCCAGAGTTTGCTGTGCGTTCTGCAAATTAAGCTCAGCCTTGCTCAGCGTCTCCTGGGCTTTCTGATCCGCGCCCGCCCATTTGGCGATGCGAATCGCGTTTTCAGCCTCGTAGACGTCCAGCGGCGCCTCGCCCGTGGTTACAAGCGGCGTCACCTGGTTTGCCGCGATGTTCTCCGTATATTGTCCGCGCTTCAGCAATTCGGTCTTCGCGGCCACTTGTTCGATGGTGCCGGTGGTACCCGGCAGCACGCGATTTTCCGCCACCACCATGTCGCTTGGCCGGGTCACGGCAAAGTAGGGTTCGGCCGTAACGATCAGCCCGAAAGTTTGCATGTTCGTAGTTACCTGAATGTCCGCATTGCCATTGGGATCAGTTAGAATCTCCCCCAGGTTCTCCGGGCGCCCGTTCGGAGTGATGGCCCATAGAACATAGGTCAGATAAGGCGGCCCAAACTTTCTCACCGCCGGTTCCAGCTTCTTAAAGCGAGCGTGAATGTGGGCTGCACCCAACTTGTTTTCGATTGTTGCTTTACCCTTGGCTCCGGCAAGCAAGCTCGTGCCTTCAAATCCGATCTGGGTGGAGTGGCGATTGTGATAATTGATAGCCTTCACTGTGTGGCCCACGACCGTAACCTTGAACACCGGCACCGTACCGTTCATGGACGGCTTCGCGGCCGCAGTGGAATCGGCTTGCACCTGATCCTGTGCATAAAGACCTGTTGAAAAAACCGCCACTAATATTGTGGCTGTTAAGAGAACTTTTCGCATTGCGTTTCCTCCTCCTCACTTTGGGTCACTCCAATTTTCGATTCCCAGTGCCGCCGGTCGTTTGACGCGCACTGCGTCTCTCGCGTGTAGAAAGCTTTGTCTGCAAGGCGAATTCCGGTGTAGGTACTCTGCTGATTCAACATCCGGCTCCTTGCCGGTGGCGCCAGCCTACACGCTTGCACTTCGCTGCCCTGTTGTAGGGCAAGTTTATTGCCACAACCGAATATCGACTGTTAAAACATTTTGAATCAATAGGATATGGCTTGTTGCCGAACTCGTCCACAACAAGCCATATGCGGAAAAAATTACATGGCTTGCCTGAGAGTGCCAAGAGGAGATTGCCCCTGTATTGTCAGCCGGCGGTGTCACTTGGGTAGTGTCTCAGTTTGTTTGCTGTAGCGGCGCTCTATGAGCGCCGAACTTGTATCCTCAACGGTTTCCGGCGCTCATAGAGCGCCGCTACAGCAAACTGCGTCACTACCCTCACTTGTGATATGTTGCCTTGAAATGGCAAGTTGGCGTCTGTTAAACTTACCACTGATTATGACGGTCGAGAGTGGACTGAATTTAGCCTGGGCGTTGTTCGCCGTTGCGGCTTTGGCGGTGTTCGTGGTCTGCGAGCGGCAACGCCGCCGCGGGACCACTCTTGCCGCCCGTTGCCGCCGTGGGCTCGCCGTATTCGTAGCGGCAGTTGCGCTCTTTCCCTCGGTCTCCGTCAGCGACGACTTTGTCCGTATTAAAAGCCTGCAGGTTGGAACCCCGGCGAGCGCGCAGATAGGGAGCCCGGTAAACACTAACTCGAGCGACACGCCCGGGATTTATTTGGCGCGCCTCTCTGACGCACTCGAGAATTCCCAGATTTCTTCGATTCGTGGGCTGCTGGTCACCCTCTGTTTCTTCGCTCTCGTAGGAGTGCCGTTCGAACATGGACGCGACCGCTCCTTGCCCTCTTTTGCGAGCCGCGCACCTCCTCTTTCCCTGTCCCTTGCCTAGCCTCGTTTACCACCCGTAGAACCTTGCGCCTGTTGAATCCCGGTCGCCGGTGTTTGCGCCCTGTCCGTGATGAAATCCGGTGATGGGAACTGATCCACCTGGGACGCTGATTCCGTGACTCGGATCAAGCTCTCCCCAAGTGATGGGAGGCAATCCCATGAAGCACCCTAGATTCCCGTGTCCCGACTGGAGAGGTCTCGCCCTTGCGGGTCTTGCGGCGTGTCTGGCGCTGACGGCGCTTGAGCCCAACCCTGCGCCGAGTGCGGCGCGAAGCCGGCGCGGCTCCGATGCCGTCCAAGGAGACAGTAGACATGACAACGCATCGTAGCCTAGACCCCGTATGGGGGAGCAGATGCTGCGGCCTGATTGCGTCTGCATCAGCGGGCTTGCGGCGGCTAACCATCGCGCTTGTGACTACGTGCTGCGTGAGTCAAGTCGCTCTGTGCCAGAAGGCTCTGACTTGGCCGGAGGTGCGGTCTCGATTCGAAGCTACCAACCCCATTCTCCAGGCGGGGAGGATCGGCATCGATGAATCGCGGGCGGACGAGATCACGGCGGGGCTGCGCCCCAATCCCGAATTCACTTTTACTTCGGACGGGTTTCAACTCATCCCTTACGCAGGTCATTGGCTTCCGCTGGCTGGCCTTGACAAATCGCCCGGCGTAAGCCAGCTGATCGAGCGGCAGCACAAGCGCGAGTTGCGCAGGGACAGCGCCCTCGAAGCCACAACGATCGCAACGTCCGAGCTCGCCGATCAGGAGCGAAATCTCCTTTTCAATCTGCGAGCCGCATTCGTACAAACCCTCCAGGAGAAAGCGATTCTAGCGCTGGCCCGGCAGAACCTCGCTTATTACGACCAGGTACTCAGAGTGAGCCGTGACCGCAAACAAGCGGGCGACATCTCGCAGGTAGATCTCGATCGCCTGGAACTGCAGCGCGTTCAATATGAGACCGATCTCGAGACTGCGAAGGTAAACCTACGGACGGCAAAGATCCAGCTTCTGACCTTG
This sequence comes from uncultured Acidobacteriota bacterium, assembly GCA_937900045.1. GTDB lineage: Bacteria > Acidobacteriota > Terriglobia > UBA7540 > UBA7540 > CALCEB01. Next base: position 8,732 of record CALCEB010000081.1, read on the forward strand.
TTGAATGAGCGCACGCCGGTGGAGCAATTTGACGTCACCGGACCCTACGACTTTCCTGATCAGATCGCATCTTTGGACGAGCTTCGCAAAGTCGCGCTCGATACTCGGCCGGACCTCAGGGCCGCGCTGCAGTCAGTGGAGAAGGCTAAAACAGATCATCGCCTTGCTTGGGCCAACGGCAGCGCCGACCCGGTCATCAGCGCCTGGTACACGCGGAATCCGTCGTTCAATAATCCGTACGACTTCAATACGGTTGGTGCGAGCGTCTCCATTCCCATCCGCATCTTTGATAAGAACCAGGGGGAAAAGGCCCGGACTGCGCTAGAAATCACCCGCGCCCAACGGCTCCGCGATGCGACCCAAGCTCAGGTCTTCGGCGACGTTGATTCGGCCTACGCTGCCATCGAGAGCAATCTGGCGCTCCTGAGAACATACAAGGCGAATTACTTGCAGCGCGCCGCGCAAGTACGTGACACCCTCTGGTTCGCTTACCAAAATGGCGGCGCCTCTTTGCTCGATTTTCTCCAAGCCCAGCAGGACTACCGAAGTGTTCGGTTGAACTACTTGAACTTGATTGGTTCTTACTTGACGACGGCGGCCCAACTGAATATGGCGGTAGGCCAAGAGGTGGTTCAATGAATCGCTCATTTCTTCTCGAAGCAAGTCTGTGTTCGTGCGTGATTCTTTCAACTGCTGCCTGCGGAAGGCGCGTCGCCGGCGCATCAGCGCAAGGCGGTGATACCGGGCCACCCCCCGCGCAGGTGGTACATGAACAGGATGATGGCGTGTTCAGGGTGGCTCATCCCGAGCAGTTTCCCTTGGCCACTGCGGGCATGAACGAAGCCGATTGCGGAGTGTTTTGAGGTAATCCTTTGAGGTAATCCCATGAAAGACCTTAAATTCTCATTACCGTTTTGGCGAGGGCTTGCCCTTGCCGGCCTGGCGGCAGGCGTGGCGCTCACCGCCGGATGCACCGGGCAAGCGAAATCCGGCCAAGCAAACGCCCAGGTTAAGATTGAAAATGCTTCGGGGCCGGAAGTGGTGACCGTCCCGAACCCCGGGCTTTTCAAGCTGGTTCCTGCTCAGGACCGGCTCTTGCAGGGCCAATTGAGCGCCCCAGGCGTAGTCGCGCCGGAGGTCAGCCGAACCGTACATGTCACCTCGCTGGCCGGCGGTAGGGCGCTTGAAATCCGGGCCAAACTGGGCGACCAAGTGGAAAAAGGGCAGGTCTTGATGGTGGTGCACAGCCCTGACTTGGCCTCCGCCATTAATGCCTATCAGAAATCCCTAGCGGATGAGAAGCTGACCCGCGCGGCGCTGGGCCGCGCCCAGGCGCTTTATGCGTATGGCGCGGTCGCGCTCAAGGATTTGCAGCAGGCCCAGGACGATGAACAGAAGGCCGGCGTCGATGTGGCCACCAATGCCCAACAGATCCACATTCTGGGTGGCGACATGAACCATCTCTCCTCGATTGTCGAAATCACCGCGCCAGTTTCCGGGGTGATTGTGGAGCAGAACACTGCCGGTGGAGAGACGGTGGCAGCCGGCAACTCCATCAGCTTGTTTACGATTGCCGACCTTTCTCAGGTCTGGGTACTGGCCAGCGTTTATGAGAACGATCTTCCCGATGTGGCGGTGGGCGATGCGGCCAAGGTGCTTTTAAATGCTTATCCGGACCTTAAGCTTCAAGGCCGTGTCAGTAATATTTCCGGGGTGCTCGATCCCAACACCCGCTCCGCAACCGTGCGCGTGGTGCTGGCGAACCCCGGCTTGCTGATGAGACCGCAGATGTACACCAACGTTGAATTCATCTCCCGGAAACGGCGCCAAACCTTGCTCGTTCCCACTACGGCCATCTTCCGCCTGCACGACAAAAGCTGGGTCTTTGTGCCGCAAGGCGGGAACCAGTTCCGCCGCATCGAAGTTACAACCGGGATCATCACGCCCGGCAATCTTCAAGAGATCCGCACCGGCCTCAGCCCCAATCAACTCGTCATTGCCGACGCCCTGCAGTTTGCCAGCACGGCGGGAGAAGAGTAAGGCCGATGATCCGCCGCATTGTGGATTTCGCCCTTCGCAAAAAAATGCTGGTGCTCAGCGTTGGCGTTCTGCTCTTAATCTGGGGCGTCGTTTCCTTCCACCGGCTTCCCGTCGAGGCTTACCCCGATGTTGCGGATACCTGGGTGCAAGTAATCACTCAATGGCCGGGTCATGCCGCTGAGGAGGTGGAGCAACAGGTCACAGTTCCCATCGAAATTCAAATGAACGGCATTGCGCACCTCACTCATTTGCGGTCCTTTTCTCTATTTGGGTTGTCCGCCGTAGTCCTGGTTTTCGACGACCAGGCGAACGACCTGCTCAGCCGCGAACAGGTGCTGGAAAAGCTGTCAATGGTCACGCTTCCGTCCGGCGTTAGCCCACAGCTCGGACCGGATTACAGCCCGGTGGGGCAAATCTATTGGTACACGCTGGAAAGCACCAACCCTAAGTATGACTTGATGGGTCTCAAGTCTCTGGAAGACTGGGTACTGGAGAAACAACTCAAGTCCGTTCCGAACGTGGTGGACGTTTCCAGTTTCGGCGGCATCACGCGGGAATACCAGGTGCGCGTCGATCCCAACAAGCTGATCGACTACGGACTCTCGATCGGCCAGGTGGAGCAAGCGCTCGCCGCCAACAACACCAATGCCGGCGGCAGTTTCATCGAACACGGACAACAGGAGTTTAACATCCGTGTGGTCGGATTGATGCAGACCACGGATGACGTGGGCGCCACGGTCTTGAAAGAACAGAACGGGACACCGGTGCGCGTGAGGGATATTGCCCGGGTTGTCCAAGGGCCGAAGATACGGCTGGGTAAGATCGGCAAGGCTATTCACTACGAAAATGGACGCGTGGTGGATGACGACGACGTGGTGGAAGGGGTGGTGCTGCTGCGCAAGGGAGCCGAAGCGGAAACCACGCTCAAGGCCATCCACCAGAAAGTGGAACAACTGAATAAAACCATCCTTCCGCCGGGCGTGAAAATTGTCCCTTTTCTGGACCGAAGCGACCTGGTGCATTTCACCACCCATACGGTCCTGCACAACCTCACCGAAGGTTTTATCCTGGTGACGCTGATACTGTTTTTCTTCCTCGGAAACTTTCGCAGCGCCCTGATCGTGGCCACCACCATTCCGTTCTCCTTGCTGTTTGCATCTATTTTTCTTGACCTGCGCCACATCCCTGCCAACCTCCTTTCCTTGGGGGCGCTCGATTTTGGCATGGTGGTGGATGGCTCCGTGGTGATGGTTGAAAACATTTTGCGCCACCTCGCCCGGCGTAACGGGAAGGACCAGCCGATCGGTGAGCTCATCAGCAACGCCGCGCATGAGGTGCAGCGGCCGGTTTTCTTTGCCATCCTGATCATCATCACAGCCTATCTGCCCATTTTCACCCTACAACGCGTGGAGGGCAAGCTCTTTCAACCCATGGCGTGGACGGTAGCGTTCGCCCTGCTGGGGGCTTTGATCTTCGCCATGGTTTTGGCGCCGGTGCTCACCAGTTTCCTGCTTCGCTCCGGCGTCAAGGAATGGCAGAACCCTATTCTGGCTTTTCTCACCACCCGCTACCGGAGTGGTTTGCGGTGGTGCTTCGATCATCGCCGGGCGACGGTGGGCACGGCCATCGCCCTCTTTGCATTTAGCCTTTATCTTGGATTCGGGGGGATCATTGGTTCCGAATTCCTGCCTCATCTCGATGAGGGAGCCATCTGGGCGAGGGGAACCCTCGCGGCCAGCGCCGGACCGTCCGAAGGCGAGCGAGTGGTTCGCCAGGCACGTCTGATTCTGGCCTCGTTTCCGGAAGTGACTGAGGTCGTTTCGCAAGTCGGGCGTCCCGATGACGGCACAGACTGGACCGGCTTTTTTAACACCGAATACTTCGTTGATTTGAAGCCCCAATCCGAATGGCGCCCGCAGTTCCGCACCAAGGACGACCTGATCGTCGCCATGAATAAAAAGCTGGATACAATTCCGGGCGTGATTTGGGGTTTTTCGCAACCCATCGAGGACAACGTGGAGGAAGCGGTGAGCGGCGTCAAGGGTGAGCTGGCAACCAAACTGATCGGCCCGGACCTCAAGACGCTTGAAGCCAAAGCCGACCAGATTGTCAATGTCATGCAGGGCATTCCTGGCATTCAGGACCTGGGTGTGTTCCGCGTGCTCGGGCAGCCCAATGTCAATCTGATCGTCAACCGCGCCACCGCGGACCGCTTCGGCATCAACGTCAGCGACATTCAGGATGCTGTGGAGACGGCGGTGGGCGGCAAGGCCGTCAGCCAGATTCTGATCGGCGAGCAACGCTATGACCTGGTCGTGCGCTACCAGGAGCCTTACCGTAGCACCATCCAACAGATTGCCAATATCCGCATCCTGGCCCCGTCAGGCGAACGTGTCTCACTGGGCCAACTGTGCGATATCCAAGTCCAAGACGGCGCTTCCATGGTTTACCGTGAAGCCAACGAGCGATACATCGCCATCAAATACAGCGTGCGGGGCCGCGACTTGGGAGGCACGGTGCGCCAAGCCATCCGCGAAGTGAATGCCAAGGTGAAGCTGCCTCCCGGCTATCGCCTGGACTGGGCGGGCGAATACGCCAGCGAGCAACGCGCCAACCGCCGCCTGACGTTCATTGTGCCCATCACCCTGCTGCTGATCTTCCTCATTCTTTACGTCGCTTTCGATACCTACAAGTGGGGGCTCGTCATCCTTCTGGATGTGGCGCTGGCCCCGCTTGGAGGTATGCTGGCGCTGTGGATTACCGGAACTCATTTCAGCGTCTCTTCAGGCGTCGGCCTACTGGCATTGTTTGGGGTCTCCGTGCAGATTGGCGTCATCATGGTGGAGTATATGAACCAATTGCGGCAAAGAGGCTTGCCGCTGGAAGAAGCCGCTCTGGAAGGCGCGCAACTCCGGCTCCGTCCCATTATGATGACCATGCTGGTGGCCACGTTGGGCTTGCTTCCGGCCGCCCTCTCCCACCAGATCGGTTCCGATTCGCAGCGGCCCTTCGCCATTGTTATTGTCGGAGGTTTGATCGCCGCGCTTGCCATCAGTATCTTCTTGTTGCCCACGCTTTACGTTATGTTTGCCCGCCCCCATGACAGGTTCACGGGCTCCTAAGCTTGGCGCTAAAACGCCTCGGCAATCCAGCCGCCGCCCAGGACCTCATCTTCATCGTAGAAAACCGCCGCTTGGCCGGGTGTGATGGCGCGCTGCGGGTCAGTGAATTCCACCAACGCCTCGCCCCCCGGCTGTGTGGTGACGCGGGCGGGCGCCGCAACGTGCTTGTTGCGGATCTTGACGCGGGCCTCGACAGTCTGGCCCTCACAGCACAGCCGAATCCAATTTACGTCCCGAACCCGGCAGCTTTTCTTCGACAGCTCATCGTTGGCGCCCACAACAACGCGATTGTGGGCGCGGTCGATTTCGATGACGTAGAGGGGCGAGCCCGTCGCAAAGCCCAAACCTTTGCGCTGGCCTACCGTAAAGTTGTGAACACCCTGATGACGGCCGAGAACACGGCCATCACTCAAAACAATTTCACCACCCTGGTCATCCCTCTCTTCGCCTTGCTCGCCAAGATAAGCGTCGATGAAGTCGCGATAGGATCCCTTGGGCACAAAGCAAATTTCCTGGCTTTCGGGCTTCTCCGCCACGGGCAGCCTTCTTTCGCGGGCAATGCGCCGAACCTGCTCTTTGGTCATTTCGCCCAATGGGAACAAGGCGCGCGAAAGCTGTTCCTGCGTCAGGCCGAAAAGAAAATAGGATTGGTCCTTGGAAGGATCGACAGCGGCAAACAGGCGGTAACGTCCGGCGGCTTCGTCACGGCGCACCCGGGCGTAGTGTCCGGTGGCAATTGAATCCGCACCAATCGAGAGCGCGGTGCGGACAAACTGCTCAAACTTGATTTCCGTGTTGCAACGGCTACAAGGGATGGGCGTTTCGCCCGCCAAGTATTGCTCGACGAATGGCCGGACGACGGTCTCCTCAAACTGGCGCTCGTAATTCACGACATAGTACGGAATGCCGAGAAAGTTGGCGACGCGACGCGCGTCATACACGTCGTCCAGCGAACAACACCGGCCGCTCGCTTGGCCGGGGCGGACGTCGCTCTGGTTGCCGCCTTGCAACACGGGAAGGCGGCGCTGATTCCAGAGCTGCATCGTCAGCCCCACCACGCGGAGCTGCTCTCCTCCCGCGTCCACCGAATTCTGTCCGGCCAGAATGGCGGCAGCGGTTGAACTATCTACCCCACCACTCATGGCTACTGCAATCGTCATACGAAAATTCTCTCAAGAAGCGCATCAATCCTAAAACCGGCGTCAGGGCGCGTCTTCTCAATTATTTCGGAGCTGAGGACAACGCTGCACCAGCGCCATCGGATTTGGCGGCGCATTCCGGGTAAAGCGGTGAGAGCCGGCGAAGGTGGGCAACCACCTCGGGAATCACCTTGAGCGCGCCGTCAATGTCTTCCCGAGAGTTGAACCGCCCCAGACTGAGTCGGACCGTGGAGCGGGCTTGTTCCGGCCTCTGGCCAATAGCGGTCAGAACGTGCGAGGGTTCGACCGATCCCGATGAACATGCAGAACCGGTGGAGCAAGCAAGCCCGCGCAGGTCCGCCGCAATCACAAATCCCTCGCCTTCTACAAACTCAAAAGTCACGCTCGAGGTATTGGGGATGCGGCGCTTCAGATCGCCATTGATTCGAACTGAAGGAATGGATTGCAGAATTCCCGCCTCCAACCGGTCCCGCAAACCGGCCAGCCTGTCCGGCTCCTCATTCAAAGTTCTCATCGCCAGACCCGCCGCCGCCCCAAAACCCACAATGCCCGCCACGTTCTCGGTGCCCGCGCGGCGGTCGCGCTCGTGGCCGCCGCCAAAAAGAAGCGGCCGGAGTTGCGTTCCTTTGCGAACAAAGAGAGCGCCAACGCCTTTGGGGCCATACAGCTTATGGGCGGAAAGTGAAAGCAGGCTCACATTCAGCTTGTCTACATCCAGCGGAATCTTCCCGGCTGATTGCACGGCGTCCGTGTGCAGCGGGATTCCATGCTCGCGGGCGATCCGGCCGATCTCTTCGATGGGTTGAACCGTGCCCAATTCGTTGTTGGCGTGCATCACCGAGATCAACACTGTGTCCGGTGTGATCGCGTCCCGGATCTCATCAGGGTTTACGATGCCGGAGGGATCTACGCCCACGTAGGTCACGCGCACGCCCCGCTTTTCGAGCGCCTTCGCAGTGTGGAGTACAGCGTGATGCTCAATGGCCGTGGTCACCATGTGTTTCGAGCCGCCTGGTGTCTTGGCGGCATCCACCACTCCGATGAGCGCCATATTGTCCGCCTCCGTCCCGCCGCTGGTAAAGACGATTTCGGCTGCCTGAGCGTGAAGGAACGCGACAACCGCTTCCCGCGCGGCTTCCACGGCAGCGGCGGCCTGCTGGCCGTACCAATGAATGGATGAGGCGTTGCCAAACCCTTCGGTGAGCCACGGCGTCATCGCCTCGAACACTTCGGGGGCAAGTGGCGTGGTCGCGTTGTTGTCCAGATAGACTCTGCGCATGGCCAATCCTGTGGAATTCAGTGGGGATCAGGAACGCTTCCCGGAGGGCTCTCCAAATCCTTCCTGATTAAAAGATTAACGGAGACAATTTAGGATGTCAAACCGGAGGGTTGATTGGGAGTGGCGCGGTTTGGTTGCTGTAGCGCCGCTCGGAGCTTGCCCGGGCAAGGAGCGGCGAAATCCGCCGGTCACAGACCGGCGCTACAGAACCGGGCGTCGCCGGCTTACGGCCGTGTGGATAGGATGGATTCCCGCTTTCGCGGGAATGACGTACGGGGGCGGGAATGACGCGGGGTGCGAGAATGACGCAGCTTTGACGGTAGGCGTTGATTCCGCCCCCGAATTCACGGGCGTTGTACTAGACTGAGGATGAAAGCGTTTTAATGACCCATGAAAGACGTTTACATTTTGAGCGCGGTCCGGACTCCGATTGGAAAATTTGGCGGAAGCCTGCGCGACTTTACGGCTCCGGACCTGGGAGCAATTGCGGCGGAAGCTGCGTTGAAAGCGGCCGGTGTGGCGGCGGAGGACGTGAACGAAACCATCTTCGGGCAGGCCCGGCAAGCGGGTAGCGGTCCCAATCCCGCGCGGCAGATCGCAGTGCGGGCGGGCGTTCCAGAACGTGTTCCGGCTTTCACCGTGAACAAAGCCTGCGCTTCCGGAATGAAAGCCATCATCCTTGGATACCAGGAAATCGCACTGGGCAATGCGGATGTGATGTTGGTGGGCGGCACGGAAGCGATGAGCCGCGTTCCCTTCTTCGTCGAAGGAGCTCGATGGGGGGCGCGGTTGGGCCATCAGGCGCTGGTGGACGCCATGTACCAGGATGGGTTCAATTGTCCGCTGGCTAAGATGATGATGGGCGAAACCGCCGAAATCCTGGCGAAGCAATATACCATTAGTCGCGAAGAACAGGATGAATTTGCGCTTGCCAGCCAGCAAAGGGCCAAGGCGGCGATGGAAGCCGGGCGGTTTCGGGACGAGATCACCCCGGTCACAGTGAGATTGAAAAAAGCAGTGATCGAGTTCACTGCCGACGAACATCCGCGCTTTGAGACTTCCGCTACTTCGCTGGCAAAGCTGCCGCCGGTGTTCTCGAAAGTGGGCACCATCACGGCTGGCAACTCTTCCGGCATCACGGATGGAGCCGCGGCGCTGATGCTGGTTTCCGGAGAACGCGCCCGCGCCGCCAAGGTCAAGCCGCTGGCCCGCATTGTGGATTACTCGACGGCCGGTGTGGACCCGCGCGTGATGGGCATTGGACCGGTGCCGGCGGTTGAGAAGCTGCTCAAGAAAACCGGGCGCACTCTCGATGATTATGACCTGGTGGAATTGAACGAGGCCTTTGCAGCGCAGGTTTTGGCCTGCGACCGTGAGCTGCATTTTGATCGAAGCCGTTTGAACGTGAACGGAGGCGCCATCGCCCTGGGTCATCCCATCGGTTGCACCGGCGCGCGCATTACCGTCACGCTAGTCCATGAGATGAACAAACGTGGCGCAGCGCGAGGATTAGCAACGCTCTGCGTCTCCGGCGGCATGGGCGCGGCTTTGGAACTTGAGCGGGCGTGAGAAAGCTTTCAGCAATCGGGTTTCAGTCTTAAGCATCTGTTGTTCGTACTGACTGCTGGGTGGTGAGAATCTATACACGAGGACAAAAGTCGGCGGCGGGCATTTGCTGTAGCGCCGCTCGGAGCTTGCCCTGGCAGGGAGCGGCGAAATCCGCCGGTCACAGACCGGCGCTACAGAACCGGGCGTCGCCGGCTTACGACGGTGTGTATAGCCCGCAGCACTCAACCTGCGGGTTCTTGCAGAAAGCCGAATGCTGACCGCTTTAGAAAGGTATGACCATGCCCGATGAAAACATTTCCAGCTTTGTTCCGATGGGGACTGAAAACCGGCTCAAGAGGGATTTTGAATTCATTCGCTGGGATGATTCCGGCAACGTCGCCCACCTCACACTCAATCGTCCTCCTCAAAACGTCCTGAACTTCCAAATGCTCCAGGAGATTTTTGCGGCTATTGAAGGCTTGCACTCGCGTCCCGATGTGCGCATGGTGCTATTGGACGCCGCGCCCGAATGCGACGGCTATTTCAGCATGGGCGTGGAAGCCACCGGATATCGCAGCAACATGGTGTTCCAGATGATGGAGGCTTTTCATGACGTCTTCCGGGCCATGCACGATGCCGGCAAGCCGGTGCTGGCCGTGGTGGACGGACTGGCCTCGGCGGGAGGCAGCGAGCTTGCCGCCTTTTGCGATCTGGCCATCGCCACAGAGCGGGCCCGTTTCCTGCAGCCGGAAATCAAGCTCGGCGTTTTTCCGCCGCTCGGCGCCATCGTCTATCCCCGCATCATCGGCCCGAAAAGGGCGCTCGAAATGCTGCTCACCGGCGAATCGATCGGCCCGCAGGAAGCCTTGCAGATGGGTCTGGTGAACCGCGTCGTTCCGCGCGCGCAACTGGCGGAAACATTGCGCGCTTTCGTCCAACGCATCGCCGAGCAAAGCGCGCCCGTGGTTTCCATGCTGAAACAAGTCGTCTTCGAAGGAACGTGGCGTCCGTTTGACGAGGCTTTCCGCAAGTCGCGGGATATTTATCTGAATCAGCTCTTTGAGCTTGAGGACTCCCAGGAAGGCCTACGGGCGCTGGCCGAAAAACGCAAGCCGGTATGGAAGAATAAGTGAATGGGGCCCACTCACTTTTCACCCAAGTGAAGCCGAATGCCGCCCCGCACCAGCACCGGGGGGCCAATCTCGGTGAAAGGCACGCGCGCCACGGCATAGCGATCCGCCGTAAGATTCTCCGCCGCCGCGTAGATTTCCAAGCGGTGTCCGAGCGGATGGGAAACGAGCGTATCCAAAGTGAAGGCCGGCGGCAGGGGAAACTGATTCAGATCGTCATCATATTGCAAACCGGTATAGCGCCCCTGGAGCGCGAAAGTCCAGCCGGAGGGCTGAGAATAAGTTGCCTGGAAAGTTGCAGTGTTGCGCGGAACCTCGGGAATCCACAAGCCGACCAGCGCCCGCTCGACCGGAAAGCTCGTGACCGTAGCTTCAACATACTGGTAACCACCGGAAAGCGTCCAACGGCTGGAGAGGCGGGCAAACGCCTCCAGTTCCAGCCCGCGCGAGCGCGTGCTGCCCAGGTTCTGGCGCTGGCGGGTGATGAGGCTGGGCGTGGTGGTGAGGGTAACGTTAGCGATGGGATCGGCTATATCGCTCCAGAAGAGTGAGGCCCGCGCATTCAACCAGCCGTTGCCCGGCGACCATTGTGCTCCAGCCTCGCCGCCGGTCAAGTGTTCCGCTCCGAGAGCGGAGTTCGCATCCGTCACAATATTGCCGACACGAAACGTGCGGTAGAGTTCATTCAGCGTGGGGGCGCGGAAGGCACGGTAGGCGGAAACATAGAGCGACGCGGTGGAGCTAACTTTCCGCAGAATGGAAAGCCGCGGACTGAAGGCCGTCTCGGCGCGGTTGGCGAAGTCTGTGACGGTGGGCGGACCGGGTTTTGAAAGGGGAAGCGTGGTGATGAGGCCGTCAAAATTCCGCCAATGGTCCACGCGGCCGCCGGCTGTGACCAGCCACTTGGAGGCTGGCCGGATGAGGTCTTCGCCGTAGACTCCTTCCGTGTTTTGCCGGCCACCGGAGCCGGTGTCCTGCGAAGGTTGGCCTTTGAAATAATGCTCCTCGTTGCTCGATCCGCGTACCTGGAGCGCGTCCACGCCCGCCACCAGGGTTTGATGAGTCCCGGCCGCGCGGTTCCACTCGAATGAGCCGCCCACCTGCTGGGCGGGCACTCGCTGCACGTCGGTCAGCGTCTCGCTGGCCATGTTCGCCGCGATCGCCGAGAAATTTTGATCGTACAACTCAGGGCCGCCGAAGGCGCGAGCAGAAAAATTACCTGCCTGGGCCGACTGCCAGTCCCACCCCGCGGCAAGTTCCCTCAAATGCGTGCGATTGGTTTGCAACGGCGTTCCGTTCTGCCGCGTCTCCTGGAAGATCGAGCCACTCAGGAAGGCCCGCGCATGGTCCGTAAGCTGGCGATCGATCGTTAAGGTTGCCACGTTGTGAGCCGATCCCGCCGGCGTATCAACGGGTCCGCGCTGATTAAGCGGCTCCAGAACGTATCCATCCGTCGAGAACGCCTCAGCCGCCAGTTGCCCCGACCACCGCCCGAGCACACCGTTTGCCCACATGGAAACGTCCGGCGTATTTTCGTTCCCATAGGAAGCGTCCACGTCCAACACATTGCTTTGAGCATGGCGAGGAACTAAATCAATCACTCCGCCCAGGGCATCACTGCCATAAAGGTCGGAGGCGCCGCCTTCGGCGGTCTCGATACGGCCCACCGATTCGCGCGGAAGCCGGTCCCAGTAAACCCAACCGCCAAATGGATCGTTCAACGGAATCCCGTCGGTCAGGACCAGCGCGCGGCTGGCGCCGCTGGCGCCAACCCCTCGCAGTGAGACACCCTGAGTGGTGGGATTGGCGAATCGGCTTCCTAACCGCCGAAACAGGCTGAAACCTGGGATCTGTTGCAGCACGCCATCGAGCGTGAGCGCCGGAGTGGATTCCAGAACTTGCTGCGAAAGGACCACGACGCTGGCGGGTGTTTCTCCCAAGCGTAATGGGATGCGCGCTGCGGTCACGTTCACTTGTTGGGTGGGGGATGCGAGTTGCAGGGTGATTGCAAGCTGGGAAATTCGGTTGCTCCCCGCGTGCCATGGCTGGGTAATCGAAGTGAACCCGGGCGCGCTAACCTGAAGCGTGCCCGAAGCTGCCGTAACCTTGGCCAGCCCAAAATGACCTTGCGAATCGGTGAGCGCCGATGCCTTGAGTTTTCCACTTACAAACTTCACCGATGCACCCGGAATGCGTTGCCCCGAAGGATCCTCAACCGTTCCCTGGATAGTCCATCCGGTGGATGATGCTTGCCCGAACCCCGCATCGGGCCGGCAGAGTGTAAAAGAAATTACAATCGCGGCCCATGCCGTCCAAACGTAGGCCGGGGAAGTTTTGCGGAACGATGAATCGCGAACGAACACCGAAAATTTTGCCATGAGAAGTCTTTGGATAAATCAGAAAGGCGGTCGCCAACCCTGCGGCGAGCGCAGGCTTGTAGGTTGACTCAAGATGGGAGTTGGGGTCAAGGGTCGTGATGCTGGGGGATCCGTTGCGGCCTGTGAGTCCCGACGAGCCGTCAAGCAGGCCGGCACCACCCTTTGGCGCCGCGATTATCAACGGGAAGCAGGTAGGTTTGAGATTTGACGCCGTGGTCCGCAAGGACCTGACGGATGATTTCACCCAGAGGTTCGGCGTTGTGCCGGGCCAGCGCCAGCACCGAAGGTCCCGCGCCGCTCAGGCAAAGTCCAGCCAGGTCGGGATGGCGGAGCTTCAGCAGTTCTGTCAGGCCAGGCACCAGCGGGGCCCGGTAGGGTTGGTGCCAACAGTCATCGAAGAGCAGCGGATGGAGGTCCATCTTTCCGGAAAAGATGCGCGCTGCGAGCGCCGCAGCCCGTTGCAGGTTGTGGACGGCGTCGGCCCGCGAGTAAGAATCCGGAATGGCTTGGCGCGCTTTTTCCGTGGGGAGAGCATAATCCGGCACAGTCACGACGATGCTAAGATTATCCGGCAACGTACACGAAGAGGCAAAAATGCGCCCGTCTTGTTGGGCTGCCAGCGTGAAGCCGCCGAGCCAGGCAGCCGCCGCGTTGTCCGGGTGGCCCTCGATTTCCGAGGCAGCGGCAAGAATCTGGTCGTCCGTGGGGAAGTGATCCTTCAGGAAATAGGCGGCGGCTAAGGCTGCCACAACCGCTGCGGCGCTCGATCCCAAGCCCACGCCGATCGGAATTTGATTCTGGATCTCGAGCTTGAAACCCTGCTGCTTATTCCAGCTTGCCAGGATCCGGTTAATCGTCCGGGCGATGAGGTTGGTCTCATCGCAAGGGACGCGGTCCGGGGTCACGCCACTGTATTTGACTTCAATCCGGCAATCGGCGCAGGGCGTGACGTGAACATCCAAGTATAGGCCCAGCGCCAGCGCCGCGCAGTCAAACAGGCAACCCAGATTGGCACTGGTTGCGGGAACCCGGATGGTGGCAGATCCGCTCATGCTGGGTTTTCTAAGGGACCAAGGACAATGGAAAAGCAATCGGCCTTCAGCGGTCAGCTAAAAGAACAAGCAGCGCAAGCTGAAGGCTGACAATATTCTCAGATTTCAAACAAGCTGCTAGGACTTAAGAGCCGATTCTAACTCAAGCTGAGGCACAAAGGCTTCTTCAAATTCCTCGAGCTTGGGCCGGATGGCGGCGTTCGAATCCGTGCGCCCTTGAAGCACGCCCGGAGTTTTTAGTCCGTTGCCGGTGATCGCCAGCACCATCGATTCATTGGGATTCAATCGCCCTTCGCGGATCAGTTTCCGCGCCACGGCCACGGTGACGCCGCCTGCGGTTTCCGTAAAGATGCCCTCGGTTCCGGCCAGCAGCAACATGCCGTCAACAATCTCATCATCGCTCACGTCTTCCCCGGCGCCGCCACTCGAAAGGATGAGCTTGGCGGCAAAGGCGCCGTCCGCAGGATTGCCAATGGCAAGCGACTTGGCAATGGTATGGGGTTTTTGCGGCGTGATTTCGGTGGTTCCATTCTTGGCAGCGGTGGTGATGGGCGAGCATCCCGTGGCTTGCGCTCCAAAAAACCGGACAGGAGTGCTTTCCACCCAGCCAAGCTGCCCGAATTCCCAGAAGGCTTTATTGATCTTGTTAATCAGCGCGCCGCCGGCCATTGGCACCACGATGTTCTGTGGCAGCCGCCAACCGAGTTGTTCGGCAATTTCGTAGCCCACGGTCTTCGAGCCTTCGGAGTAATAGGACCGCAGGTTGACGTTCACGATCCCCCAAGGGTATTTCTGGGCGATCTCTGAACAAAGCCGGTTCACCTGGTCGTAGTTGCCGTTAACGCGGACCACCTTTGCGCCGTACACTTCTGTGGCTACGATCTTTTCGGGCTCAATGTCGGCAGGGACGAAAATGAAAGTGGAAAAGCCGCCGGCCGCGGATTGGGCCGCAACGGCATTGGCGAGGTTGCCGGTGGAGGAGCAGCCGACCGTCTTGAATCCAAACTCGTGAGCCTTGCTGAGCGCGACGGCCACCACGCGGTCCTTGAAGGAAAGCGTGGGGTGGTTCACGGCGTCATTCTTGATGTAAACCTCGCGCGCGCCAAGGGCCTGCTCAAGCTGCCGGGCGCGAATGAACGGCGTGAATCCGGTGTGACGTCCCACGTGCGGCTCACCAAGCAAAGGCAACAGTTCCCTGTAACGCCACATCGTCGCCGGACGGGAGACGATGTCCTCGCGGCGGATATCGGACCATAAGCGCCCGTAATCGTAAACCACTTCGAGCGGAGCCCAACACTCCTCGCACGCCGCCAGCGGCTCGAGCGGGTACTCCCGGCTACACTCTCGACATTTCAGCTTCAGGACGTAACTCACAGTGCCTCCTCGGGTACTCATCACAGGCGGGCCGGGCTGGGCGGGTATCGTTTCGGAGGAGGCGCTAAATTAAAAAGCCTCTCCCGATCCATCGGAGAGGCGTTGTAAGAACCATAAATTAAAGGTCCCTCTCATCTTCCCCAATTCCGGGTAGGAGTTGGCACCTGACCTCCGATAAATTCGGAGCGGTTGCCGTGGCGTCATAGGGCCCGTCCCTCGGCCACTCTGGATGAGATTCAGGGTAACTGAACCTTATATTCAATTGTAAACAGCAATACTAACCAGTCGGAAGGCGCGTGTCAAGGATAATTTTTTCATTGCCACGAAATCAGACAGTCGGGACTACAAGGGCATGCGTGCCGACATCGACCGGTTCCGCAAGGAATTGAATATCGACTACATTGATGTTGTTCTCATACACGTCATGCGGAGTGACGACTGGACCACCCGCTATCTCGCCACGATGGAGGTGCTTTCGGAAGCCGAGGAAAGGGCTGGTGAGCCGGGAGAGGTTTTAGGGGCACGCCTCGGGAGCCCGCGCCTTCGCCCTCGTGTCAGTGGGCCTGTTTCCGAAAGGATTGGTAGACCTGATCGAGCCTCCGCCCCGTCTCAGCGGGCGTCTGTGGTCTGGCGGGAAAGCGCCTCGCGAACTCTGCGAACACTTGCGAAGGCGTCCGCTCGACGTAGCCGGCGGGAATCTCAAACAGCGTAGGAGACGGATCCCCTTCGCTCACCAGAAGGGCTTCTCGGGTGTTGCGGGCGGGAGGGCACGTTTCGCACTCGAGGGTTACCACCTCCTTCAGTGCAAAGCAGTTAAGGGTAGGCGCCCTCCAGTAGGTGGCCTTCGTCACCTCGCCGGGAGGCCCCGCCAGGTTGCGCCGGACGATGACCGTGTCATAGCCAAGCAAGGTCGCGTGCTGGGCGTTCGGGTCAGCGCTACAGGCTGCGGGCGCCGCCGAAAGCCGCGCCACCGACTTCGCGGAGTAGGGATAAGTCACTAGCG
>CALCEB010000082.1 GCA_937900045.1 uncultured Acidobacteriota bacterium
ATAGCGTCAAATCATGAGGATGGGTTGATACCTTTATTTATTTACGACACCTAAGCGGCGAAGTAATTCCAGCCGATCCCGCATCAACGATAGCCAGAGCGAATGCTCAACCCCATCGTCATAATGCTCGAACGCGCTGCCGGTGTTGTACGGCGGATCGATGAAAACGCACTTCACCTTGCCCGCAAAGTCCTGTTCCAGGGCCTTCAACGCCAGCAGGTTGTCACCGAAGATGAGCCGGTTGTCAAAGATGTCATGATCGGTGACACGCGCGGCCGCATGATAGGACTTGGCTGGGTCTTCCAGTAAGACTCGCGGCTCCAGCCGCGGCCGGTTCTCCTTGCCAATCCACGTCAATTCCAGTTTCCGCTTGCTACTCATGCCTGGGCCTTTCGGGCTTTTCTCGCTTGCTGATACTGGAAGCTGTCGAGCAAAAACTCGCACAAGGTAAAGGCGGCATTCACGGCCAGCTTCGCGTGGTGCGGGGCTGGATTATATTTTCTGGCATGGCGATCACTCGCTTTGTTTGCCACTTCATAAAGCCCCCCAACCAAGCTTTTCAAGCCCTGCAAGATTGTTTTCAAATGGCTTTCGAGATGCCCGCCTTTCGGATTGAGGTTCAGAGGGTCACATGCGCTGCCGTACAACACTTTGATGTCCCCTTCCGTTTCCTTGAACCCCGTTCCCGTTTGACGCAGGACTTCCTTCAGAAATCCCTCCACGAGTGTGTAGGCATTGGTAATTGCCCCTGCCGGATCACCGGCCTCCATCTTCGCTCGTGCTTTTTCAACATGCTCCGCTATGGACTCCTCCGTGAGGGCGACAAGGGATGAAATCTCAAGGGAATTTGCACGAAGGGAGTCGGAGATAAATTTGCTGTCCTCGTAGCGAAAGCTATCCCGTTGCATCCGTATCAGGAGCTCTCGGCAGTTTTTTGAGTCTATAGACTCCTCCGGGGCGCTCGTCCACGGGTCTGTCGCTTGGGATGGCCGTGCCTTCAATCGAACAATGAGCTCCTCGTAAGCAGCGACAGCCTTACGCACATCCGACACGCTGCGGAAATCGATACTCGCATAGTATTGTTCCACAAGACTTCTACGCTGCCCGCTCACCGGGGCCGCGAAATCATTCCTCCGAGTAATCCCTCCTGCTTCGAAGATCATGTTGATCTCGTGGAGCACGAACCGGGTAAGGACCTCGCGAAATTCGTTACGGGTGGCTTTGCTAATAAGTTCCCTGCTCATGCTGCTCCCTGCCGGACAATGGAGAGGAACGTTGCTCGCTAGAGCAATCTTTCCGCGGACGGCGGTCCGGGCGCTATTCGACCCGCCACCAAACTGTGAACAACTCTTCCGTGCTCACGCTCTGTTGCAGTCTGGCTTCCACATTGGAGATTAAGTTCTCTTTGCGCCTGTCAATTTCATCCTGTGCCTCGAACAATGCACGCCTCTTTTTGGAGCGGTCGCTCTCCAACTCCTTGACTTTGCGATGAAGCTGGAGCTTGGCATCTAACGCCATCTCAAGCTTCGCGCTGCGTTTCATTGCTTTGATCTCAGTATCCAGCTCTTTCAGCTCCAGTTCGAGTCCCGCTTTCAAGTCATCCGCCCACTTTTCCAGCTTCTCAAGCTCCACCTCAAAATAAGCGGCGTTCCTCTGTCCCAGCGTTCCAAGAATAGTATCGCGCTGTGCGTCTAATTGCTCCTGCAATCTTAAACCGTATTTACCATCAATGACGCCCCCCGGTTCTCCCGTTTCGGCGGACAGAGAAAAGAGGCGGCGGCATTGATCCGCGTCCAACGCGGCGCCATCATCGCACAAGCCGGCGAACAAGAGGTGATCCTCACTTTCCAGAGCCGTTACATTCAGGGAGGCAACGCGAAGAGTCCCGCGACGGCCAATAAGCGGCTCGACGATGGAAATATGCTTTCCTGCATTAGAGTACCGGAAAACGACTTCTTTAACCGGCAACGTAAGTTTCTTGCACTCTGCTATCAGGCGCTGCGCCAGTGGGTGACCGAGGCGGTAAAGGTTCGCGTCCTCGACATTCTTGCCGCTCCGATACGGACCAGGGTGGATATGTTCCTCCGGGAAGGGGTTCTTGATCAGCGTGAAGGCGTTGCACCCGTCTTCAAAAGTTGCGTAGGAAGCCAGGTAATAGCGGGTGAGCCGCCAAAGCCAGGAATCATACTTGCTCAACACTTCGTTGCTTTCCCGCAAACTGGTTCTGAGCTTTTCGTGGACCTCTTCATCAAAGTTTTCGAGCAACTTCTGGCGAGTGATCTTAATACGCTCATCAATTTGTTGCTCCATCTCCTGCTGCAACTGATCGAAGTTAAACTGAATTTGCTCTTCAGTCCGGCACCTCTGGTAAATGTCCGCGATACGTTTTTCGAAATCGACGCCGGACTCGATGCTGCCCAGCACTTCATCGCTTGCGCCAAACACCCCGCTGAACAACTTGAACTTTTCATGCAGAAGTTGATAGACGCGCTGGTCCGCAGCGTTCTTTTTGTTCAGGAAATTGACCACCACAACGTCATGTTTCTGCCCGTAACGGTGACAACGCCCGATGCGCTGCTCGATCCGTTGCGGGTTCCACGGCAGGTCGTAATTAATCACCAAAGAACAGAACTGCAGGTTAATGCCTTCGGCGGCGGCCTCGGTGGCAATCATGATGCTGGCTTCGTCGCGGAAGTAATCAACCAGGGCGGCGCGCAGGTCGGCCGTGCGGGAGCCGGTCACCGTGTCCGTGCCTTTGTGCTTTTCGAGCCAATTCTTATAAATCTCCTTTGACTTCGCGTCATTGTTGGAGCCGTTGAAGAGGACAATCTTCCCTTTGTAGGCAGTTTCTTCAAGGATCGAACGCAGGTATTCCTGAGTGCGCGTAGACTCTGTGAAGATGATTGCCCTTTCGCTCCCACCTTTCTCCTTGGCTTCGGCGAAACCACGACTGAGGGCGGTGAGTAGCCTCTCGCCTTTCGAATTCTTGAGAATCGACTTTGCAAGCGCGGCGAATTGAAGCAGTGATTCCATCTCTTCCCGCAACTGCCGCAGATCATCCGGGGTGTAGCTCTTCTGCTCCTTGTCACCGCCTACCGGATCTTCCTCTTCTTCCCATTCATCCGCTAATTCATCAAACCCCTCGAAGCTTTCCGTAACTTCTTGGGGAGCTTCGCTGACGGGCGTCTGGCTGTTGGCGGCGGTTTGAAGTTTGTTCGCAAGACCTTCGAGCGTGCCCGCGATGGCAAAAGTGGACGAAGCAAGCAGCCGCCGGAGGATGAGCGTCATAAGTTGCCGTTGACTGGGGGGCAAGGCATAGAGATTGGGACGCTGGAGGTAATCAGAAACCAGATGATAGAGCTTCTGTTCGGCGTCACTGGGGATGAATTCCTCAACCAGGGCGATGCGGTTCGTGAACTTGATGTACTCCAACACCTGCCGTCGTAATGTCCGCTGGCAGACCGGCTTGATGCGCAACTTCAGCGCCTCGAAATCCTGTTCCGTACTCAGCTTGGAAAACTGGCTCTTAAAGCTCTTCAAGTCGCCGAAAGTGAAATCATCGATAATGCTCACGAGGCCGTATAGCTCAAGAAGGCTATTCTGGAGCGGTGTGGCCGTGAGCAGGACCTTCGGGTATGGAGCGATGGCTGCCTTGATGGCATTACCGATTTTGTTCGTAGGTTTGTAGACGTTCCGCAGCCGGTGCGCTTCGTCAATAATCACCAGGTCCCAGTTTACCTGCCGGATATACGCCTCCTTGGAGCGCGCGAATTGAAATGAGCAGATGACCACTTCATTCCTGCCGAACGGATTCAGGTTACCCTGCTTGATTTGCTCGTTGAATGTTTTGGTCTCAAGGATAACGGAGGGAAGGAAAAACTTGTCCGAGAGTTCCTGATTCCATTGTTTCCGCAGGCTCGCCGGAACGATCACAAGTAGTTTGCGTTTACGCTCGGCCCATTTCTGGGAGAGAAGAATCCCTGCCTCAATGGTCTTGCCCAAGCCCACCTCGTCAGCAAGGACGGCTCCCTTGGAGAGCGGCGAACGGAAGGCAAACAGCGCAGCCTCCACTTGATGCGGATTGAGGTCAACCTGTGCATCCGCAAGCGAGGCAGCGATTTTTTCTAGGCTGCCCGACGAGCACCGCTTTGTGAGCTCGTGGGCGAAATACTTGGCGTGGTACGCAGTGCTCATTGGAAAAACGATCCGCAAGCTCTCTGTTCTGGATGAGGCTGAAAAACGCGCCTTTATTTATATCATCGCCCGCCGTGCGCTTCAAAGTGAGGTTCAGATAGCCTCCTCAGCATGCAATGCTCCGGCCTGTGCTGAACCTTTTCGGCACAGGGCCCCGACCAGGTCCGCGATCAGAGATCTGATCCTGAAGATGGCCGCTGCCAACTCGCTTTGGAGAGCGCCCCTTCATCCACGGGAAGCTACTCAACCTGGTGATCGCCTTGTCCCGTAGTTACGATCGTTTTTGTCAGTTCACTCATTGAAATAGAACGGATTCTAGTCGCGAGACAAGTTGGGTGCGCTGCGCCGCCAGGCCAAGCGCGCGCTGCTGGCCGAAAGCCAAAAGCAGCCGGCGAGCCGATGGCTGGGCTCGGTCCCCGGCCTGGGTCCAGTGCGGGTTGCGGTGTTGCTAGCCCTGATCCAGACGCCCTTCCGCTTCCGCAGCAAGCGCCTCTTCTGGGCTTACGTGGGCCTGGGTCTGGTGACGCGCGTCAGCGCCGAGTTCGCGCTCGTCAACGGCCAGCTGAAGCGTTCGGGCAAGGCCCCGGCGGTCCGAGGACTGAATCCCAATCATCAGCGGGAGTTGAAAGAAATTTTCAAGTCGGCGTCGCGGGTGGCCGTGCACCAGCCCGGCCCCTGGCAGCAGTTCTACCTGCAGCGGGTGGCCGCCGGACGCAAGCCGGAACTGGTCCGTCTGACGGTGGCCCGCAAATTGGCCGCCCTGACCTTGAGCCTTTGGAAGAAAGGAGAACGCTACGACGTCAGTCATCTGAAATCTCCAGCGGCTTAGCGCCGGAAGAGAATGCCTCCCCCCGCCGAGAACTTGACTCGCTCGGCCGCGGTCGCCGTTCTCTTCCTGGGCAAGGGTTCGGCTGGCCCTCCGTCGAGGGTCGGCCTACGAGGGAGAGTATCCAGGAGAGGGTTAGGCTCGCTTCAGGACTACTGAGGAGCAGCTTCAGTGCCACGCTATGCCCCCTCGCACAACCCAATAAAGCCTTAGGCCACGAGTCTCCGATAGAACCTTGGTTGGCGCCCCTTGCCAGCACCCCGGCTGTGAAGCCCGGAGGAAAACGACGACGACGACGCTGCCCGGCGATGAAAGATTCAAGCTGGGTCATGAGCTTCCTTCTACGAATCACAGGGGCTGGAAGTCGAGAGAAAAAATCCGCCTTCCGAGTCCAGGGAGAAAACTTTTCCCTTGACATCCCCTTTCATAGAACCCTCTCCGCTTGTCACCTCCACATTCTAACCTTCCCTCCGCGTCGAATGACCCGCACGCCTTGCTTGCCGAAGCGGATCCCCTTTCTTGGGTTTTTAACTCGCCCAAGGCAGCACCCTTGTACCAGCGAGCCGGGAACCTTTTCACAGCGGCAAATGACCCGGCCAATGCGCTCCATGCAAAGATAGGCTTCATCCGCGCCACGGCTGAGACAAATTCCTTTGGCCAAATCTCCACGTATCTCACACAGGAACTGCAAACGCCATTCGTCCAGAGCCATCCGCACTTGCGCCTGTGGTGCCTGGTCGCAAAGGGGATGACCGACATTGAGGTCAATGTTGCGGCGGCGAAAACAGATTGGGAAGAAGCGAAGGCGCTGGCAGACTCTTTGGGCGAGAGAGGCTGGTCAAACCGTGCGTCGGGCGAGCTTGGGCTGGTTGCATTTCTTCAAGGTGACTCGAAGCGTGCCGCTCGCTTGGTAGGCGGCGCGCTGCTCACATCCATGGCGACCGGAGACGCCGGGGGACAGGTACGGTATTTGGAGCTGTTCGGGAACGCTTTCAACGAACTGAACCGGCAGGAGGAGGCACTTCTATTTTTCAACCGGGCCATCAAGGTTTCGAGCGATATGCCAGACATGGGCTTCCCTTTCATGGCCTACGAAGGAAAGGCGCAAGCATTGACGAGCCTGAAGCGAGATTCTGAAGCAGCGGCCATCTTGCAACGGGCGCTGGCTGAATCGAAAGCCGAGCACAAGCAAGGTCACGAAACCCAGATTTTGATTTTGCTCGGGCATCTTTCCTTACAGTCCGGCGATGCCGCGCGTGGAATCGACGACCTGCAAGAGGCTGGCCGGTTGGGAAGCCAACTGGGTTTCTATCGCATGGTAGCTCAGGCCATGTTCGACCTGGCCGGCCAGTATCGCCGAAGGGGTGATCTGCCGGATGCGGTACAGCGGCTTCAGGTTGGCCTGGCCGCCAGCCAGCGAATTGGTGACCGGTATTACCTGCCTCGCAATCTTCGTGCGCTCGCCGAATTGAAGGCGCGGACGGGCGACATTCGCGAGGCTCATGACCTTTATCAGCAAGCTGAGGATGTGATTGACGGGATACTGATTCACGTCCCGGGCGCGTACACGGAAAGTTCCTTGTTGGGTGCGATGAGCGACATCTATTTGGAGGATTTCCGGCTTGAAGCGCAACAAGATGATGTGCCCGAAGCGTTCGCCATTATCGAACGTGCCCGTGGGCGCACGGCAGCCGACATGTTGCGCACCACTCAGGGAGATTGCCGGAGTCCGATGCCGCGCGGGCGGTCAGCAACCGGATTGCAGCGTTACAGACACGCCTGATGCAGTCCAATGATCCGAATGAACGGCGTGGTCTGCTCGAAAACCTTGTCCAAGATGAACAGACACTTCCATACGTGAACGGCTCGCTGTCGCCTTCACGCCCCACGGTGATGGCGAGCCCCATCGCCCTGACAGCGGCAGAGCGCAGCTTGAAGCCAGACGAAGCGATCCTTGAGTACGTGCTGGCAGACCCCGCTTCGTATTGCTTGGTCATTACTCGCACCAAGTCAGCTATCATCAAGCTGCCGGCAGGCCGGAAACAAATCCAGGAACTGACGTCCGCATTCTTGAACGCGGTCCAGGCCGGGAAACCCGCTACGAATCAAGCTCAGCCGTTGTACGCCTGGCTCATCGCCCTGCTTCCCGCCGAAGTGCAAAAGCCACGCATCATCATCGTGCCCGATGGCAGGCTACATGTGCTGCCCTTCGAATGCCTGCAAGACGCAAGCGGGCATTACCTGATCGAGTCTCGCGTCATCAGCTACGCGCCCTCAGCGACGACGCTCTACTATCTGAAAGCGGCGCAACGCACCCGTCCCGCCAAACTCGCTCTCCTCGGCCTTGGTGGAGTTGAGTATCAGACCGGCAACATGCCATTCATGAACACCACGGGTCACCGAATTACGAGGGCGGTGTCACGGGGCATTTTTGACCTGACCGGAGTTCATCTCAATAACCTTCCAGCCAGCCGCTCGGAGGTTACTGGTGTCAGCCAGGCTCTCGGGCGGCAGGACAGCGTGCTTTTGGTCGGGGGCGCTGCCACCGAAACGGCGTTCAAGCGGGAGCCGCTGGGCGACTTCAAGATTATTTATCTTGCCGTTCATGCCGCTGCAACCCCCAAGTACCCGGAAAGGTCTGCGTTGCTCCTCGGGCGCGACCCGAAATCTAGTGACGACGGGCTGCTGCAGGTCCGCGAGATCGTCAATCTTCCCCTGAATGCGGACCTTGTTACACTGTCTGCGTGTGACACTGGCAAGGGAAAACTCGAAGGGGAAGAAGGGGAGATCAGCCTGGTGCAGGCGTTTCTGGTTGCCGGTGCGAGGAGTGTGGTCGCTGCCCTTTGGAATGTGGATGATGCATCCACTGCAACCCTGATGGTGCGGTTTTATACTTATTTAGCCAAGGGCGAGGACAAGGCGGCTGCGTTGCGTGACGCGAAGCTCGATTTGCTGCGCTCGCTCACAGACAACGCTCCGGCGTACTGGGCAGGGTTTACTCTCACAGGAGACGGCGATACGCCGATTAACTTTTCACAATGACAAACATTGCCGCCAAAGACCGCGAGGCTGTGCTGGAAAAGGTCTCACGCCTCGTGGAGAAAAAGCATTTCAATCCGGGCCTTAATGGTGCGAACTGGCCGGAGCTTGTTGAGGCTCGCCGAGGCCGCATTCTGGCGGCGGAGACGATTGAGCAATTCGAAAACGAAATGTCAGACTTGCTCGCCGAATTGAAGACCAGCCATACCGGATTCTTCCATCAAAGTCTCCGCAAGATTCCTGCCCGCCATGCGATTAACGCAACTTTCCAACGCTATTCTGCAAACGGAAGCACGCGATGGATGTTCCAAGATGTGCATGAAGGTGGTTCCGCGCGTGCGGCTGGCTTCGAGCCCGGTGACATTCTGCTTGAGGTTAACACTCGGGATATCGTGCCGCCGGAGCAGCCAGTTTTCCAAATGGGCGAGCCCGCATCAATCGCTATCGAAAAGCTCTCGGGTGAGCGCCTGTCACTTCAGCTTGAGGTACCTGCCCCTAAATCGAAGAAGCGACCCATCATTCAGCCGCGCCCGGTCGCGTGGTCCAAACTACAGCCCGATATTGGCCTTCTCAAGATTACGATGTTTCCGGGCGCTATAGGGATCGACTTTGGTCACGCTATCGACCGCGCCATGCAGAACCTTAAAGATTGCAACCGGCTTATCGTGGACCTTCGCGGCAACACGGGGGGAGGCATTGGCGGATTGCGCGTGATGAGCTATTTGACGCCCGATAAGCGGCCTGTCGGCTATAGCCTCACCAAAAGGCGTGCGGCCCAGGGCTACCGCCGTGAAGACCTGGTGCGGTTCGGCAAAATACCTTCACGTAAAATCGCCCTGCTGGGCCTGCTGCTGCGCTTTGCCTTCGTTGACAAGTCGATTGCGGTGGTAACGGAGGGATTGGGGCCACAGCGATTTCACGGCCGCATTGTTATCCTGGTGAACCAGCACAGTGCCAGCGCCGCCGAAATGCTGGCCGCATTCGCCCAGGAAAACGGCCTCGCCACTATCAAAGACTCCAGGACGCCTGCTGACCGGCAGCGCCTTCAAGGTCGGGCATGGCTATGTTCTGGGCCTGCCCACCGCAGGTTACCTGACGTGGCAAGGGACACTGTTGGAAGGCAAGGGTGTCGAGCCTGACCACATTGTCGAACTCTCGCGCGACGCACTGAAGGAAGGCAAAGACGCGCAGATGGAGAAAGCCATCGAGGTTGTGCAGCAGCTCTGATAGCGTCGGCAGTCCTTCATATTTCAGCGCGACCAAAAGCCCAAACTACGTTGGCTATCGAGCAGTTTTGTGCGTTGCGAATGAGGCCTCAAACCGCTCAAATGTGCTTGGTCCGGAGATGGCACTGCTGCGAAAGTAGCCCGCAATAATTTCGCCATTTTTCGCCAAGGTCCATTTTGCCAAGGTTAATTTCCTGGAACCCCGTTCAGAGAAGCAATACATCAGCCGTTGCATCAAGGCTCATTTTCCGAGTGGGCGACGATTCGCCCGGAATGTGCTTGGAGGAGCGATTGGCGTCGCTATGCGTTGGGGCGTTACGGCTTGTCATCGCCCAAGGAATTCCGCCGGCCTGATGATCGGTATGTTTCGGGATGGGTTGAGGGCAGGCAGGTCTTTATCCCTGGTAATAATAATGACGTCGGCCGAACCGTTCACGGCAAGCTCAAGAAACTTATCGTGTCTGAGATCACGGCAGGCATGAACAGAGTAGGGAATAGGAACCGTCTCGGCGATGAGTCCTGGGCCGCGCAATAATTGCTGGCGGTCTTGACCTGCTGCCATTCTTTGGTCCAATCATAATGTGAGTTCCAGGGGTTGGTCTTGCTTTTGTTCATCCCTCCGGGGCGGCTCGAAGGGAGGCGTAGGCAACCGCAGAGCATTGTGAAACGACATATGTCATTGATTCATTCGACTGTTTTTTTCGTTCCCCGGATACCCTCAGCCGGGGTCCGCTTCTTCTGGCCCGACCTTACGTTCTTCTCGAGCCGTAGCCCTCCGACCGCTTCCAGTGGTTCCAATCCCGAAGCCAGAACCGGCGGCTGCGAGTGGATTTGTTGACTCCTCTGCGGCCACAAGAGAGAATTGTGGTTACAATTTCGTGGTTTTGCAAAGTCGAGGATTCGGAATGTGGTTAACTCGCGGCTGGAGTTTGCTCCTGGCTGGATTACTGCTTTTCGCGATGCAGGCGGTGGCCTTTGGGCAAAAGGAGAGACCGTCCGCCCCGATCCTCGCGGAAGCGCAAGCGGCGGTACTTGATCACCGTTACGCCCAAGCCATCAGGATTCTGAAGAAAGCGCTCAAGGAATTCCCATCTGATAATCGGCTGCGAGTGGACCTCGGCCGGGCCTACCTGTTGAAGGGTGATGATTGGAAGGCTGGCCGCGTCTTCCGCCAAGTCTTGCAATTGGAGCCTGAGAACCGGGAAGCGAAACTGGGGCTGGCCCGCGCACTGAGCCACCAGGGAAAATATAAACCCTCCAACCATCTCTATCGTGAATTGTTGCATAATAGTCCGCGCGATGAAGCCGCGGCTATCGGTCTTGCCAGCAATTTGATGAATGAAAGGCGGATGAGAGAGGCTCGAAAGGTGGTTGAACAAGGGCTGGCGTTCCACCCGGACAGCCTTGTTTTGCAGGAATTCCTGGACCGGCTGAACAAGGGCGAAATGGGCGGCAACGAGCCATACGTTCCGCAGCTTAGAAACCGGGCGGAGGGCTTCGTGGACGAGGCCAGCGACTCTGAGGGCGACAAGTCGTTGTGGGCAACACAACGGTTTAGATGGCAGATGGGGGACTCGGCGACAAGCCAAGTCCGAACTCAGGAACGCTGGCTGGTCAGTCCGGGAACGCCTCTGCTCCGCACAAATGAGGCAAGCAATGAAATTCGGCTTCAACTTTTCAGTCCGTTGGTGCTCAATTTGGGAGGAGGTGTGGTGGAATTTCCCGGCGGTGCCGCACGCGCCCTCTACAACGCGGGATTGGAAATCCACCCTGCTCATCGCTTGTGGCTGGAAGCAACTTTTTTGAGGGTCCCCTTCTACCCAGACGCGGTGGCAGCACAATATGATCTGACCTCTGAGGGTTGGCGGACACTTTTCCAATGGAACCCCGGATCATGGACGGTGGACGGATGGTGGTCGAAACAACACTACTCGGACGGAAACCTTGGGAAGATGGGAAGCATGGATCTGATGCACTGGACGGCAGGCCGCCGGGTTGTCTTGGGCGCTGGCTACCACTTTACCCAATACAACTTCAACAAGGATCTGGACCACGGTTATTTCAATCCGAACAAGTATCAAAGCCACTTGGCGGCGGTGGGAATCAAATTCCACGCGCGGAGGGTGTTTCACTCCGAATATCTGGTACGGGCGGGAGGCGAATCGATCAAGCGCGGCTCGCCGTTTCGGTTAGGTTGGGAGGCTTCCGCGCGAAACCGGGCTAACTTTGGCCATTGGCAATTGGAGGGCGATTTCCTTTACTTCCGCCTTGTCCAAAACACCGGAGCATTCCAGGCCCAGGAGGTCCACTTCGGCCTCAAGTATCATTTTTGACGGACTGCGGGTGGTTCGTGACGGACTTTGCCAGCAAGTATTGATTGTAGGTGGCTTTTTGCCTGAAAGAAGCATGTCCAAACCTGTCAGCGTACTCGTAGTTGATGACGACAAATCGATCGCAAAATGGCTGAAATCGGTCCTGACCGCTGAGGGCTACCGCTGCCAGACAGCGCACAGCACTGAAGAGGCAGAAGCCTTGTTGCGCGAGGAACGCTTCGATATTACGCTGGTTGATATCTACTTGCGTGAGGCCAGCGGGCTGGATTTCCTTAAGCGCGTGCAGGCGCTGCAGGCGGACTGCAACTGCGTCATGATGACCGCGCACGCCAGCGTGGAGACGGTGGCGCGATCGGTGACCGAAGGGGCTGTCGAGTACCTCGCCAAGCCCCTGAAGATTGATGAATTACTCTCCTTGGTCAAGCGTCTTGGAAGCCGCCCCCTCGCGGCCCCTCGAGAAGCGGCGCCTGTGGACTCTTTTTCCCCGCCCACCTCGATCGTAGGCCGGAGTCCCAAGATGCTGGAGGTCTATCGAGTCGTCGCGCGGGTGGCGCCCAGTGACGCAACTGTGCTCATAACCGGGGCCAGCGGAACAGGCAAAGAACTGGTGGCGAGGGCAATCCACCAGCATAGCCACCGATCCCAAATGCCATTTGTGCCGATCAACTGCGGAGC
Source organism: uncultured Acidobacteriota bacterium (assembly GCA_937900045.1). GTDB lineage: Bacteria > Acidobacteriota > Terriglobia > UBA7540 > UBA7540 > CALCEB01. The sequence goes on from CALCEB010000082.1 coordinate 12,294, forward strand.
GCTTTCTGAGGCGCTATTGGAAAGCGAACTCTTCGGACATGAGAAAGGCGCCTTTACGGGAGCAGACCGGAGCCGCCACGGCCTGATCAAGACGGCCAACGGCGGCACCCTGTTTCTGGATGAGGTGACCGAAACCAGCATCATGATGCAAACGAAGCTGCTCCGAGTCCTTCAAGAAAGGCAAATCCGCCCGGTAGGTTCCAACGTGCTCATTCCCGTGGATGTACGCATTCTCGCTGCGTCGAACCGGAACGTGGATGAACTTATCCAGGCGGGGGATTTCCGGGAAGACTTGTACTACCGATTGGGGGTGGTCACCATTCACCTCCCGTCCCTTGAGGAACGCCGCGAGGACATTCCGCTGCTGGTTCGCCATTTTCTGAATGACTTCAACCAGCGCAACCAGAAGCGCGCGTCGGTCCGAGAGGATGCGCTATCCATCCTCGCCAGCCTTCCTTGGCCTGGGAATGTGCGGGAGTTAGAGAATGCCGTTGAACGGCTGGCGATATTCTCCTCTCACGGGGAAATTACAGCGGCGGATGTGGAACGAAGCAAGCTTCCCCTGGTTACTTCTAGCGAACCGGATGCCATGCCAGTGGGAACTTTGCGGGAGATGGAACGCCAGCACATTCTGCGGGCCCTGCGCGAAGCTGACGGCAACCGGTCACTGGCTGCCAAGCGCCTCGGCATTGAGCGCAAGTCCCTTTACAACAAAGCTCGCCGCCTAGGCATTGATTTAGGCCCTGGAGACGCATGAGCGCCACAGGAGTATCAGCGGGACAGGGACGGAAGCGGATATGGCGCTGGATTCGCCTGAACATTATTCTGCTCATTCTCACCGGAGTGCTCAGCCTGACATACCCAGTGCAGGAACTTAGCCGGAGGGCAGGTGATCTTTACTTCCGGTTACGCCTTCCACTACCAGATTCGCGTAACGTCGCCCTGGTGTTGATTGACGATTCCAGCCTGCAACGCTATGGCTCCTGGCCCTGGCCCCGGTCTCTGCTGGCCGCGCTGGTCCGCTCGGTCAGTGCCCAGCACCCACGGGCTTTGGGGATTGATATACTTCTTTCGGAACCCACCACCTCCCAGGATGACCGTGACTTGGCGGAGGCCATTAAGACGGCGGGAAACGTGGTGTTGGCGTCCAAGATCGCTACCGGTCTGGGCTCCCGCATATGGCTCGACCCCCTACCCATCTTCGCTCGCAACGCTGGGGCCGTGGGACATGTACAAGCAGTACTAGGCCCTGATGGCATTTGCCGTAGCGTCCCCCTGGCTGAAATGACCATGGAAGGGCCTCGCCTCGCCTTGGCCGTCGAGGTGGCGCGTGTCGCGGAAGGACATTTGCCTGGCACTCTGCCGGAAGCATTGGAAGCCAATGCCGCATCCCACGAAGGAGCGGGAATTGAGCATCTTCGTCGTAGATTTCTGCTGATTGATTTCCATGGCCAGATCAACCCCGGGCAATATCCTTCCCCCTTCGACTGGGTGCCTGCGGCGGTCGTTCTCCAAGGCCAAGGGGGCGAAGTCCTCCGCCACAAAGCTGTCCTCATCGGCTTCGCCACAACGGAGATCACAGACCGGTTTGATACCCCGATCAGCACGCAACTGCTGATGCCGGGCGTGGAAATCCAGGCTAATCTGGTGGACGGACTGCTTGCGGGGCGATATTTGCGGCCATTGGGATTCGGGGTTGAGTTGATCCTGCTCAGCATCCTCAGCCTGCTCCTGACCTTGTTGCTCCTGAGTCGCCCGGGATGGCAGGGGATGCTGGCCTCCGCAGCTCTGATTTTTGGAATGTACGGGCTGGGTTATATTCTCCTGACGGGCTATTCACAGCTCATCTCTTTCGGCCCATTTTTGTGCGTTGGTATTCTAGCCCTGCCCATCGTACAGGTGGAGAATCTGCTGACCGTTGACCGAAGCCTTACGCAAAGTCTCCAGCGCTTGCAGAGCGCGTTGCGGGAAGCCACGACGGGCGGCATTGCAGACTTAAGGTCGGCGCTGCGTGGGAGTACTGCCGCCGCTTCCGGCAGTGGCCTGCATTGGAAGGTTGCTGCTGTGAGCGAGCTGGAAGAAGAGTTGGGATCCCTGTACACGTTCGACCAGACGCTGCTGGCCAACATCCAGGAGGGTTTGGCCGTCTTCGCCCCGGAGGGCAATTTGACCTTTCAGAACCCGGGCTGGCAGGAATTCTTGAGAAAGCTTGGCTGCCAGCCACAGGCAAGTTTGAAGGAAATAATTGCTGTGTTACGCCAGCCTCGCTTGCAGGAGTTAGAAGCAGCGATTTTCGAGCCAGGGGCGCGTTTGGAAACCGAATTGCTCAACGACAAAGGGCTGTGGCTCGTACAAGCTGTCCGGCTGCGCCCCGAGCCTCATGCCAAATCTGGGGCCTTGATGATGATCACTACTGACCTGAGCACCCGGTTGGAGCGAGACCGGGCGCGAGCTGAAGCGCTGGGCTTCGTAACGCACGAGTTACGGACGCCTTTGGTTTCTATTCAGGGCTACGCCGAATTTCTGATGCGATATCCGGAGGCGGAGGGATCCTCCGAAGCGGCAGAGACAATTTTCAAGGAATCCAACCGGCTCGTGGCCATGATCAATACTTACTTGGACGTGTTGCGCCTGGAGTCGGGAGCTAGACCACTGCGCCGTGAAGCGGTGGACCTTGAAGCAACGTTTGCTCATTTGACTGCGGTGACCAGGCCGCTGGCCGAGGCGGCGGAGGTCATGGTCAAGGTAGATGGGGTGGGACTGTGGCCGCAGTTCCGCGGAGATTCGGATTTGATCGCGGGAGCATTATTGAATCTGCTCAGCAACGCCATTAAATATAGCCCGCGCAGGGGCGAGGTGCAGATGCGCGTGTGGGAAGAGCTTGGCCATGTGATCATCGAGGTCTCGAACGCCGGGCCCGTGATCCCGCCACAGGAAATCCCGCGCTTGTTCGAACCCTACTTCCGCCTTGACGAACATGAACGTGGCGTTCGTGGTTGGGGGCTGGGTCTTGCTTTTGTCAAACGTATCGCTGAAGGGCATGGTGGGAGAGTGGAAGCGAGCAGTGACGCTACCGTAGGCACAACACGCTTCCGGCTTGTATTTCCGAACGTTGAGGAATAGAATGATAATAGGGAGAAGTATATATGTATCGCCTACTTCTTAGGCGTCACTCAATCGCACTTATCGCCTTGCTGCAGTGCGCATCGTACGCCACGGCGGCCCAAAAGGCACAGCAGGCTGCCAGGCCTTCTGTCGCTCCTCTCGCCGGGGCGCTTGTTTCTGAATGGAAAGGCAAGATCCAGCTTCAGCTCCCTGGCCAAGCGGCGTCTTTACCGGTTCGCGGACTGTTGCTTCCTGCCGGAACCATGTTGGACACTCACGATGGCCTGATGGTATTAACGCTTCAAGATGAAAGTCAGGTTCTGCTACGCCCTCACACGCGTCTAATCCTAAACAAGCCAGGTCCGGGGAACTGGAACTACCTTCAGCTTCTCATTGGCCATATCCGCGCTTTTATCAGGAAGCGCACGGGTGGCCAGCCACCTTTCCAATTGGGAACGCCGAGCGCGGTAGTTGCCGTGCGAGGAACCCGATTTGATGTCGAAGTCAACCGCCTTGGAGTGACCGAGGTGGACGTCTTTGAGGGCTTGGTAGAGGTAAGCGCAAAAGGGATCCCTGGGTCTTCCGTGCTTGTCCGGCCGGGCTTCTCCACTCGAGTCGCGATCGGAGGCGTACCGGAGGCGCCGGTTCAAACCGATGAGATACGCCCCGATGCCACAGCGCCCGACTCGAAGATAAGCGCGGAATTCCTGCGAGAAGAATTCATTGGCTCAGATGACTCCCTCGGGAATGAGATGGCCGAGCCTTCTGAAAGCGAAACTCAGGAACTTGAAGGCGATCACCCTAAGGCATCGTCTTCTAAAGGCTCCAATAATAATCCGGAGTCGCCCCACTAAGACCTGCATTAATCCCCCCAGCTTGTTCGATCTTCCTTAACCCTTCCGGCCGGGGATGGAAGGCGTGCGTCTCAGTGCCCTCGCCAGCCTTCGGCACCCAGCACAGGCAAGACCGTCGAGGAATGTGTGTATAAAGAAGACTCACCCTGAGTTCGATCGACCCATTTCAGATTCGAGCGAAATGGGCGAAAGCCTGTATCTGCATCATGTCTTCGGGGTCTGAGTTTGGCAAGCCACATGCACATTGGACAAGCGAAAGGTCTGGCGGCGAATGGCTGATCCAGACTCAATCACGGGAGGCAGCCCAATGAGAGTATGTATCGTCGGAACCGGTTACGTGGGTCTCAGCACAGGGGTATGCCTGGCATATCTCGGACACGAGGTGCAATGCCTGGATACCGACAAGCAGAAGATTGCGGCGTTGCGAAAAGGGGATCTGACCATTTATGAGCCGGGTCTCGAAGAGCTTTTCTATTTAGCACGGAAGAGTCTCAATTTCACGAGTGAACCCGCTGTGGCGATGCGCGACGCGGAGGTGATTTTCATTACCGTCGGTACGCCCAGCCTTCCTGATGGCCATCCGGACCTCCGGTACATCCATGCTGCCGCGGAGATGGCGGGCAAGCATCTGGGTGAAGACTTTACGGTGGTGGTCAACAAATCCACCGTTCCCATCGGCACGAACCGGCAGGTTGAGAAGATCGTGCGGGACGCCTTTCGGAAAAGCCACCCTGGCCAGCCGGAAGCAAGATTTGCCGTGGCCTCGAACCCTGAGTTCCTCAAGCAGGGTTCGGCAATCCATGACAGCTTGTACCCTGACCGCATTGTTGTGGGGTCAGACAGCCAAGAAGCCCTGCAGAGGCTCGAGACGCTTTACAGTCCGATTATTCACCAGCAGTTTGTCCCCCCCAGATTTCTTCCGCGTCCGGCAAGTTGCCGGAAAGCAGCCGTGGTCACCACTGATCTCGTGTCGGCGGAGATTATCAAATACGCTGCTAACGCCTTTCTGGCGGTGAAAATCAGCTTTGCCAATGAACTGGCGGAATACGCAGAAGTCGTCAATGCGGATATTTTGCAGGTGATCGAGGGCGTTGGATTGGACCGGCGGATCGGCAACCAGTTCCTCCAGGCGGGATTGGGCTGGGGCGGCTCTTGTTTTGGGAAGGACACGGCTGCCTTGGTCACGTCTTCCCGCGAGCAGGGTGTGGACATGAGCATCGTCGCCGCCGCCCGCCACGTGAACTATTCGCAGCGGGAACGGATGATTGCCAAGCTGGTGCGGGAGTTGGGGACGCTGCGTGGCAAGACGGTCGGATTGCTTGGCCTGGCCTTCAAGCCTCACACTGATGACCTGCGGGATGCTCCCGCTCTCGATATTGCCCGGCGTTTGATGAATCGAGGCGTACGGGTTCGGGCTCATGACCCGGTGGCCATGAAGCAGGCCCGGCACGAAGGCCTCGCTTCCGGAATTCAGTTTTGTGATTCGGTTGAGGATCTGGCGAAAGGAGCGGACGCTCTGCTGCTGGTGACGGAATGGCCCGAATACCGCTCGCTGCCCTGGGAAAGACTGGCCTCCAGCATGGGCAACCCCCTAATCCTCGACGGGCGCAATTTCCTGGATCGTGTCCAAATTACGGCGGCTGGGTTCCGTTACCTCGGGGTGGGGCGGGCGGATGTTTCTCCGCAGCAGCAACCCGCCTACGTCCTGACCAATCCTTCCGTGGAGGAAGCGATTCTCTCGCGGCAACTGGCTCCACTCCGTAGCCCGGGCTTCAACTGGGCTTCACCCAGCCTTGTCGGGCTCGCTATGGATCGATGACATCGTCTTTGCGGTGGAGTCAAGCGATATAAGAGAAACGCTACGGGTTTGCAGGTTCGACTATGAGACTGATGATTTATTCGCACGACACATTTGGACTCGGCAACATTCGCAGGATTCTGGCGCTATGCAAGCATGTTCAAGAATCCTGCTCGGATGTTTCTACGCTCGTCGTCTCCGGCTCGCCCATGCTGCACAGCTTCCGTATTCCGGAGGAGATGGACTACATCAAACTACCCTGCCTGAAGCGTAGCGAAGGGGGCGAGTTACAAGTCCGCACTCTCGACATGGAACTGACGAAGGCGGTCAAGCTACGGAGTGAGATTATCCGCACCACCGTGGAGAACTTCAAACCCGACATTCTGCTGGTTGACAAAAAGCCGGCTGGGCTGGCGGGAGAACTGATCGCCGGCCTGCATCACTTGAAGGTTTACTCGCCAGCGGCACGTATTTTCCTGGTCCTGCGGGATATCCTGGACTGTCCCGAGGTAACCATCAAGAACTGGAACCGGCAGGCGTTTTACGAAACAGTTGAACTCTACTATGACCGCGTTCTTGTGTTCGGCGATCCCCGCATTTTCGATGCGGTCAAGGAGTACCAGATTCCAGAAGTCATCCAAAGGCGGGTGAGTTTTTGCGGCTATATCGGAAGAAAGTTAAGAGGCAGGAGCCGGGAGGACCTGCGGAAAGAATTAAACGTGAGCGAGCCCGAGAAACTGGTGGTGGTCACGACCGGAGGTGGCGAGGATGGATACCATCTGATCGAAACCTACCTCACAGCCGTGAATCGAGGGTTGCAGGATTGCAACACCCGGAGCTTAGTAATTACCGGTCCGGAGTTGTGCACCTCGCGGCGTGAGAAGTTGCAGGATCTTGCCCGCTCCTCAAATAGCGTCCAAATGCTCGAATTCACCAACGACATGATGAGTTATCTAGCGGCCGCGGACGTCGTGGTCTCCATGGCCGGCTACAACACGGTGTGTGAGCTTCTCTCGCTTCGCAAGAGGGCTGTCCTCGTCCCACGGGTACATCCGGTAGAAGAGCAATTGATCCGGGCCAAACGCCTCTCGGACAGGTTCTTGTTCCGAATGATTCATCCTGACCAGCTCACCCCAGATCTTCTGATGCAGGCGGTGGAAGCTCAACTCCACTCCCTCAGCACGCCCCTGAACACTGAAGGGGTAATTGACCTGAACGGTTTGCAGTATTTCACCCGGATGGTACTATCCTTAGAAGGCCACAAGCAATCTGGATAGTCCAGCCGAGATGAATAACACAACTTGGATACAACAAGCGTGAAACATGCCACAGACAAACGGACAACGCAAAGTTGCATATCTGGTGAAAACCTTTCCCAAGTTTTCGGAGACTTTCATTCTGAATGAGATTCTCGAACTGGAAAGACAGGGAGTGAAGCTCCACATCTTCTCGCTGAAGACCCCATCCGATGAGCGCAATCACCTGGCGGTTGAAAGGGTTCAAGCCCAGATCACTTACATCCCGGTGATTCAAGCTGGTAGCGATTTGGATGACCGGTACCGGGTTTTGTGGCAAAACATTCTGCTATTTGTCTCCAACCCTCTTCGCTATTTCGTGACCATGATCACGTTGTTCCGGCGGTGGGAAAGTATCTGCCCCTCGCCAGGGAAGTTTTGCAGCTACGTCAAGACCGCAGTAGCATTCTTGCTGCGGCGGCACCATAGCTCACCCTCCTCAAGGAAACTTCGCAAACTCCTGCAAGCCGGATTCATAGCAAGAATCGTCATGCATGAAGAGATTCAGCATCTTCATGCGCATTTTGCCAATATTCCTACGTCGGTTGCGGAACTGGTGTCTCTATTCACCGGGGTTCCCTACAGCTTTACTGCCCACGCCAAGGACATCTATCTGACCGAGGCGTGGGAATTGGACCGGAAAATTGCAGGGGCTGAATTCGTCCTGACGTGTACCGGCTTTAACCGCAAATACCTTCAGAGTATTTCCACCAGCTCCAAGCCGATTATTCTGGCCCACCATGGGATTGATTTCGATTTTTTTGATTCGGGTGCGTGGAGCAGCGTGGTCCGCACTGTCCCGCCGCTGATACTAGGGGTGGGCAGGCTGTGCGAGAAGAAGGGCTTCCGATACTTAGTTCATGCTTGTTGGCTGCTCAAGGAGAAAGGCCATGACTTTCGCTGCGCTATTGTAGGCTACGGTCCCGGTAAAGATGAGTTGAAGGAGCAGATCGTCCGGCTTAAACTCGGAACGCATGTCAGATTGATCGGCAAGATGACCCAGGATGAACTGATTCAAGTTTACCGCCAGGCCAGCATCCTCGCCCTGCCCTGCCAGGTGACCGACGACGGTGACCGGGATGGAATTCCCAATGTGCTGATTGAAGCGATGGCGCTCCGGCTTCCCGTGGTGTCAACGGACATCTCCGGGATCAGCGAGTTGGTTGATCACATGGAAAACGGCATCCTGGTGAAGCAGAAGGACCCGGACGAACTAGCGCAAGCCATCGAGTTCCTGCTCCAGCACCCAGAGCTGCGGTTACAGTTCGGGATTAAGGGAAGGGAGAAAGTGTTGAGCCATTTTTCACTGGAACGTAACGTTCGCACGGTTCGAGACAGGCTGATGGGGGCCGAACGGCACGAAACGCTGCCGAAGGAAGGATCTACAAAGGGGCTGGAGGTCAAACCATGCGCGTGATGTTTTACTGCCAGCACGTTCTTGGCATCGGGCATTGGGTGAGGAGCTCCGGAATCGTGCACGCCCTAGCCTCCCAAGCCCAGGTTTTGCTGGTGAACGGCGGCGGCGAGGTTGCGGGTTTCACCTTCCCCTCCCAGGTGGAGCTTGCCAGCCTCCCGCCGCTCCAGACCGACGCCGATTTTTCCGCCCTCGAGACCCGCAGTTCCACGGAGACTGTTGAGGAAATCCAACGGCAGAGAAAGCGGATGCTGCTTGGGCTGTTTGAGAGGTTTCAGCCTGACTTGTTGGTGATTGAATTGTTCCCCTTCGGGCGCAAGCGTTTCGCCTTTGAGCTTATTCCGCTGCTTGACCGTGCGCGCGTGGCTTCCAGCCGGCCCAAAATTGTTTGCAGCCTTCGTGACATCCTTGTCACCAAGAAGGATCAGCAAGCCTACGAAAAGCGGGTGTGCCAGATTGTAAACAGTTATTTTGACTTGATCCTCGTGCACGGGGACCCGTCCTTTGTACGGCTTGAAGAGACTTTTCCCTGCACCGCGCACCTTCGCTGCCCGGTTCAATACACGGGCTACGTAACTCAGCCCACCGCACCCAGCAACGGGCCGGCTTCCGTCTTGGCCGCAGATGAGGAGATGGTGTTGAATCCCGCGGCTCCGATTCTGGCGAGCATCGGCAGCGGACGGTACCGCAATGGTCACCGCTTGTTGAAATCCGTCTTGCAAGCCGGCGCTGAGTTGCAAGGCCGGGTGCCCAACCCCTTTCACATTTATGCCGGTCCGTATATTCCGGACGACGTCTTTGCGGACTTGCAGCAAGCCGCTGCCGGCCAGCAGAACGTCCGGCTGGCAAAGTTCACGCCCCGTTTTCAGACCTTCATGGAACGAGCGGCGCTTTCGATCAGCATGGGAGGATATAACACGGTGATGAATGTGCTCCGCACCGGAGCTCGGGCTTTGATCTTTCCTTACACCTCGAATGATGACCAGGAACAAATGATCCGCGCCCGCAAGCTTGAGGAGCGGGGAGTGATTGGATTGATCCATCCCGCAGATATTGAACCCGGTGTGCTCTCTGGCCGGATTCTAGAAGCTTTGCATCGCCAACCCATTCCGATCCGCTTGAGGCTCGACGGGGCAGAAGCCTCAGCCGTTATGCTCGGCAGCTTTTACCACGCTCCCGCGTTGCAACGCGCGCCGGAGACTGAGGGAGTGGCTCAATGAAGAAACCGAAGAAGGCGCGTGAAATCATTCCCAGCATCGTGAAGCTTGTAAGAGCTTTCTGGCCGCAAATTGCAGAGCAGAAGCGGGTCCTTTGGCTGCCCGTGGTCACGCTGATGATCTCGATCTTTCTGCACGTCCTCGAACCCTGGCCCTTGAAGTTTATCTACAACATTATCTTTCGCGCTGGAGCTCACCGTCGCCTACACCACCTGCCGTTTTTGCATACACACGATTTGAGGACGCAACTCATCATCCTGGCCTTGGCCCTAATTGTGATTCCCGGGCTTGCCTCAGTGGACGACTATTTCAGCACCGTTTTCATGGCGCTGGCCGCGTCGGAAATTCTGGCGAGGGTTCGCAGCCGCCTCTTTTTCCACTTGGAGAACCTTTCGCTAGGATTTCACTTCCGGAAAAGAACGGGTGATCTTATCACCCGGGTTACCACAGATTTAGACCGCATGCGCGACGTACTGGTTACAGCCGCGCTTCCCTTGCTCACGAACGTTCTGACGGTGTTGGCCATGCTAGGGGTCATGTTCTGGATGAATTGGAGGTTAGCTCTTCTGGCGGTGGTGGCTTTTCCCGTGTTCATCATCTTGATTTCGCGCATGACTCGCAGCGTGAAAATTGCCGCCAAGACACAGCGGCAACGGGAAGCCGCGGTAGCTTCCACAACCACGGAGGCTCTTGGATCCATCGCTGTCGTGCAGGCATTCTCTCTTCAGGAATTCTTTTATCGCGCTTTCACGATCCAAAATCAGGAAAGTTTTCAGGAAGCCGCTCGCGTCCAAAAGCTTTCCACCGGCCTGAGCCGCACCACAGAAATCCTGGGGACGATCGTGACCGCGGCAGTTCTTTGGATCGGCGCGCAGTGGGTGATCGCTGGTCAGATCACCCCTGGTGAACTGATCGTTTTCGTGAGCTATTTGCGCAAGGCTTTCCGTCCCATGCGGCAGCTAGCCCGCAACTCGGGCCAGATTGCCAAAGCCCTGGCTTCCGGTGACCGGGTGCTCGATCTGCTCGATACCCAGCCGGACATCACAGATTGTGCAAATGCCGTGGAAGCAAGCAGCATTCAAGGTAACGTCCGGTTTGAGAATGTCTCGTTTGGTTACCAGCCGGATTCCTCCGTTCTTCACAACATCAGCTTCGAATTCAAGGCTGGCCAGCACGTCGGCCTTGTCGGGCCGTCCGGAAGCGGCAAATCCACTTTGGCCAGCCTGCTCATGAGGTTCTATGACCCTTCCGAGGGCCGCATCTTGCTCGACAGCCGTGATCTGCGGGACTACAAGGTGAATTCCTTGCGGTCCAACGTTGCCATCGTCTTCCAGGAAAGTGTCCTCTATTCGGCGAGCGTCCAGGAAAACATCGGATATGGATCGCTGGGTGCGAGTATCGAACAGATTAGGGAGGCGGCAAAAGTCGCCAGCGCCCATCCGTTCATCACACAGTTGGCACAGGGCTATGACACCATTCTTGGCGAACGCGGGGCGACCCTTTCGGGCGGCGAGCGCCAGCGCGTGGCCATTGCGCGCGCCGCTCTCCGCAAATCACCCATTCTCATCCTTGACGAGCCTACGAGCAGCTTGGATAACCGAGGCGACCTGGAAGTCAGCCAGGCCCTTGAACGTCTCAGCAAGGGGCGGACGACGCTCTGGATCACTCATGAGCTCGAAATCATGCGGGAAATGGACCTCATCCTTTATCTTGAACAAGGCCGTATTGTTGAACGCGGAACTCACAATGATCTGATGGCCCAAGGCGGGAGCTACGCCGCCATGTACGAAGCGAAAACAACGAGCCGGGATTCTCTCTATGCACTTGAAGCCTGAAATTGATCACAACCGGACCTGTAGCCGGAACACCCTCGCGCTTATCGTGCGCCACGCGCTGTTTCTTCTGCTCTTGACACCGGCGCTCGCCTGCGCGCAGACCGCTGCGCCCGGAACCATCGCCGGGCACGTAAGTGGTCCTCGCGGCATCGCCTTGCCCGGAGTGACGGTCCTCCTCGTAAATCATCAAACAGGCCAGCAAATGAAAACCTGGACCGACAGGACCGGAAATTACACCTTCGTAGGGATTGCGCCTGGAACATACTCAGTGGAGTTTAGCATGATGGGCTTCAGTCGCGCCATTACGGAGAATATCAATGTGAATTCCGCGGGGGCATCGCGCGCAGACGTAGCGCTGGAATTCCAAAGTCCCAATTCCCCTGTTCCTGCTGGCCAAGCTGCCACTGCGAATGCCGGCCCCGGAACTGCTTCCGCGACAAACAGCACTCTCAAGTCGAGCGCCTCTGCCCAGGGCATTCAGAACAAAAGCGAAGGTCGTCACCTCAAGATCAAACCGGCTAAGGTTCGCTTCTCCAAGAATAAGATTCCTGCCAGGGTGAAGGAACCGCACTCGGAATACGCGATCGATCAATCCGCGAGTGCTGCGGATTCCTTCCTGCTTTCCGGAAACTTGGTGAGCGCCACAGACCCGGCCAAGGCTGAGGCACAGTACCGCAAGCGCGTCGCGGAGCTTCGTGCAAAATCTCAGCAGACCTCGCCCGGCGCCGGCTCCAAAAATGCCAGCATGCCTGGATTAGTGGGCGGTCACTGGGCCAATCGTCCGTCGAAAGTGAACACGGTCCGCGGAAATCTCTTCGAGGAATTTTCTAATTCCGCTCTGGACGCAAATCCTTATCCATTAAATACGTCACGATCCCCGCAGATTGCCTCTTACTTCCAGCATTTTGCATTTTCCTTGGGGGGTCCTGTGGTGCTGCCGCATATTTACAACGGGCGCGACAAGACCAGCTTCTACATTCA
>CALCEB010000083.1 GCA_937900045.1 uncultured Acidobacteriota bacterium
ATGAACCGGCTCCGCAAAAAGATCGAACCGGATCCTTCCAAGCCCCGCCACTTGATCACCGATGCTTGGTCCGGCTACCGCTTTACCCCATCGAAGTAGACCCCGTGCTCCCAATCCGTTTACAGAATTTTTATTGCCCGTTTATGCCTCGTTTATGCCCATTCTCATATTTTAGTGAGGGTTGATGCCAATGAGGCCGTTCGGCGATCGAATTTCTTCGGTGAATTCCGGTGATTGCATTCCCCGCCTGCCCGCGAGTGGCGGGGAACCGGACCGGCGATTGGTCTTGGATGTCATCTTCACGAATCTGCGGTGGACAGCAGAGGCCCTGAATTGGACCGTACATCTGGCAAGCGGTTTGGAAGCAAGAGTCAAGTTGATTCATGCACAACAGGTTCCTTGGGCATTCCCAATCGAACGTCCGCCTGTTGATATCGCTTTCTCAAAATCGCAACTTGTGGGTCTTGCCCATCGTGCCGCGCACCACGAGATAGAAGTCCAAGTGCAGCTTTACCTGTGCCGGGACAGAATTAAAGCACTTTCTGAAGTTCTGAAGCCTCCATCCCTGGTTATCCTGGGAGGAAAGGATCGCCGCTGGCCGACGTCTGAGAGTAAGCTGGCAAAATTGCTCGCTGCGAAAGGCCACCGGGTTATTTTTTTGAGTGCAAAGTGAGGAGCCATGCTTGACCTTTTCTATATCGCCATTGGAATTCTCTTTTTTGCCCTTTGCTGGGCCTTCACCCGGGCTTGTGACCGGCTCTAAGCCGGAAGGAGGCAGCCTTTGGAATACATCATTTCAGGTGTGACGGCGCTGTTCTTGTTCGTCTATCTCGTCTATGCCTTGCTTCATCCCGAACGTTTTTAAGGATTGAGGAACTGACATGACCACCTTTGGATTTCTGCAGATTGCCGTGTTTTCAATTGTGATTCTGGCCTTGACGAAGCCTCTGGGCGCGTTCATGGCCCGGATATTTCAAGGTGAGCGGACTTTCCTCCATCCGCTGCTGCGGGGGGTGGAGCGCCTGATCTACCGGCTTTCCGGCGTGCGTGAGGACAGCGAGCAACGTTGGACGCAATACGCGGCATCGTTGATTGCATTGAGCGCCGTGGCTTTCCTGTTTGTCTACATCATCCAGCGGTTGCAAGGCGTCCTGCTGTTCAATCCCATGCACTTTGGCACGAAAGCCGCACCCTCCGGAGCGACGGCGGTAACGCCGGACCTGGCCTTTAACACCGCGGCCAGCTTCCTCACTAACACCAACTGGCAAGCTTATAGCGGTGAGATGACAATGAGTTATTTCGTCCAGATGGCGGCTTTGGCGGTGCAGAATTTTGTTTCTGCGGCGGTAGGCATTGCCGTGGTGGTGGCATTGATCCGGGGTTTTGCCCGGCAGCAAGCCAATGCGGTGGGCAACTTCTGGGTGGATCTCACGCGCGCCACGCTCTACGTCCTGCTGCCCATCTCCTTTGTAACGGCGTTGATATTTTGTTCCCAGGGGGCAATTCAGAATTTTCATTCCTACGTCAATGTCAAGACGGTGGAAGGCGCCGCTCAGTCGATCCCGCAAGGTCCCGTAGCCTCTCAAGAGGCCATCAAGATGTTGGGAACCAATGGCGGTGGATTCTTTAATGCCAACTCGGCCCATCCTTATGAAAACCCGACGCCACTCACCAACTTCTTGCAAGTGATCCTAATCTTCTTGATACCGGCCGGACTCACTTACACCTTCGGACGCATGGTGGGTGACACCCGGCAGGGCTGGGCCATCTTTTCAGCCATGGCGATCATGTTCGCCATTGGCGTATTCACCTGTTACCACTACGAACAGGCGGGCAATCCAACCTTATTGAGGCTGGGGGTGGAGCGCACGTACACGGGCCGTCAACCCGGCGGTAACATGGAAGGAAAGGAAACCCGCTTTGGCATCGCTGACTCTGCTTTGTTCGCGACCGTGACCACCGATGCAAGCTGTGGAGCTGTCAACAGCGTCCATGACAGCTTTACTCCGCTTGGCGGCTTGGTGCCGCTGTTCAACATCCAGACGGATGAGGTCATTTTCGGGGGCGTGGGATCGGGCTTATACGGCATGTTGTTGTACGCCATTGTCGGGGTCTTCATTGCCGGACTCATGGTAGGCAGGACACCGGAGTATCTGGGGAAGAAAATCGGACAGAAGGAAGTCAAAATGGCGATGGTTTCTATTATTGCCACCGCCTTCGTCATCCTGGTTTTCACCGCCATCAGCACCGTGGCCCCGTTCGCTAAGAACGGCTATTGGAATCCGCCCGGACCGGCGGTGGCAAACCTCACCAACCCGGGTCCCCACGGTTTCAGCGAGCTCTTGTACGCCTATTCCAGCGCCCCCGAGAACAATGGCAGCGCCTTTGCCGGACTCAACGCCGATACGCCCTGGTTTAACCTCACCCTCGGCCTGGCGACTCTGCTAGGCCGCTTCGCGTTCATTTTTCCGGTTTTGGCGATCGCCGGCAGCCTGGCCGCGAAGAAGAAAGTGCCGTCTTCCAGCGGCACACTGCCGACCCATGGTGCGCTTTTTGTGGGCCTCCTGGTAGGAACCGTGATCGTGATTGGCGCCTTGACCTTCTTTCCGGCGCTGGCGCTGGGGCCCCTGGTTGAACATTTCCTGATGCATCAGGGAAAACTGTTCTCATTCATCGTGTTTCCTTTTGGGAGTTAATCCATGGCAACGAATCTAGCTTCTCCTGTAATGGTTGACGACGACCCGACAACCCTCATCCCGAAGAAACTGGCGCGGGCGCGTCCTTTGTTCGATCCTGAGATCGTCGGGCGCGCCATCAAGGAATCCTTCTTGAAGCTGAATCCCTTCAAGCTTCTCAAGAACCCCGTGATCTTTGTGGTGGAAGTTGGCGCCGCCTTGACCCTGCTTTTTTTGGCGCCGGACGCGCTGGCCGGAAGGCACCGGGTGGGATTTGAGCTGCAGATCGATCTTTGGCTTTGGTTCACCGTTCTTTTCGCCAACTTCGCCGAAGCCATGGCTGAAGCCCGCGGCAAGGCTCAGGCGGAAACGCTCCGCAAAACGAAAACCGATGCCATCGCCAACCGCATTCTTGGAAATGGCAGAATCGAGCAGGTCCCATCTTCGAAGCTGCGCGCCGGAGATACCGTTCTGTGCTCCTCCGGGGAGCTGATTCCGGGAGATGGCGAAGTGATCGAAGGCATTGCAACGGTCGACGAATCGGTCATCACCGGTGAAAGCGCCCCGGTGATTCGTGAATCCGGCGGCGACCGCAGCGCCGTAACCGGCGGAACCAAAGTTCTCTCCGACCAGATCAAAATCAAGATCACCTCCAACCCGGGCGAAACGTTTTTGGACCGTATGATTGCGCTGGTTGAAGGAGCGGAGCGGCAGAAGACCCCGAATGAGATCGCGCTCAACATCCTGATCGCCGGGCTGACCATCATCTTCCTTCTGGCGGTCATCTCTTTGCAGCCGTTTGCCATCTACAGCGTCAGAGCCGCCGGGGCCGGGACCGTACCGGCCGTCGCGGTGTTGGTGGCGCTGCTGGTTTGCCTGATCCCCACCACTATCGGCGGGTTGCTCTCCGCCATTGGCATTGCCGGTATGGACCGCGTGATCCAGCACAACGTGTTGGCCATGAGCGGCAAAGCCGTGGAGGCATCGGGCGATGTCGATACGCTCCTGCTGGATAAGACCGGCACTATCACGCTTGGCAACCGCCAGGCGGTGGAGTTTATCTCTGCCGGAAACGTCTCCGGCCAGGAACTGGCCGATGCCGCTCAGCTTTCCAGCTTGGCGGATGAAACTCCCGAGGGCCGCTCCATCGTGGTGCTGGCCAAGGAAAAATACAACCTGCGCGGCCGCGAATTGTCCCACCAGGAAGCTTCCTTCATTCCATTTTCAGCCTACACGCGCATGAGCGGCGTGGACCTGGACGGCCGCCATTTGCGCAAGGGAGCGACCGACGCCATTGTGCGCTTCGTCGAAGAGAACGGCGGCATGGTCCCGGACAATTTCCTGGAATTATCGGATCGCATCTCCCGCACCGGTGGCACGCCCTTGGCGGTGGCCGATGGGCCCCGGCTTTTGGGGCTCATTCACTTGAAGGATATCGTCAAGGGCGGGATGCGCGAACGGCTGGAGCAACTCCGGAAAATTGGCATTCGCTCCGTCATGATCACCGGTGACAATCCGCTGACTGCGGCGGCGATTGCCCAGGAAGCCGGAGTGGACGACTTTCTGGCGCAAGCGACTCCCAAAGACAAAATGGATTACATCAAAAAAGAACAGGCCCAGGGACGGCTGGTGGCGATGACCGGAGATGGCACCAATGACGCTCCGGCCTTGGCCCAGGCGGACGTGGGCGTGGCCATGAACACCGGCACCATGGCGGCCAAGGAAGCCGGTAACATGGTGGACCTGGACAGCAATCCCACCAAGCTTATTGAGATCGTTGCCATCGGCAAGCAGTTGCTGATCACGCGCGGCGCGTTGACCACCTTTTCCATCACCAACGATGTTTCGAAGTACTTCGCGATTATTCCTGCCATGTTCGCCGTCACTTATCCGGCGCTGAACAAGTTAAACATCATGCGCCTTCATTCTCCCCAGAGCGCCGTCCTGGCGGCGGTGATCTTCAACGCGCTCATCATCATCGCTCTGGTGCCGCTGGCCTTGCGCGGAGTGAAGTACAGGCCGCAAAGCGCGGCGGCGATGTTGCGCAGCAACCTCTGGATCTACGGATTGGGAGGTTTCATCGCTCCCTTCCCGTGCATTTGGCTGATCGACCGGCTGCTCGGATTGTTGCACTTGGCCTAACCTTCATTATTCGCGAAGGTTTTGTTCAAGAACCGTCAGGGCAGAGTTTTAACCGTGCTCTTAAGTTTCTACATTTCTGGAGCTTGGAGTCTCACCCAAACCTCCAACGCTGTCATTCTGAGCGAAGCGAAGAATCACTGTATTTGACTTCTTCCTCGACAGCGAACGGGCTGGATATGCTTGGAGGAGTTTGCCCTGAGCGAAATACCGGAATTTTTCGCGGAGTTTACCCAGGGCAGAAATACTGCGATTCTTCGCTTCGCTCAGAATGACAGGCTGGCCGCCCAAATGTAGAAGCCCGTGAGTAATTCAGGCAAAGAAAGGGACTATGAAGAACCAAATTGGCCCCGCATTCCGTTGGATGTTCGTTATGACTTTACTCACCGGACTCATCTATCCGGGTGTTATCACCGGCGTCTGCCACTTCTTCTTTCCTTGGCAGGCGGATGGCAGCTTGGTGAAGCACGATGGCCAAGTGGTGGGGTCGGCACTGATTGGCCAGAATTTCTCGAAGCCCGAGTATTTCCATCCCCGGCCCTCAGCCGCTGGCAATAGCGGATACGATCCGACAGCTTCCGGGGGTTCGAATTTGGGTCCGACCAGTCAGAAGTTGATGGATCGTATGAAGGCTTCTGTTGAGCAAGTTCGCAAGGAAAACCCCGGCTACGCCGGTCCTATCCCGGCCGACTTAGTCACGGCCTCGGGCAGCGGTCTTGATCCGGACATCAGTCCGGCGTCCGCCGAGGCACAAGCGCCCCGCGTTGCCAGCTCCCGGGGCGTCCCCGTGGATCAGATTTTCAAGCTCATCCAAACCCATGTCATTCACCGCCAATGGGGCTTTCTTGGAGAACCCCGCGTCAACGTTCTCTTGCTCAATTTGGATTTAGACCAGCAGTTTCCGCATCGATGAGGGACTCCGCCCGCATTCGACAGATGCGATCGTGCCATGGCGTTCCCCGCTTCACGCCAGAAAGGATCTAGGAATCATGCGATTTTCAACTACAACGCTCGTAGTGTGTTCAATTTGTCTGTTCTTGATGACGGGTTTGGCTTCGGAAGCTTTCTCGCAACAAGCCATTCCGGCGGCGGGCCAGAATGCCGGATCGCAAGATCATGACCCCAGCTTGACTCCTCAAGAAAAGGACCTGCTGGATCGAATTGATAAGCTGGAAAAACAGGTCGCCGAACTGCGGGAGAAGATTGACCAAATTCAGGCCCCGTCTCAACCCGCGATCCCAGTCGCTGCCCAAAATCAGGCGGCGTCAGTTGTCCAACGCTCTTCGCAATCGACCCCAATTCAGCAAGCCGCTACATTCGCAACGGCCGTTAGTACGACCGCCACCCCCGCGACCCCGCCCAACGTTGGTCAGACCGCAGCCGCAACTCAAGCTGCCGCCCAACCGCAGCCTGCGTCCGCTATTCCAGGCTTCCTTTCCGGAACCACGCTGAACTTCGATCTGGACGGATATTACGGCTACAACTTCAACAATCCCTTGGGCGGCGTCAATCTGCTCAGAACCTACGATGTGCTCAGCAACAGCTTCAGCTTGAATCAAGCCGGTGTGATTGTGGAGCGGGCGGCCGACCTTTCCCAGAACCGTCCTTTCGGCTTCCGCCTGGATTTGATGTACGGCCAGGCCACCGAAACGCTGCAAGGGAGCCCTGTCAATGAACCCCGGCCACAGGTTTACCGGA
Organism: uncultured Acidobacteriota bacterium; assembly: GCA_937900045.1. GTDB lineage: Bacteria > Acidobacteriota > Terriglobia > UBA7540 > UBA7540 > CALCEB01. The sequence continues at coordinate 6,513 of CALCEB010000083.1, forward strand.
ATATCGCTCAAGCCTACGGCGACTATATCGTCCCACTTGGAAACGGTCTCACCATCCAATTCGGAAAATGGTTCTCTTCGCTTGGGGAGGAAGGAAATTACACGAAGGATCAGCTCAATTATTCACGCGGCTATTTTTACAATTTATCAAGACTCTGGTGAAGCTCATGAGAATGGACACTTAACCCGATGGACAAAAAACCCCGAAGCTTATGCCTTGCTGTTCTGGCCTTAGCCCTGATGTGGGCCGGCGTTCCGAAGCTCCACGCTCAAGACCAAAGCGCATCAAGCTCCCCACCTGCCACACCGCCGGGGGCAGCGGCCAGCCCGCAACCTCTCCCCACGCCCGCTGTGTCCGCGCCGCTACAGACTGCAGTGCCTAAAACGTTCGATGCGGGCCCTTTTGGAAAACTCGACATCACCGGAATCCTCGGTGGCATGGGCTTATTGCAGGGGAATTGGATCCCTGGCGATCGATCCACACACTGGGATCTTAGTAATGGACAGATTTTTATCCAAAAGACCACCGGCTGGTGGCAATTTTATTTGCAAGCGGGCGCCTACAATTTACCGGCCTTAGGCACGCCGTTCCGCTCCACAGTCAACACGGTGAGCGACTTTTACGGCGTGCTGCCGGAAGGCTACTTGAAGCTGGCCCCAAAGGGGAATTTCTCGCTCATGATCGGCGCGCTGCCCACGCTGATTGGCGCCGAATATACGTTTACCTTTGAAAACATGAACATCGAGCGCGGCCTCCTGTGGAACCAGGAGAACGCCGTCAATCGCGGTGTGCAAATCAATGACAGCATTGGCCATCTCCGCGCCTCCCTGGCCTGGAACGACGGCTTCTATTCCAACCGCTACACCTGGCTTTGTGGCTCCTTGAGTTACGCGCTTAATGAGGCCAATACTTTGGCGTTCGTGGGTGGCGGGAATCTCGGGCACACCGCCTTTACGAGTCTTGCTACACCCGTGCAAAACAACAGCGACATCTACGACCTCATCTATACTTACAGCCACGGGCCTTGGATGATCCAGCCCTACCTTCAGTACACCGATGTGGCCACTGACCTGAAAATCGGCATGCTGCACGGCGCGGCGACGCGCGGCACGGCGATTTTGATGAATTACAATTTCAAGCACCACATGTCTTTGGCGGGTCGGGCCGAATATATCTCCAGCACAGGGAACCTCCGCGACGGCGCCGTCAACTTGATATACGGTCCAGGCAGCGGTGCGTGGTCGATCACGCTGACCCCGACTTTTCAAGACCACAGCTTCTTCGTTCGGGGAGAGTTTTCCTTTGTTCAAGCTACCAGTTTCACGCCGGGAGACGGGTTTGGTCCGCACGGTATGAATCGCACCCAACCTCGTGGCATGGTTGAAGCGGGTTTCATGTTTTGAGGACTCGATGGCAGAATTTGCGGATAAGTCTGGCGTCTTCTGGCGTGTGAGGCATAACAGTGCTGGCGCCAACTAGACGGAAAGCTTCAATAATGGCCGCTCCAATGATTTCACCTTTATTGTCACACCCAACCGCGCCACCTCATGGCAAATGAACTACTTTGAGGGCGAGCAGCAGCGGGCCTATACCCTGGATCTGAATCCCGGCATCCCACTGCTTCCCACCCAGCCCGGCCTTTCCACAACTCCGGTTGAGCCTACTCCGAATGGCCGGGAGCACATTTTCGATTCTTACGCCACTTGGAACGTGACGAATAAATTGCTCTTTTCCGGCGAAGGCGACTATGTGATCAACCGGGTTTTTTCGAACTCGCCGCCGGCAGAGGTCTCGGGCGGAGCCGGATACGTGAAGTACCAGTTCACCCCCGCCTTTGACTTGGCGGGACGGTTCGAATATCTCGACGACCAGGGAGGGCTGTTTAGCGGCAAGACTCAGGACTTGAAGGAAGGAACCCTGACAGCCACCTACCAATTCGGCGAAGGATTCCAATTGCGTGGTGAATTCCGGCGGGATTTTTCCAACCAACCTTTCTTCCTCACCAATCTTCCCAATGTTTTGAAGCGCGATCAAAACACCGCCACGGTGGGAATGATATGGTGGTTTGGAGGCAAACAGGGCGCGTGGTAGCGTAGTAGCGCAATTTGCTGTAGCCGCGCTCTATAAGCGCCAAAAACCGCTGAGTATCCAGGTTCGGCGCCTATAGAGCGCCGCTACAGCACTACCCTCCAGGCTCATCCAGGGCCGGAATGTGCTACAAAGATGTAATGGGCGGGATGATTCCGAAAGAGGTTTCAAGAAGGAGCGGCATGTCTAATTACTTACCGAAGGCGACAGCAACGCGCCCAGACCCGGAGAGGTTGCTTCGCCAGGTCCAGGCGGAGGAAGAAAAGCAAAATCGCGGACGGCTGAAAATCTTCTTGGGCTACACCTCCGGTGTGGGAAAATCCCGCCGCATGTTGGACGAAGGAAGGCGCCGTCACGATCGCGGTGAGGACGTTGTGGTTGGCGCCATTCAACCTGCGGTTTCTCCGGAGGTCGAAGCACTTATTGAAAAGATGGAGGTGATTCCTCTTCTCGAGAGAGAGGGCCGCACCTTGATGAACGTGGGAGCAATTCTGCGCCGCCGGCCGGAGGTGTGCCTGGTGGACGGGCTCGCCTATGACAATCCTCCCGGCAGTGTCCATTCCAGGCGCTGGCAGGACGTGGAGCAGTTGCTGGAAGCGGGCATTTCCGTGATCGCATCCGTCAACCTTCAATATATTGAGGAATACCGCGAGCAGGTCGAAAAAATCACAGGAAGATACGCCGAGGAAACGGTTCCCGTGGCCTTCATCTACAAGGCGGACGAGATTGAGGTGGTGGACCTTCCCACAGATGCATGTTTGGAGCCGGGAAGTGAGGCGGAAGCGGCGCCCGAAGCCGCCCGCAGGCAGCAACATCTCTCTGAACTTCGGGAGATTGCACTGCTCCTGGCAGCCGACGTGGTCGACCGCGAGCTGGAAGGATATCTTCAGCGCAACGGCATCGAACAGCTCTGGGGGGCGCAGGAGCGGCTTCTGGTCTTTGTGACCCCTGCCGCCAACGCCGCAAAGATGATCGAAAGTGGAAGCCGCAACGCAGGGCGTTTTCACGGCGAACTCTTGGTGGCTTACCTCGACCGTCCTGACCTCACACCCAACGAGCGGTCCATCCTGGAGGCAAACCTCGAGAGGGCCCGCCAGCATGGCGCACAGATTGAGCCCTTGGACGGTGAGGATGCGGTGGAAACGGTGGTGCAATTCGCCCGCGAACGCGGTATCACCCAAATTTTTGTGGAGCAAAGCTCGAAAGTGGGTTGGCTCGACCGCCTCTGGGGCAACGATGTCGATGCGCTGATTCGCAAAGCCGAAGGGATTGACGTCCGGGTGTTTCCACTCTGAGGAGTCTATCCATGACCGGCCCCTTGACTCCCACTTCACGCGGCAAGCTGAAGATTTATCTGGGTTACGCCGCCGGTGTGGGAAAGACCTATAAAATGCTGGACGAGGGTCAGGAGCTGAAGAATGAAGGCAAGGACGTTGTCGTTGGATACTTCGAATCTCACGGCCGCAAGGATACCATCGCCAAAGCCGAAGGCCTGGAAAATGTCAGCCGGAGGAGGCTGGAATACCGTGGCGCCACTTTTGAAGAGATGGATACGGAGGCCATCTTGCACCGCCGGCCCCAGGTCTGCCTGGTGGATGAATTCGCCCATACCAATGTTCCCGGCTCGGTCCGGACCAAGCGATGGGAAGATGTGCAGATTGTGCTGGACGCCGGGATTAACGTCATCACCACCATGAACGTCCAGCATATTGAGAGCCTGAATGACCAGATCTGGCGGATCACCGGAATTCGCATGCAGGAGACGGTCCCCGACTGGGTCATCAAAGACGCCGATGAAGTGGTGATGGTGGACTTGCCCCCCGAAGCCCTGCTGAACCGTCTGAAGCGGGGCGTGGTTTATCCGGCGGAGAAGGCCGGCCGCGCCCTGGAAAACTTCTTCAAGGAGTCCAACCTGGTGGTCCTGCGCGAGCTGGCCTTGCGCCAAACCGCGCACGAGGTGGACGTGCGCCAATTGAGCCAGGATGGGACCGCCGATTCCCACCCCTCATCCGGCGGCAACATTTTGCAGCAGCCTTCGGAACCGGCCCAGCAAGAACGTATTTTGATTTTTATCACGCCGGACCCCTTATGCGCCATGTTGATCCGGCGCGGCCGGCGCGTGGCGGATTATATTCATGCGGAATGCTTTGCGGTTTGCGTTCAACCGGAATTTGACGATCACGAAATACCTGCTGAGGATCGCGCCGCCCTCGAGAGGCATTTGAATTTCGCCCGCAACCTTCACATCGAAACACGAACCCTGAAAGGAAACGATGCAGCCGAAGCGTTGGTTGAATTTGCCCGGTTGCATCAAATCACACAGATTTTTGTCGCCCGCCCTACCAAAACCTCGCGGCTCCAACTCTTTTTTGGCAAAGATCTGGTGCAGCAGGTGGTCCGGCTTTCAAGGGATATGCAAGTGACCGTCGTGGCCGACCGCCACAGGAACCAGCCGGGCTGAGCCACGTGGCCGGAATGGGCGATGCCGGAGTCCCGCCCTGGGTCGTCACCCCGCATAGGGCAGGGTCCTGTCTTTGCTTGTCACCCCGCTTAAACCCCCGGTCTTGTCCTGGGTCGTCGCCCCCGCGAAGGCGGGGTCCATGCTGAAGTGCTGCCCGACAATAGGGAACTGAATCACGGCCCGTCAAATCTGACTTGACACCAGAATCTAGTTACTATATAGTAATAGACGGTCGGGCTATTTGCCGGAAATGGCTCCGGTTAGGCCCAATCATGTCTCTCCGCAAGTCGCCCACGCGAACACTCGCTTTGCTGGCTGCCAATCGCGCCAATGCCCAGAAATCGACGGGGCCTCGTACGCCACAGGGCAAGGCTCGTGTGGCCCTGAACGGTCTGAAGCACGGGCATTACTCCGCCGGATTGCAGGAAAGGCTGGTGCGGGCGGGCGACCGTGAAGGCGAGAGCCAATACCGCTGGTTTGGCTCTGAAATCACGCAGGCATTCAGATTTCCGTCCGGGATGACGCGCCCGGAGGACCGCCGGCAGGCGGAGCGGCTGGCGACAGCGGCTTGGTGCGCGGCGCGGAATGCGGCCCGTTTGGACACAAAGCCGGAATGTGCTGTTTTATCAATGTCGGATCGTGTCCAGCACCAGCTTCTATTGCAGATTCACGACCGGCTGAATCGGGTGGGTCTGGTGTTCTGGGTGCAGCGGAGGAAATACTGGACGCTGAAGCGGACAGCCAGGGTGCTATTCGGAGAGGCGCCCTTGGAGCCACCGAAGGGCCGGCAGCTCGAAGAGCGGTGGCGCCGCCGCAGGTTCCAACTTCGCAAGCCGGGTTTATGGGAACGGATGAAGCTGGAAGAGCAGATCAGAAGGCTATCGAACCGCCGCTAGAAGGAAATCAGGGCGTCGTGCTTGAACATCGGGGCGAAGCGGGCATTGAAGTGAGTGGGATTCACGTAGTAAATTGGCCATTCAGCATGGCGCTAGGAAAGCGTGGGATGGAGTAATTCCTCCCGTGAAACCCGGCGCGGTAAACCCTGAGTCGTCGAGCGCGCGAACTCGATTCGGCCTCGTTATTCTGAGTAAAAGCAAACAACCCGCAAAAGTCATGGGGCAGAAGTTCACAAAGCGTTTGCGCTGGTGGATTGTCTGGACACTCTTCCTCTCCACCGTCATCAATTACATCAACCGCCAAACGCTTTCCGTGCTTGCGCCCGCCATCACCCGCGAATTTCACATGTCGCATAGCGCCCTAGGGCGCGTATTTTTTGCTTTTCAGGTCTCCTATGCTCTCACCTGGCTTGGGGGCGGCATTCTGCTGGACTGGGTCGGAACCCGCTTGGGTTTGGCGCTGGCCGTTTCTTGGTGGTCGCTGGTGAGCGTATTGACGGGTCTTGCCCATTCGGTCCAAAGCTTTGAAGTTTTCCGCTTTCTGCTCGGCATGGGCGAGGGATGCAATTGGCCGGGCGCAAGTAAAGCCGTTGCCGAATGGTTCCCCGCGCAGGAACGAGGCCTGGCGGTCGCCATTTTTGACAGTGGATCGAGCGTGGGAGGCGCCATCGCTTCATTGACGATTCCCTGGATCGCGCTGGCATGGGGATGGCGATGGGCCTTCGCATTTTCGGGAATCCTGGGGTTCGTTTGGCTCCTCATCTGGTGGAGGATGTATTACCCGGTTGCGGAGCACCCACGTGTCAGTCCGGAGGAAAAGCAATGGGTCGAAGCGGGTCGTGTGGAAGCGCGTGCGGAAACAGCCTCCGGACGCTGGGGCTGGCCAGGATTGCTCCGTGATCGCAACACTTGGGGCATTGTAGTGGGGAAGGCCCTGACGGACCCCATCTGGTGGTTCTACGTCTTTTGGCTTCCGCAATATCTGAGTGATGCCCGGGGCTTCAACCTGAAACAGATCGCCGCCTTCGCCTGGATCCCTTTCCTCGCCGCCGACCTTGGCAATTTCACCGGCGGTTTCATTTCCGGCCATCTGATCCGGCGAGGGATGCCCGTGATCCATGCGCGCAAATGGGTGTGCGGTTTGAGCTCCTTACCAATTCTAGCGGGGGTTCCGGCAGCTCGCGTCCACTCAGCCTTTGTGGCGTTGGGATTAATCAGCCTCGCGGTGTGGGCCTACGCGAGTTGGTCCACCATGGGACTGACGTTTCCTTCGGACCTTTTTCCTTCCGGAAAAGTGGCTTCGGTGACGGGACTGAGCGGTTTTGCCGCGGGCTTGGTGAGCGCGCTCTTTATGCTTGCGGTTGGACGTATCGTTGACTCGTTCTCCTACTTCCCGGCCTTCGTCGCCGCCGGAACTTTACCGCTTCTCGCCACTCTTGCGGTCCTCATCTTGGTCCGAAGCGAGGGCCGCAGGTAAAGAGAAGAATTGCCGGCGCCCACTGGGGGGATTTTCGTTTGACTCGGATTATTCATGATCTTGCCGTTGAGGCAGTCAGGGCAGGGTTGCAATCCTGCCGGAAGTGGAACGTTAAGACATCCTTCTGCTTCGTGCCACACCCCACGCCTCTATGGATGCCCGCGGGCAGGAGATGCCGGGCCCGCCCCATACGATCAAGCCGAGCTTCCGCAAATGGCAGCGCCAACTTTCGACCTTGGGGTAGCACAAAACCTTCGAAAGACGGTATCCTGTCATGCTCGCGTTTGAGCATCATCTGGATTTTCAGGATAGGCCGCAAAACTCTTGAAAGACCGAATAGAAATGCTATCGCTTCGGGTAACGAGCCGTTAGACCATCACCCGCTGCCAGCATGACGAATCTCGAAATTTGTAATACATACGTTAAGAGGAAGACAACCCGGGGAAATCGTGGACATCAAATGCGGGTGTCGCTGCCATGCGGCGAAATCTGATCCAGGGCGGCCAATATGATCGTCAGTGTTCCCAAAGAAGCCTTTCCCGGAGAGCGGCGCGTGGCGCTGGTCCCCGCTGTTATCCCCAGCCTTGTCAAGGCAGGATTCGAGATCGTCATCGAAGCGGGCGCGGGAACCGCTGCCGGTTACCCGGACTCACATTATGCCGAAAAAGGCGCAAAGATCGTGGACCGGGCCGAGGTATTCAGGAGCGCCGGTGTGGTATTACAAGTGCTCTGCTACGGGGCAGATGATAAGGCCGGTCGCGGCGATCTTCCGCTCCTCAGCCGCCACCAGACCTTGCTCGGGTTTCTGCGTCCGCTGGGGTCCGTTGAAACCATCCAGGATGTGGCCGTCACGGGTGTGACGGCGTTTTCCATCGAGTTGATGCCGCGCATCACGCGCGCTCAGGGCATGGACGCGCTATCGTCAATGGGAACGATTTGCGGCTACAAGGCGGTGGTGCTTGCTGCCAGCAGCCTGCCGCGAATGTTTCCGATGCTCACGACGGCGGCCGGGACCATTACCCCGGCGCGCGTCTTCGTCATCGGATGCGGTGTAGCCGGGCTGCAGGCGATTGCCACGGCGCGGCGCCTGGGAGCCGTCGCCTCCGCCTATGACCTGCGGCCCGCCGCGAAGGAGCAAGTGCAGAGTGTCGGAGGGCGTTTCGTTGAGCTTCCCATTGAGGCCAAGGACGCACAGGATGGGCGCGGGTACGCACGGGCTCAGGACGACACTTTTTACCAGCGCCAGCGGGAATTATTGGCGCGGGTGGTGTCGGAAAGCGACGCGGTCATTACCGCAGCGGTGATTCCTGGCAAGAGATCCCCGGTGCTGGTGACTGGCGAGATGGTGGCGAAAATGGCGCCGGGTTCGGTGATTGTGGACCTTGCCGCGGAACGTGGCGGCAATTGCGAACTGACGCGCGCCGGTGAGACGGTGGTGGAGCACGGAGTCTCCATCATCGGCTGCATCAATCTGGCGAGCACCGTGCCTTATCATGCCAGCGAAATGTACGCCCGGAACATCACCCAGTTCCTGCTCCACCTGTTCAGGGACGGGAAACTCCAACTCAATTTGGACGACGAAATCACCCGCGAGACTCTGGTCACACGGGGGGGAGAAATCGTCAGCGCCCGGGTGAGGGAGTTCTTTTCGCTGCCGGCTGAGTCCGCTCAGATACTTCCTCAGTGAGAATGGTAAGACGCAGAAGCAGAACACCTGCCCGGTAGGGCGCCTTTGCAGATGAGCCGTAAAGGAGAAAACCGTGCCTTCGGACTTTATTTCAAACCTGTATGTCTTCATTCTGGCGGGATTCGTCGGGTTTGAGGTCATCCGGCGGGTCTCGCCCCTGCTTCACACACCCCTCATGTCCCTCACCAATGCGCTAGACGCCATTGTGGTGGTGGCAGCCATCATCATCGCCGGGCGGCACGAATCGACGCTCTCCACCATCCTTGGAGCCGTGGCGGTGGCGGCCGCGTTCAGCAACATGGTGGGCGGCTTCCTCATCACGGACCGCATGCTCCGGATGTTCAAACTCAGCAAAACCAAAAAACCATGACACCGTTCACACCCCAACAACTCATTGATTTTGCCTATCTCATAGCCGTCGCGCTTTTTATCCTGGCCCTCCGCTGGCTGAGTTCGCCCTCCACCGCGCGGCGGGGCGTGCTGTCGGGCGAAATTGGGGCAGTCATCGCCGTCGTTGCCACGCTTTGCCACTTTGAAATCATCCAGTATCAATGGATCGTGGTCGCGCTGGTGGTGGGAGCGATGGTGGGCATTCCGCTCGGTCTTGTCCCCATGACGGCCGTTCCGCAGCGGACAGCCGTCAGCCATGCCTGCGGCGCCCTTGCTGCCGCGCTCATCGGCATCGCTGAATACTACGTGCGCATTCCTCACGTCACCAAGTTCATGATGACGGAAATTGCGCTTGAAGTGATCATCGGCTCTCTCACTTTTACGGGAAGCTTAATCGCGGCCGGCAAACTCCAGGAGATTTTGCCGCAACGCCCCATCATTTACAAAGGGCAGAATTTTGTCAGCCTTTCGGTGCTGGGGGCAGCCATCCTCATTGCGCTGTGGCTTGTTTTCCATCCGGAATACACCCACCTTTTCCCGGTCATGGTGGTCGTCTCGCTCATCTTCGGCGCTCTACTGGTCACCCCGATCGGCGGAGCCGACATGCCCACCGTCATTTCGCTGCTGAACTCCTACGCCGGCCTTTCTGCCGCGTTGCTGGGATTTGTGCTGAACAGCAAGGTGCTGGTGGTTGCTGGAGCCCTTGACGGATCTTCCGGTTTCATTCTGTCCGTCATCATGTGCAAAGCCATGAACCGTTCCTTTACGAACGTCATGTTCGGGGCCTTTGGCCAGGTCCAGGCTTCTGCTGTGGCGGGGAAGGAAGAGCGGACCGCGCGGAGCGCCACGGCCGAAGAGGCTGCCGCAATTTTGGGCGCGGCCAACGCCGTAGTAGTGGTTCCGGGATACGGCATGGCGGTGGCCCAGGCCCAACACAAGGTGCGCGAACTTTACGACTCCCTGACCAAACGAGGGGTGGAAGTAAAGTTCGGCATTCACCCGGTGGCGGGCCGCATGCCAGGGCACATGAACGTGCTGCTGGCCGAGGCGGATATCCCCTATGACAAGTTGATGGATATGGACACGGTCAACCCTGAAATGCCGCAAATGGACGTCGCCCTGGTGATCGGCGCCAACGACGTCACCAATCCGGCGGCGCGCACGGATTCTGGCAGTCCGATCTATGGAATGCCCATTCTGAACGTCGACAAGGCAAGAACGGTCATGGTGATCAAGCGCAGCATGAGCCCCGGCTTCGCGGGTATCGACAACGAACTCTATTATCTTGACAAGACCTTGATGCTCTTTGGAGACGCCAAAACCTTTGTGGGAGACATCGTTCGGGAGTTGGCCGGTGGAGGGCACGGATAAGACCCTCACCCTCTCGCCCGCCGTCTGCGGGAGAGGGTCAACGCGTAGCGCCGCCTTTCCGCCGCCATTGGCCGGCGGGATGCCAGGGCAACGGCCAGCGTATTATTCAGACGCTTCGCCGCCAGCACACTATTGAACCGTGAGTGCGGTGGTTTCCTTGTTCACGTTATACCCCTCCAATCTCAAAAAGGGCTTTTGCCCTGCGAGGCTCGAAGTGTCAAAACGCGCGGTGAGAGTTCTCGATTCACCCGCAAACAGAGTTATATAGTTGTCATTGTAGGTGACCGGTAGAACCTCTTCTCCATCCAGACCTTTTGTAACTTCGGCGCGCATGAAGAAAGCAACATTTTTGGAGTGGTTGGCGATTGTGAACTTAACCAGGGAATCTTGGCCATTAACAGATTCGTTTCCTGAAAGAGTGACAAAGGCTCGTGGCATGGTGTTCAGTGCGGAATAGTCCGCCCAGCTCTTCTGCGTGAGCCGGAACGCGGTATCGTGTGCAGGGTCGCCCATGTCGTCGTCCGTGGTGGATTGCCAATATAGATTGTCTGCAAGAACTGCGCCGGAGGCATCACTTAACTGGCATCTGACAAAATAGGTTGAACTCAAGCCGCCAACCCGGCCAAAGGTCATAGCCTGCGCAGAGGTATTCGGCCCGATGCTGAAATCCGGAACTTCGTTTGTGAACTTCACAGATCCGTCCAGATTGTAAAACTTCACGGAAACTCTCAGGCCGTTCCTCGGCTTGAGGGTCTGGTTCACCACATATACTTTCGCCTTGGTCCGATCGCCGGTGGCATAGTAGTCATACACAATGTTCATCGGGCGAAGTCCCTTCTTGGCGCCAAAATAGCCGCCGCCAGGGTTAAGATAATAGTCAATCAGATGGCCAAAGAACGAAGGCCAATTGCTATTCAACATCCAGTAGATCGTCATTTTGTGATTCGACCACCCGCTCGCCGCGAAGTCTTCAAACTGGGCCCGTGTTTCTTCGTAGTAGGCCAATTGGGCTTTCTGGGCGAATTCTTCAGCACTCTTGGATGGCCCGTAACGTTTGTCCACAACTTCTCTGATGGTCGAAAGAGTATTGTTGCCGTTATTGGCTCCGGCATGGAAATACCAAACGTCGTTGATGGGCCAAAGTTTGTCCGCAGGGATAAACTTCTTCAGGCTCTCGAAAGGAGGAACGACTTCGTTGTCGCCTTGTTCGGCGCATGAACCTCGGGGAGCGCGGAACTGCCCACTGAACCAATAGTAGGGCGGTCTCCATGAATAAGGCCCTTCCATGTGGATGCCACTCCACAGAGCGGCGCCCTCGGAGTCCTTTTTGAAGGAAGAAACCGTATCCACAATGGCGTTTTGCCAGTGCAAATCCTTTTCAATGCGGTGGTAAGCCTTCAAAACAGGGTCGGGAGGCAAGCCATCACTGCCGTTCGCCCAAATAAAAGCCGAAGCATGAGACCGAAGATCGCGGATTTGGGTCTTCAAACTCTGCCGGGCCACCCACTGATCCTCCGCGCTCCACTGCGGCCATTTTTCCCACTGCATGCAGCACATCCAGCCCACCATCACGGGCACGCCTTCATGGTCGGCAAGGTTAAACATGTCGTCATCGGCAATCTTCGCCTCCCAGCGGATCATATTCAGGCCCAGGTCCTTGACGTAACTCATTATCTCCCGGTCCCTGTTCTCGTCCCGCTTGAAGAGCAAGTCAGGTGTGTAAACCCCTCCTCGGATCAAGAAATTCTTGCCGTTAACCTTGAGATAGAAATTGCCTCCTTGCCCGACTTTGGGAAACTGATGATCGGAATCCCGGAACTGCTGGATTTTCCGGATACCGAAGTCGATGCCTTTCGCGTCTGACTCGCGACCGTCAATCTGAAATGAAAGGTGCAGGTGATAAAGGTTCGGCTTACCCCAGGTGTAAGGCCACCATAGGTCAGGATTATTCACCAGAAGCTGCGGGTAAGCGCTGGGGGCAAGTGTCACTTCCCTTGTGGAGTTGGGCGGCAACGTCACCGTCTTTTCAAGACAGATTCCGGGCTTGCCTGGACGCGAGATATTGCCACTGAGAATGCCCGTAATGGGTCCTGCGCTCGAATTGTGAAGATCGCAGTAGACGGTAAGCGAGGCCGGACTGGTGGCCGGAAGCGGCAAGTCCGATGCCACATATGGGTTGCGAATGGCGACTTTCCCGGTGCTGCTCAGATAGACGCGCTTCCAGATTCCGGCGTTGCGGTCCGGTACGAACGATAAGCCGTGGTTGTTGCCGGGACCTTGATAACCGATGTACTTCCAGTTAATCCAATCCAGCCAGCTATCCGCCAATTCCACACCATTGATTCCGGGGAGAGCCCGCTCCGGGATCACTCGAACCGCTAACGTATTATCCGGACCCATCTTCACATACCGGGAGATATCCAGTTCATGACTTGCGTACATCCCGGCAACCTGAGTCCGGTTCGCCACTTCGTGCCCATTCACCCAAACGTCCGCCCGGTAATTGATACCCTTGAAGATGAGCGAATACACTTCACTTCCGGGTGGAACCGTAAAATTCGTCCGGTACCACCAGTCCTGCTTCCACAGGCCGTGCGGTACTTCGGTCTCTAAATTCATTCCGTCGTAAAGATTTTTGTAAACGCCATTGTCCTCCAGGACTTGGAACACCGTCGAGGGCATCTTTGGGATGGAATACCAGCTCGAGGCATCATAGAACGGCACAGAGACTACCGGTGCTGCGTCTGAAACCCGGTTTGCGGGCGTCATTCGCCAGCCTGTTTGAAGCTCCGTCAGGTGGTCCGATGCGCCGGACGCGAAGGCTGGAATAGCCGCGGACAGCAATAAAATATAAATCAGTGGTCCAATGACCCGTGCCATAGACAATCCCTTCACCTTATTATCGCCTCCGGAGATAACAAGGTTGGCGACATCGATCTCCCGAAGCCCCGAATAAATAACTGGCTCAGCCGCTTTAGTAAAGCGCTTGCGCCGCCAGCAGGTAAACATAACGAACAGTGGATTGTCAATGATAAATAGCCCGGCTCGCACGGATTTTTATATGTCAAAATTGCACGAAGCGCTGAAATCGAAATATGATGTTAAGATTGTCATAAAAACATTCACTGCGTGACCCGGAAAGAAACATTGAGGGACATGGTTGCAAAATGGTAGCAAAAATGAAGGATGTCGCGGAGCGGGCGGGTGTTTCGCTCACCACCGTCTCTCATGTACTGAACCGCACGCACATCCGTTCAATCTCTTCCGGGACGCGCCAGCGGGTGCTTGAAGCGGCCCGGAAGCTTCATTACCAACCCAATGTTCATGCGCGCCGCTTGGCCCTGAGGCGCAGCAATACGGTAGGACTGATCATCTCCGAAATATCCAACCCATTCTTTGCGGATGTCATCCAGAGCTTCGAAAAGGCAGCCACGGAGCGAGGCTTGGACCTCCTGCTTTTTAATACCGAATATGAACCGGCTCGCATTGAAGCTGCTGTGCGCAGAATGGTGATGGAAAAGGTTCGCGGCGTGGCAGTGATGACTTCGATGTTCGATGAAGCGCGTGCCCAAGAACTGACACGGAGTCGCATGCCCGTCGTCCTTCTGAACGAAGGACCGTTTCATCCCCGAATCCGCCGGATTCAACTCAATTTTTCCACCGGTGTGGCGCAGGCAGTGGATCACCTGATCGAACTGGGGCACCGGACGTTCGGAATTATCACCGGCCCCCTGCGGTCAAAGTCTGCGGTCAGGATTCGGGATGTCTTCATTCAGGCATTGGCCAAAAAAGGTCTTGGTTGCTTCCAGCCCGTGGAGTCCTACTACAAGGTGGACGCGGGGGCCTCTGCAGTTCGCTCCATCCTGGCCCAGCCACCTCTTCCCACCGCCATCCTTTGCGCAAATGACCTCATTGCTTTAGGCGCCATTAGCGCACTGCAGGAAGCGGGTATTCGCGTGCCCGAGGATGTGTCGGTGGTCGGCAGCGATGACGTTCTCTTCGCGCGCCTGGCCCGTCCCCCGCTCACCACGGTCGCCGTACCCCGGGAACATTTGGGCAGGGTGGCGTTTGAAGTTCTGGATAACATGCAACGATCCACACGGCGAACCCCAGACGGCTATACGATTGAAACCCACCTGGTAATCAGGAAATCAACCGCTCCACCTCCCTCAAAGATTAGTTAAAGTCAATTTTATCAATGATTTAAAAGGTCCAGCAGGGTTATTACGACAAGCCTCATTTCCTGCTCACGGACGTTGAATTGATCAAACCGCGTGCTGGATTAAATCACCACGCAAGATTACCGATAGATTCGAAGAGTCCGGCCGGTTTGACGGGGAAGGTCAGTTTGTGTTAAGCATTGAGGTTGACAGTGGGATGGCCCTGCTCCCTATGGGACGAGGCAGTTATCCACCCCAAACATATCTTCAAGATTATAAAAGGACTTATGTCGAGGTTTGGGTGGTCGCCTGGGCGCAGCTAAACGGCACAAAGCTATCGCCCAGGGATTTCTACTCAGCTGTAGCCAATAGCGTTGCTGCCCACCTCAAAAGGCCCGGCTTTCTCGCCGGTAATTCGAACCACGAAAGATAAACCGATGCGAACCGAAACGATAAGACAAGACGCCGACGCACTGTATGCCCAGGCAGTAAAGAATTACGAAAGCGCCATTCGCCTTTTCCAAAAGGAAAGCTACGACAAAGCCCACGAACTCTTTGAAAAGCTTGTAGCTCAGGGTCCAGCGGAAATTGCGGATCGCGCCCGCATCCACCTTCAAATCTGCGACCGCAAGTTGAACCGCGCGAGCTCTACCCTTAAGAATGCTGACGAGTATTACCTGACGGGTCTCACGGAGCTCAATGCCCGCAATCTGGATGCGGCACTGGAGCACTTGACGAAGGCTTTGAAGATGGAGTCGGGGCGAGGAGAAATCCGCTATGCCTTGGCGGCGGTCCATGCGCTTCAAGGCAATCCCGATGTGGCTTTGGAGCATTTGAAGACTGCCATCGAAATCCGGCATGAACTGCGATTCCAGGCTCGCCAGGACGGTGACTTCGATTCTTTAGCTTCCGATCCCCGATACACCAGCCTGGTTTACTCTGAGGCAGCTCAGGCAGCGTCCGCGGGCTGACCTGGACTTTTCACGAAATTTTATTCGAAGACTGGAAGGACTCGTCAGCATAACAGAATCTTCGAGTTCTCCTCGAAGCGGCCGAGCCTCTGCTCCCTCTCTCCTGCCCAGAGGGATTAAACTGATTCCCGTCTATGAAGGTCGTTGCCATTGGTGGCGGAACGGGGCTTTCCACGCTTCTGCGGGGATTCAAGCTGCATTGGCCCGCCCCTCCGCAGCGCGGGGACGGGAGTCCCTTCATTTCCGGCTTGACGGCCATCGTCACCGTAACGGACGAAGGCGGGAGCTCCGGCCGGTTGCGCAAGGACTTCCGCATTCTTCCCCCAGGCGACATTCGGAATTGCCTTGTAGCTCTGGCAGAAGACGAAACTCTGTTCGCGAAGCTCTTCGACTACCGCTTCAAGTCCGGCACAGGACTTCGCGGCCACAGCTTTGGCAACCTCTTCTTGACGGCTCTCACCGACATCACTCATGACTTTGCCAAAGCCGTGCGTGTTTCCAGCGAGGTGCTGGCGGTGCAGGGGGAAATCTTTCCTTCCACACTTTCGGATGTACGCCTGAAGGCGTGGCTGGCGAACGGACGGACCCTGACTGGGGAGTCCCGGATCAATAAGACGCCCACTCCCATCCGCCGTCTTCAGCTTGTTCCGCGCCGGGCCAAGCCACTTCCGGACGCCCTGGCGGCTATCGAGCAGGCAGACCTGATCACGGTCGGCCCCGGTTCACTCTATACCTCGCTGATCCCCAATCTGTTAGTGGGTGGCATCGCCCGCGCCATCGCGCGCTCGCAGGCCCTCAAAGTTTACGTATGTAACCTCATGACTCAGCCGGGAGAAACGCGCGGTTACACTGCGGCCGACCATGTGCGTGCCCTTCACGAACACGCAGGCAGTCCCCTTTTCGACTTTGTCATCCTGAACACGGCGGGATTTCCGGGCCGCATGAGGCGCCGCTACCAGGAGGAACACGCTGAGCCCGTGGTGAATGATCTGGAGCGCGTCTTGGCGCTCCGAGTGCATCCCGTGCTGGCCGATCTTGTTGCAGACGATCGAGTGGCCCGGCATAACTCCAGACGCCTCGTCCAATTGCTCCTGGAAATGGCATCCGGACGCTTGGCCGGGCGGGGTTCGAAGCGGGCCGGGACGCGAAGCAGCGGGAATATGCAGGCCGCTCGGACGGCACAGCCAAAACCATGCCCTGACGGTCCTCCGAGGGAGTTTCGTTAATAATTCGGACTAAGTCCCCTGCCGGTGAAGTCTGCGCGGGGCCTGCTTCCCGGTTGATTTGGGACCGGTTCAGCCGGTAATTAATAGGGCAGCTCTGCTGGCGCAGCCACTGCCTGAAAGAGAAAAGGAATGAACATGTCACAGAGATTTTCCGTCGTCATTCTAGCCGCTGGCAAAGCCACACGATTCAAATCCGAACACACAAAGGTGCTGCATGGACTTGCCGGCCGCCCGTTAGGTGAGTATGTCCTGTGCGCAGCGTTGGCCGCCGGGCCGGCAGAGACGTGGATGATCGTCGGGCATGAAGCGGAAGCCGTCCGGCGTGCTTTTGGCCGGCCCGAAGTGCAATTCATCGAGCAGAAGGAACAGCTTGGCACCGGCCATGCGCTCATGGTTGCATGCCCTGCCATTGAGCAATCTCAAAGCCCGGCCATCGTGGTGCTGGTAGGGGATGTGCCCCTGCTCCGCCCGGAGACATTGACGGGCTTGGTGAAAGCCCATGAAAAAGCTAAAGCCGCCGCCACCATCCTCACCACCCGGGTGAACGACCCGCGTGGCTATGGCCGCATTGTGAGATCTTCGGGCAACCGCGTCCGGGC
>CALCEB010000084.1 GCA_937900045.1 uncultured Acidobacteriota bacterium
TTCACACTGCAAGATGATTACCCCCAAAGTAACATTTTCAAATTGCTTGACAGGGACTATTGAACTGAGTATTGCAGCCGACCGTGAGGCTTTAACCCGCTTTATTCAGTGCGCCCCAACGGCGCAGATCACCAGTGGGTGAAAGTCCCACCCAGATAGTTGTCGGTAAGTCTGGTAGCTGACAAGCGGCTTGGACCGGTAACGGGCCGGGCCGAAGCCTTGTGACCAAGGCCACTTCGGGTGGCTGAGCAACCCTGCAGGCCGTAACGCGAGTGAAGCTTGAGCAGGCCTCGAAAGTGAAGTCGTGGACGCCGACCCGCCTGAATAACGGGGAAGGCCGCACCGGCCGGGAAGCAACCGACGTAGGCACCGGCTCGGGTCCACCGGGGTAATGAGCACGGCAGGTGGGGAAGGCGGTCTGGGCGAGTGGGGGAACCCCAGACCGGGTGGAGGTGAACTCCAACGCGCTCAGCAAGGAGAGCGGCCCGGCTGGGACTCGGAGAGGGTCATAGTACCGTTGAAGCCGGGTAATGCCGGTGGAGGAAAGGGCCCTCACTTCAGGGTGTTTGGGAAGGAGCCGAGGTCCGGTGATTGGCGTTAAGCCTGATAACACCGTGGTGGACCGGAAGCTCCCGATCAAACTATACGGTGGGGCGAAGGATGACTCCGTGTGTTCCATCGTGAACCCTGTCGGAGAGCCGGATGCGGGAAATCCGCACGTCCGGTTCGATGAGCAGGGATGGGAAACGGGGCGGCGTTTTTTCTGTCGCCATCGCGCCCATCCTCGACTCTACTGAATTTCGGGGCCCGACTGCCTCAGAGCCAGATTTTATGCAGTGTTTAGCCCAATTTCAGGTCCCGTACAAAAATGACAGTGTGTCAAACGGGCTTCCGGCGACAGTGGCGGCGGACCCGCATTTTCGCTGGCTTGGGTAAAATTCCGCTGTATTCATGAATCATCCGGGTTAAGGAATTGACATTTAGAATGCAGACAGTTATTCTCATGAGTCAGTTTGGAAAGGATGAGTGGGAATGGCGCAACGGTACCTTGTCCCCGCCATTAAGCGAGCTTTTGAAATCATTGAATTTCTCGCAAAGCAGGAGTCGGGGATGGGCATTTCGGACATTCGTCGCATCCTGGGCATGCCCCTCAGCTCGACTGCAAATATTGTCTATACACTTACCGACCTTGGTTTTTTGGAGCGCAATGAGTCCGATTCTTCCTATCGGTTGAGTGTTAAACTGCTCGGTATTGCGCGGCGAGCCCAGGACCGCTTGGATTTGGTTACCCAGTGCCATGGTCTTTTGGAGGATCTCGTCAGGGAAACAGAGCTGACAGGGCATCTCGCCGTCTTGAGGGACGAACAATCCATGTATATTGACCGGGTCCCAAGCAATGGAATGGTGCAAGTGAATTCCTACGTAGGCCAAAGATGGCCGGCCTATACCTCAGCCGTGGGGAAGGTCATATTGGCCTTCATGCCTGAGGCGCAGCTAGAGAAGCTATTGAAAAAGATGGCGCTCAATAAGACGACTCCCTACACGATCACATCACGGGCAGCTCTTATCAAACAATTCCGGACTTTCCGGCGCCTTGGATATGGGTGGGAAAGAAACGAGGGAGAAGTTGGTCTCGGCTGTGTGGCGGCGCCAGTTTTCGGGCCGGGCCAGGAGGTTGTAGCCGCTTTGAGCCTGACAGGAACCACCCATCAGATTTCTCCGGCCAGGACTCCTTCTCTCGGAAACCTCGCCAAGAGGTACGCGCAACAGATGTCAGGGAGGCTCGGGGCTGGACTCTAGCGCCAGATTCCATTATCGCGCATAGTAGCAAAACCAGTAACCATACCCATTCCCAAAGGTCGAGACGGTCAGGTTCTTCCTGTTACACCTGAATCCGGCGTGAAAAGCGCTGACTTTAGGATTCGAGGGGCCTGAGTCGG
>CALCEB010000085.1 GCA_937900045.1 uncultured Acidobacteriota bacterium
GCTTTAATCCTGCTCCTTCGATACCGGCTTCGACTCATTCCAACTGTGCCTCCCCCAAGCTGAAAATTCGACTCGGCCATTTCAAAACGAGGCTGCGGGGTGTACACTCTCAAACATCCAAGTTCCCTGACTGGAAGACTGGTTTTATACACAACGAAGTCAGTCGGCGGCGCTACAACGAATGACCGTCGGCGATTTATTAAGTCGTGTATAGTAAGCTTGCTTTTAGCACGGTCTTGAAGAAATACCCGCTGGAGGAAGTACCCTATGGCAGTCCTGCTTGCGACATTTACGGCAACGGGTAATAACCATCCCTACCTCCTTGCAGCGATCTTCTTTTTCCTCGGTGTGTTCCTGTTTGCTTACGGTTTCCGAACTTACCGCGAGTACCGGTTGCTGGAAGACACTCCGGAGATTCCGGTTCGCAGCATGGCGATGGGGTTGGTTCATGTGCGAGGGAAAGCAACGGGCGACGACCGGCTGGCCAGCCCGCTGACAGGGGTACCGTGCTATTACTACCGGGTGGAATTGGAGAAATGGATACAAAGTGGGAAAGACGAGAGGTGGGAGACCCTCCGCACTGATACTGATGAGCGGGAGTTCTACTTGAATGACGGGATCGCCAAGGTTCGGGTAAATCCGCATAACGCCGAGTACGATTTGCCACAGACCTTTCGCGCGGAAATCGGGCCAAAGTCAGGGCACGCTCATTATATTGACCCCTCGCTGGGCGTGGCAGGACCCTCCGAGCAGGATTTGCAAGCCTATCTCACGGCCGATTTTTCCAGAGCGCGGGCAGCGCTGGCTACGACGGCCATGCCCGGCGCAAAGGCAATGGGCAAGGTTCTGGCCGTAGGAGAAAAATTGGAGTACATGGGAGTGTCCTTGAGCGGAGGCGGATTGAACATGGACCTGGGGAACAGGGGCCAGAGCTACCGGTTCACGGAGCATTGCCTGCTGGCTGAGCGGGAATGCAATATCATCGGGACGTGTGCGGAGAATCCAAGTCCCAAGGATGACCAGGACCGTAACCTCATTATGAAGGGGCAAAATGAGAAGACATTCCTGATCACCTCTAAGACTGAAAATCAGATTGAGAAGAATCTTCGCTGGAAAGCTTTTGGCTTCATTCTGGGGGGCTCGGCGATGGCCGCCGGAGCGGTCGCCCTTGCATTGAAGGTCGCGGGTTTGATCTAGGGAATTATGGTTGGCGCCTCTCAAGGGCGACACAGAGACCGCCGCACCAGCAGCGAGGATGTGCCACTGCCAGACCCAGACCTTGCTATTTGTAAAGCCGCCAGTTAGGATAGCTAGGATTTTCTCTTTCTACTCATGTCAAAAAATAGTGATCCGACCTTCTGGCTGGTAATAGGCCTTGGCGCGGGATTGGTCACCTTCTTCCGTGGATTCAAGGTTTACCGCGAGTATCGCGTGTTTGACGATACCCCGCAGATTCCCATCCGTAGTGTTCCCATGGGACTGGTAAATATTCAGGGCAAAGCAACGGGCGAGGAACGCCTGACCAGCCCCGTGACCCACACGCCTTGCTTCTTTTACAAAGTTGAAATTGAGGAGTGGAAGCAAGAGGGCAATAAATCGGGTTGGAAACACTACAATACGGATACTGGCGGTATAAAGTTTTACCTGGAAGACGCTTCGGGAAAGGTTCTGGTGGACGCACAGAATGCCGAATTCGATCTGGAAATGGCCTGCGAACGGCAGGTGGGCGGGAACGCGAGCCGGAGCGTTCCATCTCTGGCGGGTGGTGCTGCGACGGACGCGGAAATATTGAGCTACATCAGCCAAGCTGGAGCGAGCCGCATCACCTCCTTCATCGAGCGCCGGCTGGAGGCCGCGGGTCCGCTGCACGACACGCAGAAGGAACAATCCCGGCAGCAACTCATGGAGGCGCTGAAGAATCCTCCCGGCAGCCCAGGCTTCTCTCAGGGGATCATGGCGATGATGAGCCCCATGATTGGGAAACGCCTGGCTGAGGCCGGCCCGCAGACTAATCCTGAGCATGAGCAGGCAAGGCTAGCCCTGGCGGAGGTCTTCAAACATCCGGTCGGCAGCCCGGAGTTCCTGGAGCAGGCACGGCGCGCACAGACGCTTTTCCCGCAAGGATCGGAAGAAGGACAAAAATTCACGGCGTGGATGGAGTCCATGCAACAACACACGCGTCCTGAATCTTTCTTCCCGCCGGCTACGGGCCGATTTCGTTTGAAAGAGTACTGCATAGTATTTGGGCAGCAATACGAAGTTGTCGGCACCTGCTCGGAGAATCCATCTCCCAAAGATGAGCACGATCGTAACTTGATTATGAAGGGCACGAACGAACCGACTTACCTGATTTCCGACAAGCCCCGGAACAAGGCCGAAGGCCGTCTTCGAAGGCGCGCAGTGAAGATGGTGCTGGGCGGCGCGGCCCTTACTATCATCTGCCTGGGGTTACTGCTTGCCAGGTTTGGTTTGTTCTAAAACCTCTCGAAGGAGTTCAATATGGGCCTAGCGATCCTGGTGTTGGTGGTTCTGATTCTGATTGCCGTGGGGATCGTTCTTTACCTGGTCACGATTTACAACAGCCTGGTGCGGTTGAAGAACGACATTGATAAAGCCTGGGCCAACATTGACGTTCTGCTCAAGCAACGCCATGACGAATTGCCCAAGCTCATCGACACGTGCAAAGGCTACATGCAGTACGAGCAAAAGACTTTTCAATCCATCGTCGAGGCGCGCAACGCCTATCAGAATGCAAACACGGTTCAGGACAAAGCCCAAGCCGATAACATGATTAGCGGCGCGCTCAAGAGCTTGTTCGCGGTGGCGGAGAATTATCCGGATTTGAAGGCCAACAACAACTTCATGCAGTTGCAGGGGCGCATTACCGAACTTGAGGAGAAGATTGCCGACCGCCGTGAATTCTATAACGACGACGTGAACACTTACAATATTCGCATTCAGCAGTTCCCGGACGTTTTCATCGCCCGCATGATGAATTACCAGCCGCATGAGCTTTTCAAAGTGGCCGAAGAGGACCGCCGCGACGTGGAAGTGAAGTTTTCTTAACATGACGCTGACCGGTCCTGCGCCGGAAGAAAAGCCCATTGCCTGCCGATGAGAACCCGTAGCGAAGGGTCTTCGTGAGGCGCCTGCGGGCCATGCAATGTCAACTTGGAGCCAGCCTCCGCCGAAACCCCGGCAGGGTGCATCCCTTCCAGTCAAATCTACGGTGGTGTCTCAGTTTGCTGTAGCGGCGCTCGGAGCCTGCCCTGGAAGGGAGCGCCGAACTTGTATCTTCAACGGTTTCCGGCGCTCCCTTCCAGGGCAGGCTCCGAGCGCCGCTACAGCAAACTGAGACACTACCAAATCTACTGCCTTCTTGCGAACTAGCGGCATGCGGTAGTAGATTTGGAATCCCATGAACAATCGATTCATGCTTTTCCCTATTGCTCTTGCCATCGTCGCGTCTACTTTTGCGCCTTTGGCCGGGCTTGGCCAGGAATCTCATCGTGCCGCGCCGCAGAGTCTTGTCGCATCCAGGGCCGTGATCTCATCAGTGTCGGAGGCAGTGGCCGGCACGCTTCCCACTGGCGCCGGGCGCGGGACAGGCGCGCATCCGGCCTCCCAGAACATCCTTGAGTACATTTCAAACGCCTGGGGAACGCTAACGCGATCCATGACTCAGTGCGATAGCCTCAGCGATCAAAGGACCAAAGAAAAGCCCGTCCTTTATCTTCCCGCTGGCGTCGCAGAGCCCGAACCGCTGCGCACGGTCCAACAGAGTTGCTCCGTTCAGGTGGAGCATCTGCCCACCTTGATTGACCGGCCTGGCATTCTCAACCCCAGCCAGATCGATCCGCCCGGCTTGCTTTACTTGCCGAATCCTTATGTTGTACCCGGTGGCATGTTCAACGAGATGTACGGGTGGGACAGTTACTTCATTCTGCGCGGGCTTCTCGAAGCGGGGCGAATCAGCCGGGCGAAGGGCATGACGGAGAATTTCTTTTATGAAATTGAGCACTACGGCATGGTCCTGAATGCCAACCGCACTTACTTCCTCAGCCGCTCACAGCCGCCGTTCCTCACCTCGATGATTCTGGCCGTTTACGATGCAGAAAAAGCGCAGGGGAAGGATGACAGGGACTTTCTGACCAAAGCTTATCCTTACGCTGTGAAGACTTACGATCTCTGGACGCGCGCGCCTCACCTTGCCGGCAACACCGGCCTTTCCCGCTATTACGACTTTGACGCCCTGCCGGCCCCGGAGGTCGCCGAAGACGGCTACAGCTATTACCGCGCCGCCGCCGAGTACTTCCATGAGCATCGCAAGCTTGAGAAGGGCGAACTGATGACGGCAAAGACCGCGCCGCCTGGCAACCATTGGATTCAGCCCGTCTTTACCTGGCAAATCTGCTCGGATGGCACATCCGGTATTTCCGCAGGCAGCGGCTCCCATTGCGACACTGTGGGACAAGGCGCTTTGACGGAACACTACTACCGGGGTGACCGCAGCATGCGTGAGTCCGGTTTTGACGTGTCTTTCCGCTTCGGGCCGATGAGCGCAGATACCCAGGATTACGCTGACCTGAGTCTTAACTGCCTGCTTTGCGAGACCGAAATGGACCTGGCTCGCATCAGCAAAATCCTGGGCCACATGGCGGATGCGCAACAATGGCGCCAGCGCGTCGAAGCCCGGCATAGGCTGGTGGACCAATACTTCTGGAATGCGAGCCGTGGCCTTTACTTTGATTACGACTTCAAGACCCGTACTCAATCCTCTTACCTCTACGCCACCACGTTCTATCCGATGTGGGTGGGCCTGGCGGCGCCGGAACAGGCGCGCGCCGTGGAGCGCAACCTTGCAACCTTTGATCTGCCGGGCGGCATCGTTATGAGCCGGACAGAAACCACCGGCCAATGGGATTATCCCTACGGTTGGGCGCCGCTCCAGTTAATTGCCGTCGAGGGATTGCGGCGCTATGGCTTCAATGCCGATGCGGACCGTGTGTCCACACAATTCATATCGATGGTGAATCAAAATTTCCGCCGCGACGGAACCATCCGCGAGAAGTACAACGTGGTGACGCGCTCGGACGAAACAAAAGTCAGGGTGGGCTACTCGCAAAACATGGTGGGCTTCGGTTGGACGAATGGAGTGTTTCTGGCCTTGCTGCATGAACTGCCAAAGCAGGCCGCAGCAAAGTTGGGGTTGGAGTGAATGGGGCGGCCTGCTGCGGCGCGGCGCCCTCGGAACCCAGGGTATCTCAACATCGAGCCGAGCGGTTCGTATGCCTTTAGAAATGAAACCCGCCTGTGAGAAGTGCCAGACCCGCCTCTCCCACGACGCCCAGGCCTTTATCTGCTCTTACGAATGCACGTTCTGTGCTCAGTGTGCGAAGCAGATGTCCCACATCTGCCCGAATTGCGGAGGCGAGTTGGTCCATCGGCCGAAGCGAAGAGAACAGTAGTTGAGAGGCCGCCTTTTGATCTCTGCGACCTTTTTCAGTGGCCAGCTTGCTGTTCTGAGCCCTTCGCAGTCATTCTGAGCGAAGCGAAGAATCCCGGTATTTCCGCTCAGGGTAAACTCCGCGAAGAATCCCGGCATTTGGCTCAGGGTAAACTCCACGAAGATTGTCCAGTTCGCTGCCGGGCAAAAGATCAAATACAGTGATCCTTCGCTCCGCTCAGGATGACAGCACTGGAGGCTTGGCTGACACTCACAGATTCCGGAAATGTAGAAACTCCAGCCGCCGGTCACAGACCGGCGCTACAGAGCCGGGCGTCGCCGGCTTACGACAGGATGTACAACCGGGCCAAGGGCTCGAATGCTGATTTCTTGGCTTTGAATTGGGTTTGAACTGGCTTTGCCTGTCGAGCAAAGCCAAAATTGATCATCGACTTTTGATTTTAAACAGGTTACGTGGCTTTGTTCCTGAAATCGACGTAACTCACGCATCATCTATGGGTTATCCGGCTTTTCAGTGGCTTTGATAATGGCTTTGAATCGCTTTGTTCCATTCCATTTTTCCATGTTTTCAGTGGATTGCAGACTTTTCCACAGGTAAAAAAGATTGTTTTTTTCGCCCCATTTTGCTAGCACCCGCATTTTTACTGGGGTTTCTGCAGGTTCGCGGTGGCTTTGTTCCCCGAGGGCAATTCCGGCATCTTGTTTTCAACGGTTTGCGCACGGGTTTGTTTCATTCAAGCACGGATTGACGGACTCCTCAAGGCTAAGGCCCTCATTTTGAATGGGCTTTTTCATACTCCGCCGAATTTTGTCCCTCGACCGGTACGGGCGCAGTTGGTTGTAGCGGCGGTCCCTGACCGCCGAAAGATATCGAAAATTAAAGTCCGGCGATCCCTGCCAAGGCAAGCTCCGACCGCCGCACCAGCGACCAAACAACCAATGGCCAGCGACCCGTCCATGAAAAAATGTCTCCCCGAACTCATATATACTTACAGTATATTATATTATAAGTAATCAAATGTCAATGACCCTTTGAAAGGTAGCGCAGGTCTGCGCTACTTGCTCTGTCCCGCCAGACCAGTTGGGGATGTCCGTATCCGGCGAGACACGGAGGGTTAGGCGAGGCCCACCGGCTGGTCTGAGAAGATGAAGTAGTGTCTCAGTTTGCTGTAGCGGCGCTCGGAGCCTGCCCTGGAAGGGAGCGCCGGAAGGTGTTGATAAATAAAATTCGGCGCTCCCTTCCAGGGCAGGCTCCGAGCGCCGCTACAGCAGTTGAAGGTAACAGGCACGATAGATCATAAGCGGCGTTATAATGAGAATTCTTCCACGCCGCAATCGTGGGGGTGCATGGTCTTAGCCCGTCCGCCGTGGCGGTTTAGGCGGGCCGCCTTAAACAAGGGTTGGGCCGTTGACAAACAATGCCTGAGATTTCTCGATTCCTCGGTATCGTAATCGGCATATTTTACAGCGAGCATGGAGTCGCGCATTTTCACGCAATTTAGGGCGAGCACGAAATCTCAGTCGAGATCGAATCGGGTATCATTCACGGCGAATTCCTGGCAAGAGCCCTGAGGCTGGTGCTGGAATGGGCAAACCTTCACAAGCAGGAATGGATCGAGAACTGGCGACTCGCGAGGCAGGGGCAACCCCTCCAGCGCGTGGCCCCACTGGAGTGAGCATCATGGATTACCACATCATCGAGGCGCGCTATGTGGCCGGCCACGTCGTGTGGCTCCGCTTTCGCGACGGCGCGAGCGGCGAGATCGATCTGGCGCCGGCTTTGAGCGGCCCCGTCTTCCAACCGCTGCGCGATCCCGCTGTATTCCGGCAGTTCCAGGTTCATCCTGAGTTTCACACGCTGGTCTGGCCGAATGGGGCCGATTTCGCGCCCGAGTTCTTGCACGCTAATGTGCGCGTTACGGCATAACCAGCGAATGCGCCGATGCGCCGCCCGCGTTTGACAGTTTCCTCCCCAGCGATTATCCTCGATCCAGGTATTCCCGAAAGGCGGAGGCCGCAATGATCATTAAGGTGGTAATAAAGCAAGGAGAAGATGGCTTTTTTGTAGCCCATTGCCCTTCTCTTAGGAGCTGCTGGTCTCAAGGAAAGACCAGAGATGAGGCGCTCGATAACATTCGAGAAGCCGTTGCTTTGTACCTTGAATCTCCGTCGCAGCAACTGGCTCCGGATGAGTCGCAGGAAGTTGTGGAACTCTCACTGTGAAGTTGCCACTGCTCTCCGGTCGAGAAGCCCTGGCGGCACTCGAGCGTCTTGGCTTCCATGAGATCCATCGCAAAGGCAGTCATGTCAAGATGGAACATCGGGATGGAAGAAGGATCGTGTTCCCGTTTCACGACGAAATTGACCGTTATACTCTCAAAGGCGCGCTGCGGGATGCCGACGTGGACCTTCAGGAATTCCTCAAACAAGTGAAATGAACCAGTAGCGCAGAGTGCCGCGTGATGAGTGAAGGGAAGCACGGAAGGAAGAGAACGGGAGAACCGCTCGCCGGCGCGAAGGGAGAAGTGTGGTTGCGCTCGCTCCGCCTTACAAATAAAGAACGAACAAAATCCCCTTGGCGCCGGCGCGCCATGCCAGCCGGAGCGCCGACATGGGTGGCAATGTCTGCGCCACCCGCGAAGAGACAACGCGCCGAATCGAGCCATTCGCGGATGCAGGCCCAACCGAAAGGGCGGGCATTCGCCAGCGGCTCGTCTTAGGCTTCCCTTTCACAGTTCTTTACAGCAGGCACGAAGGTCGAATCTTCATCGTGGCCGTGATGCATCAGCACCGAAAGCCCGGTTATTGGAAAGAGCGTTTGCGCGACTGACCGGCTCGCTCGTGCGGTTAGGATTCGCGCCAGGAACATTTGGAACACAGCGGGCGGCGCGGCCAGCCGTGCGGCCGCCGCGGTTGTGTGGATGCTTGAGGAGCGACCGGCGTACCCGCATCGCGAACCGGGGTAGTGACTCATCTATGAAATCCTCGGCGCCGTCAAGCCAGGTAGCCACGGTCAATTCATCTTTCCATTGACCGTGGGTCTTATGCCCGGTGACAAGCCCACGGTCAGAACAGCGCCCCGGCGCGCCGTAGCCGCTCTGCGGCGCAAGCTCCCGATCGTGGCTACCGCCCGCTTGCTTTTCGCTCGGCGCATGTTAGGATAGAAGCAGAGGGTGACTTATGCGCGAGACCTCCAGTCTGGAACTGCCGATTGAACTGAAGCAGAGGATCGAGCGCGTGGCCCAGGAACGGAATGAAGAGCCTGCCACGCTGTTAACTTGCGCTATCGATTCCTTGTTGAGCGTCGAAGAAGCTCAGCTTGCTGAAGTGCGCCGCAGAGATGGCGTGGATACCGGCAAAGACTATACGAATGAGGAGGCCTTCGCCAAGCTCGACTCCTTTCGCCCCAGCCGCAGAACCTCCTTGCCGGAATGACTATCGTCTGGAGCAAGAAGGCTTACGAGGACCTTGACGGGATCGCAAGCTACCTCGGCAACCTGAGCCCCGAAGCGGCGGAAAAGACCATCAGCCACATCCAAGAGGCGGTCACCATGCTGGGTGACTTCCCCGGTCTAGGAGCGAAGATCGACGAGACTGGACTCCACCGGCTGGTTGTTTCCGGCACACCCTATGTGATCTTCTACCGAGTGTTCCTTGACCATGTGAACATCAGAGCCCTATTCCACACCAGCCAACGTCGCTTCCTGGAGTAACCTGCAAATCGTGGACGCACGTCCATGGGGCGAAAGTTGTGGCGTCACCCCGGCGGCTGGCGCAGACCTTCACAGGTCCGCGATTCTGATAAGCTGGACGCCGGAGGACCGCGGACGATCAACCGGCCATGAAGATGCCAGAGCGGAAGTTGCCTGTGGACCCTTTGCGCTTGATTCGAGAATGGGTCCGGAATCGGCGGGTCCTATTGTCCTACCCCGTGAACATGCGCCTCGAAGGCCGGTTCATCCCGCGTGGGTGGTGGCGCAATTTACTGTAGCGGCGCTCTATGAGCGCCGAAAGATAAAAAGCTCGGCGGTCCCTGTCAGGGCAGGCTCCGGCCGCCGGGACGGCAATTGCGCATCGATTTAAGTCCCTCCGTATAGCGCTCAGAACCTGCCCGCCTCAGTTTGCCTTTTCCACTGGTTTAGAAGGCCTTTTCACGGGCGTTGACAGCCACGCCGCCACCGATTATCATTAACTTCAGAAGCCGGAAATCCCGACTTTGGGAATCAAGGAAAGATAAATCATGTCTGTCGTTCGAATTCAAAAAAAAGGCCAGGTGACCATCCCCACCCGTTTGCGTCACCAAGCCGGTCTGGCTGACGGCGACCTCGTGGACGCCTCGTTGCAGCGTGGTAAGATTATCCTGACCCCACAGGTCCTCATCGATCGCGCGAAGTTTCCTACCGCCGATGGTGAGTACACGCCCGAGCAGCGGCGCATCATCGATGCGCGTCTGGCTGAATCTGCCGAAGACGTTAAGCAAGGTCGCACCTACGGTCCATTTGACAGCGCCAGCGCAACCATCAAGTTTTTGCGTAAGGAAATCAGAGCCCGGAAGCAGAACGGGTGTAAGAAACCTCAAGGATGAAGGTAATCTTATCCGACCGGGCGGTTGAAGCCCTGAAGGATGCGCCTGCGCCTGTTCGCCGCGCCTTCAATAAACAGCTCCAGTTTCTCCTCCATAACCTCAATCACCCGTCTCTGCATGCCAAAAAATACAATGAAGCTGAGGATCTCTGGCAGGCCCGCGTCAATCAGAACTGGCGCTTTTATTTCAATGTTGCGGGCGACACTTATATTGTCCGCGACGTGATTCCCCATCCGAAATGATCCTCCCGCTGCTGAGTAGGCAGCTAGTGACGAGGTTGAGCGGGTGAGATTTCCAAGGTTGGAATCAAGGCAAGTGGGATGGAATGATGAACTATGAAAGATGAATGATGAATTGAAGAAAGGAGCAGACCAACAGGTAGTGTCCTGATTTGAAGGCGCCATTCGGAAGGTCGCCCACCCCGGGCGGCTGTCATCACCCTGGCCGCCCTGCGCTTACACGCTCTTTCCCCTGGCAGGCTGGCCGGAAAGCAGGAACGTCTTAGGATACGATCCCTCACCGCAGATTTTGAAAGATCCGAAGTCTCTGTACCACTCGCCCTCGGGGAGAAGCGGCTTCGATTCAACCCATCTGCGAAGCTGATTCAGGTCAGCGATGCTGATGCTTCGATCCCGCATCCTGTCCATCAGATGTTGCCGGATTCCGGGCGGCAGCTTGTCCCAGGCTGTGAGATGCGGCATCAGTGGCCAAAAATCATGCGGCCCAGATCATCCCCGAGGCGCTGAACGTCTTTGGGATCGGTTGCCGTCCGGAAACGCCCGGCGAGTTCAAAGAACTCTCTTTGTTTGCGCTTCTGGGCCTCGATCCCCTCTTCCACGAGCTCAACGATGATCCGGTTGGCGCTGAGGCGCCGATTCTTCGCCAGTCTGCGGACTTGCCGCGCCGTATCTGCCGGAAGGCTCACGCTCTGTCGGACGATTTTGTTGGAAGCGCGCATGTCACCATTATACACCAGAATGGTGATGCGGGCTTTTCAGAGTGGTAGCCACGGTTGATGGTCTTCCAACCGTGGGTGGCGCCGACATCGATTTTCATGCCGGCTAAAATCAATGGACGCGCCGCGCGCGAAAAGTTTGCGCCGATGCTGTTCACCGGCTTCCAGGCTTAGGCGGAAGCGGCATTTCGATGAAGTCATAGCTTCCCGACTTGGCTGCATCCACTTTAGCCGCTATCGCCGCCCCATAACTGCGCACGATAGGCCAGACGTTCGACCCCAGGACAACCAAGGCAGGTTTTCGCCCCGTTAGATTTTGCTGATACCTGATGTTTTGATCCGACGTAACCACCACGTCGAAAGCCACCGTTTCCGCAGCATTGAGAAGCTCGCCGTTTTCAAGCTGCGGAGGCCAATTCATTTCGAGGATCGTGCGTACTTCATGCTTCGCCAGGAAAAGGCGCACTCCGGCCGGAACGTTCATATCAAACAGGATGCGCCACGCGATGACTCTCCGCGTAAGCCAGAATCGCCTGAATACGATCCTGCGGCACGTCGAACTGTTCCGAGATTTCGGCCACGCTCATGCCATAGTCGAAGTTATCGACAATCGCGTTGACCGGCATCCGCGTACCGCGCAGCACAGGAGCGCCGCTTTGCACGCGCGGGTTGACCTCCACCCCTGAGCATTGTGACCAGTCAATTTGCTCTTCCGCAGCCATGGCGACCTCCCAGACATCATAATTTCATATTCCCGCCCAAAACACCAGGAACGGTGGTAATGACGCAGTTTGCTGTAGCGCCGCTACAGCAAAGAAACTGAGACACTACCGAAACGGTACGCTGCTCGCCGATCGGCCCCTTATACCAACTCAATCGTGACCCGGCGTCCGACCAGGGCCGCCGCCCGTTGCAGGCTTGAGAGCGTGATGTCGTTTTTCGCATCACGCAGGCCTTGCCCAAACAAAAAGGGCGGGATCGAAATCCCGCCCTTCATTACTGCCGACTGCTTACTGCCTACCGTCTCAGTACATTCCGCCGCCCATGCCACCCATGCCGCCACCTGGCGCGCCAGCGTGTTTATCTTCCTTTTCAGGAATTTCGCTTACCAGGGCTTCCGTCGTCAGCATGAGAGAGGCGATGGACGCGGCGTTCTGCAATGCCGTGCGCACCACCTTGGTGGGATCGATGACTCCCGCTTCAACCAAGTCCACGAAGGTCTCAGTCTGGGCGTTGAAGCCAAAGTTGGGGTTGGCGTTGGTTTTCACTTTTTCGATGACCACGGCGCCTTCGTGCCCGGCATTGTGGGCGATGATGCGGAGCGGCTCTTCAAGAGCGCGCTTGACGATGTTGATGCCGATCTGCTCGTCCCCCTCGGCCTTGAGCTTCTCCAGCACGGGGATGGAACGGGCCAACGCCACGCCGCCGCCGGGAACAATGCCTTCCTCGACGGCAGCCTTGGTGGCATGCATGGCATCCTCAACGCGAGCTTTCTTTTCCTTCATCTCGGTCTCGGTCGCTGCGCCCACCTTGATCTGGGCCACGCCGCCCACCAGCTTCGCCAGCCGCTCCTGCAGTTTCTCGCGGTCGTAATCGGAGGTGGTCTCCTCGATCTGGGCGCGAATCTGCTTGACGCGGCCTTCGATGGTAGTCGTCTTGCCAGCGCCTTCGATGATCGTGGTGTTGTCCTTATCGACGGTAATTTTCTTGGCCTTGCCCAGGTCATCCAGCTTCACATTCTCCAGCTTGATGCCCAGGTCTTCGCTGATGGCCTTGCCATCGGTCAGGATGCCAATGTCCTCCAGCATGGCCTTGCGGCGGTCGCCGAAGCCTGGAGCCTTCACTGCGCAGCATTGCAACGTGCCACGCAGCTTGTTCACCACCAGAGTGGCCAGGGCTTCGCCTTCCACTTCCTCGGCGATGATCAACAGCGGCTTGCCGGACTTGGCGATCTGCTCGAGCAAGGGGAGCAGGTCCTTCATGGAACTGATCTTCTTCTCGTGGATCAGGACCAGCGCGTTTTCTAGTACGCATTCCATCCGCTCCGGATCGGTAACGAAGTACGGTGAGAGATAGCCGCGGTCGAACTGCATGCCCTCGACCACTTCCAGCGCCGTCTCCATAGTCTTCGATTCCTCAACCGTGATCACGCCGTCTTTGCCGACTTTCTTCATGGCCTCAGCAATGATGGTGCCGATGGTGTGATCATTGTTGGCGGAAATGGTTCCCACCTGGGCAATCATGGAGCTCTCCTTCACTTCCTTAGAGAACTTCTCCAGCTCGCCCTTCACGTGTTTCTTGGAACCGTCCTTGGTGGTCTCTTCGTAACCGCAGACGGCGCGAACCGCGGACTCAATGCCGCGCTTCACGGCCATCGGATTGGCTCCGGCAGCGATGGTCTTCACGCCCTCGCGGAAGATCGCCTGGGCCAGCACCGTGGCGGTGGTGGTGCCGTCGCCGGCCACGTCCGAAGTCTTGGAGGCCACTTCGCGGACCATCTGGGCGCCCATGTTCTCCAAGGGGTCCTTCAGCTCAATTTCCTTCGCCACGGTCACGCCGTCCTTGGTAATAGTCGGCGAACCAAATTTCTTGTCCAGAACCACGTTGCGTCCCTTCGGACCCAGCGTAATCTTCACGGCGTCCGCAAGCTGATTCACGCCCCGCAGAATCGCCTGCCGGCTTTCTTCGCCGTGCACAATTTGCTTTGCATTTGCCATCTTAAATTCCTCCAAATTTCATTTCGCCTGCTCGCCAAAGCGAGAGGTCGGTAGATTGGGTTGAAGTTCGCTCCATCGCCAGGCGCTCACGCGGCTGGCACAGAGTTGTACCTATTTCTTCCCGCCAGCGGCGGAATGCTTCGCGGAGTCAAACACGCAGAGCACTTCGTCCTCACGAAGAATCAGGTACTCATCACCCTCGATCTTGATTTCAGTGCCGGAATACTTCCCAAACAGAATCCGGTCACCCGCCTTCACATCCAACGGAATGGTCTTACCTTCCTCCGTCTTTTTCCCGTTTCCAACGGCTACAACTTGGCCCTCCTGGGGTTTTTCCTTTGCAGTATCTGGAATGATAATACCACCCCGAATACTCTCCTGTTCTTCGACCCTTTTGATAAGGATCCGGTCATGAAGCGGTCTAACGTTCATATAGCTATCTCCTTTCCTAACTTAAGTTTATACATTCAGCCGTTCCCTCGTCTCGATCTCGAACCGAAAACTCTGCCTTTCCCGATCGAACGATTAGGTGACGACACAATCACAGCTTTAATTTGAAATGGTAGCCCAAGTACCCTACCTCGGAGGATGCGACTTAGCACTCTACCTCCTAGACTGCTAATATACCGCGCAGGTCCGCAGTTTGTCAAGCGTGGAATTAAAAAATTTATCGTGGGTATAATGTGAAGGGCAATATAGGTGGAAGTGATTGCGATTGGAGTCAACCACTAATTTCATATCGCTTCCTTCTTCAAAATGCACGCCAGCCACGCGGCGGTAGTGGTGCAGTTTGGTTGCTGTAGCGGCGGTCTGTGACCGCCGAACTTTATTTCTCAACAGTTTCCGGCGCTCATAGAGCGCCGCTACAGCAAACTGCACCACTACCCACGCGGCGGCATGAATTTCAAAAAGGAGAGTCTTTAGCCGAGATGAACCGCGAAGAGAAATCAAGAATCATAAAACCCCGGCGCCTGCCGCTGTGGTTGCTAACCCTGCTTGCATTTTCCACTATCCTTCGGGCACAAGGTTTGAAAGCCGGCGCTTCGAAGGTTGTCATCACGCCGGACGTTCACGCCGCGAAGGTTTATATGGCGGGTTTTGACCATGATCGTGTGGCCACCGGCGTTCATGATGACCTCTACGTTCGCTGCCTGGCGCTGGGAGTCCGAGACACGACTCTTGCTATTTGCGAGGCGGATTTGATTGGCCTCTTCTATGACGACGTCCTGAAGATCCGTCAAGAAGTTCAGGCCGCCGCGCCGCAAGTTACTCAGTTAATCGTAGGCTCTTCGCACGACCATGAGGGTCCGGACACGCTGGGACTGTGGGGACCGTCAGTCCTCCAATCCGGCATAGATGAGAAATACATGGATGAGCTGGACCACAAGATCGCGGGAGCGGCGCTGGCGGCGGTCCATTCCATGCAGAACGCCCGGCTCACGCTGGGCGAGGACAATAACCCGCTGCTGGCGCTTCTCCAGAATGACTCGCGTCCGCCCTACGTCAAGGACCCGCATTTTCTGGTGATGCGCTTGGTCGCGGAGAGCTCCGGGGAGCCCATTGCTACGTTCATCAACTGGAGCGATCACCCGGAAACGCTCGGCGGCAAAAACACCTTAATTACGGCAGACTATCCGCATTGGCTTTGCCAACACGTTGAATTGCGACTCGGCGGTATCGCTGTTTTCTTTAACGGATCGATCGGCGGGCTGCTCTCCACATTGGGCAGTTCTGTAGCAATTCAAGATCCCGGGAACGGAGAAGTGGCGAAGGATGGAACCTGGGACAAGGCGGAGTTGGTGGGCAATATGCTGGGACTGCTTACGGAGCGCACTGTCAACCTCGGCAGCGCGGCGCCGGTTGATACCATTGTCATCCGCAAGACGGTGATTTTCGCGCCGGTTGAGAATGACACTTTTCGCATCGCCGAAGCCCAAGGTGTCTTCAAAGGGAAAAAGGGTCTATATACTTCCGGAAAGGCCGACAATTCGTTTGTTGTCAAGTACATTCCAAGCATGGGAAAGCTTCGCTACGCCACTGGCAAGGATACCCGAAGCGAGGTAGACTACATCCAGTTTTTGAACCACGGAAACCTGGTTGCCGAAATTGCAACGGTTCCAGGCGAAATCTACCCGGAACTGGTGAACGGAGGTATCACGCGGTATGCCGGAGCGGATTTTCCGGAAGCTCTATTTGAGCCTGTGGTCCGAGCCCACATGAGAAGCTCCTACCAGTTTGTTTTAGGGCTAGCCAATGACGAATTGGGATATATTATACCCAAGGCGGAATGGGACAACCAGCCGCCTTGGCTGCGAGCCAATGAATCACGCTGGTATGGCGAGGTGAACTCAGCCGGGCCCGAAGTGGCAGGAGTAGTAACTCGAACATTGGTGAGTCTGATGAACAAGCAATGACGAGACCGCACTATACGTTTCATTGATTGAAGCGGTAAGGAGACTAAAGGAAAATCGGGTAACGCCGATAATAGTCCATTCTGGGGATTTATACATGACGGCATAAGTCGGCGACGGGCATTTGCTGTAGCGCCGCTCGGGGCTTGCCCTGAGCGGGAGTGGCGAAATCCGCCGGTCACAGACCGGGGCGACAGAACCGAGCGCCGGCGACTTACGACCGTTTGTTTAGCAGGCTACTGCCGATGGTCTAAATCGCACTTTCGAGGTTATGGCGGTAGCTTTGCAGCGACTGCTCGCCCGGGAGGGCATCGACGGAGAGTTCACCTAACGGCACAAAGTTTGATCTTCTGAATGGATAAAGGGCGTAATGATGGAAAAAATCCAGCAGTTTGCATCGCCCGCGGCGGGAAATGGATCACCCAAGCCCTGGGCATTGCAACGCCTGCCAGTGTTTCCGGCAGTTGCGTCGCGCCTGGTAACCATGGTTTCCCAGGAGGATGCATCTTTTCGCAAGGTGGCCGACCTCATCGGCAGGGACACTGGACTGACGGCTGATTTAATGCGTCTCGCCAACTCACCCTTGATCGGATTAAGACTTGAGATCCGAAGCGTGCTTCGTGCCATTTCGGTACTGGGCGTGAGCCGGGTGAAGACCCTGGCCATGACCATTGCCCTGAGGAACTTTGCTTTGCCGGCGGCAGGGTCAGAGGTGTTCAAGGAGTGCTGGCGGCACAGCCTGGCTTGCGCTTTCTCCTGCGAGGAGTTGGCGGCGGCTTGCTCACGCGATAAGGATGAAGGCTACACGGCCGGACTGATGCACGACATTGGCCGCCTGGCACTGCTCGCGGCCTATCCCGAGGAATACAGCGCCATGGTAAAGCTGGCGCGTGAACAACAGAAAGACCTGATGCAGGCGGAGCGTGACACTTTTGAAGTGGACCACTGCTTTGCCGGAGGGAAACTGCTACGCGAGTGGAAGTTTCCGGCGGAAATCTGCGAGGCCGCCCAGATGCACCACATTCCTCCTGACCCGGCGCGCTTTGGAATCAGCCAGCTAGTCCACGCAGGATGCCAAATGGCCAACATGTTGGGTTTCCAAATGGCTGGATCGCACCGGGAATGGGACGTGGCAGAAATCCTGGCGGTGATTCCATCCACATCACGCAAGAGCTTAAAAGAAAAGTCGGAAGGTTTGGGCCTGAGAATCCTGGACAAGATCAACTCCACCGAGTGCAGCCTGATGTTTTGACCGGCCCCGCGGAGCCGCCTGCGCAGCCGCCGGGCAGTTGGGGGCACTGAACTTACTGCATGAGGTTTTAAAGCGAATCTCGAGCTCCCGCCAAATGCCCGAAATGCCCGCAAAGAATTGCCGCCAGCTTTCCTTCCGGATCGGCACCCTTCTGCCGCTGGAGGACGAGTTTAAGCAGCTTCTCCTGACTCCCCGGAGTGAGGAGGAACAGCCCCACGAGATCAAACGCGTCCTGGAGGAAATGATCCCGGCGCTCCATCTTGCGATCAGAGCTCGACAGAAGGCAGGCGGGAACGGGCGCCTGCGCCGGCACGAGTAGGAAAGGCAATGCCGGCCGCGAATCGAATGCCGGACCTGGAATCAGGCGTTCAACACCGGCTCGGCACGGACTCCGCCGGACTCTTTGGCGGCTTCTGCCACTGGGTTGGGCATGATGAGCCAGGCCACCGCATAGCCGATCAGTCCCCAGCCGCCGAGAAGCGCCAGCATTATCCAGATCAGGCGCATCACGGTGGGGTCCAGCTCCAGGTATTCCGCGAAGCCGCCGCAAACCCCGGCGATCTTCTTATCCGTGGCGGACAGACTGAGCTTCTTCACGCTCCGGCCTGCTGTGCAGGCTGCCGCCCCGCAAAAGCAGCAATAGTTAGCCGGGCCGGACTGCTCCTTGCCGCATTGATGGCAAAACATGGTAAACCACCTTCCTTGAATTGTCTTTCAACCTATAATACGCTAGCATCCAGGTTAAAGTTTCGTGCGAGGACTCAGGTTCGAGCGTGCGCCTCGCGCATTGACATCCGGCCAGCCTAAGAATTGGGGTTGGCCGTTGTGCTGATGCCAGGGGTAATGGCCGTGGCAGTTGACTCGGAAATCAAGGATTGAGTTATCTCCCGGCTAAGTTGTGCCCCTGAGCATGAACTGAGCGAATCCTATGGTCCGAGACGATCCTACCTTTCCCGGCAGCATTCGCAGAAGGGCCAGGCGCGTTGCTTCCAAACCATTCCGGGTCTTTGCTCGCAGTACCTCCCTGCGGCGAAGGGTGGCTTACAGCCTGGCCGTTGTCCGGCTCATTCTTGTCCCCGTCATTTTCCTTGCCGTCTATTACCTTTACGCCATGAGCCGGATCGTGGACCGCATTGTGAACGTTGACGCCCAGGTAGCGACTCTGGCGGAGAGCGTTTCCATCCAGATGTTGAACGCCCGCCGCATGGAGCTGAATTTCTTCCTGCTCCACGACCCGGAGGACCTCACTTCTAGCCATCAGGTGTTGGACCATGTGAACAAGACTTTGAGTGAATGCCTCCGGCTCCAGCCGGACGAAAATGGCACCATCGCTCAGATTCAATCCCAGCTTCAGATTTACCGCCAAAGGCTGGATGAGGCCGTTTCCCGCTTGAACCAACCGGGTCACAGCACTCGCGAGCACTTGCAGGAGGTTCTCCGCGCTTACGAGACGAATCTGAACCGGATTCTGCTCCGGGCTAAGCGCGAGAGCCGCGCCTATCTGCTCGAAGAGCTGCGAAATCAGGTTGGTTCTTTCGACGGACAGATGGCCACCACTCTTGCTGCTGGAGATCCCGCTCTGCGCAAAGCGACTCTGGGGTTACAGTCGTCCAGCAACCGAATTCTGGAACTCTCCTCGCAGCTTGAGCGGGAAAGCTGGGACCGGGTGCGGCGTGACCACCGGCAGGCCCGGCAACTGGTGAACCGCGCTGAAATCGTGCTCGTCGTCGTCTCCATCCTCACCCTGATTCTGAGCGTGCTGGTGAGCTTCATCCTGCCCCGCCAAGTGGTGAAGCCGCTCGTGGACTTGAAAGCCGCCGTGGACCACGCCGAGGCCGGCAATTATGAAATTGAGTTTGACGTGGAGGGCGAGGGCGAAGTGGCGCAGCTTGCTAACAGCGTTCGCCGCCTGATTGCCCAGTTCCGGGAAAAGAAGGAAAGCGCGGGTGTGCGCAATTCGTAGCCAATCACAGATCCAGCAAATCTTCGGGTTTGGGGCCGGTCAAACCGGAAATAATTTTCCGGGGCATTAGACTCTTTTCACCCTTTGATCACGCCCAAAGGCTTCAGCCGCGCCACCCGCTTTGAAAGCCCGGCTTCGTGGACGACGCGGATGACTGCCTCCACGTCCTTGTAAGCTTCCGGGATTTCCTCAACAATGCCGTCCCGCGTCTCAGACCGCACCACAATGCCTTGCTCCTCCAGCCGCTCGCGGGCGTTCTGCGCAAAAGCTGACCGCTTGGCGGCGTTGCGGCTCATCAACCGTCCCGCGCCATGGCAAGTGGTTCCAAAGGTTTCCCGCATCGAGCCCGGCGCGCCAACCAAAACATAGGATGCCGTTCCCATCGATCCCGGAATCAACACCGGCTGTCCCCAAGCGCGGTAATCCTCCGGCACCTCCGGTCTCGCGGCAGGAAAAGCCCGCGTCGCTCCTTTGCGATGCACCATCACTGCGCGTTCTTCCCCATTCACAGGGTGCCGCTCCATCTTGGCAATGTTGTGGCAGACATCGTAAACCACGTGAAGGTCCGTTGCATGACCGAAGATGCGTTGGAACGCTCCGCGCACCTGGTGGGTGATCCCTTGCCGGTTCGCCCAGGCAAAATTGGCAGCGGCGCGCATGGCGCCAAGATAAGATTGGCCGGTGCGGGAATGAACCAGCACACAGGCCAACTGGCGGTCCGGCAGATCGAATCTCCCTTGGCCGTCCTCTTCCATCTCCCGCAGATAGTCAGTGCAGACCTGGTGCCCCAGTCCGCGTGAGCCAGAGTGGATGAGCACAACCACTTGATTTGTCCGGAGGCCGAAGGCCCGCGCAACTTCCGGCTCAAACACCTGCTCCACGTACTGAACTTCCAGGAAGTGGTTGCCGGAGCCGAGGGTGGCGAGCTGCGGCGCGCCGCGGGTCTTGGCACGGTCACTGACGGAGGCAGGATTCGCGCCATCCATCGTCCCGGTCTCCTCGCAATGAGCCAAATCCTCCGGCTGCCCATAACCGTGCTGCACCATCCATGCGGCGCCGGATTCGAGGACCATGTCCAATTCCTGATGTGGAACTTGGATTTCACCTTTACGTCCGGCGCCGCATGGAACATCACGGAAAAGTTGATTGACGAGGTCACGAACCTTCGGGCGGACTTCCTCAAGACCAAGATCGCTGGCCAGCAGCCGCACGCCGCAATTGATGTCGAAGCCTACGCCGCCCGGCGAAATCACGCCGCCTTCCGCTGGATCGGTGGCAGCAACACCACCGATGGGGAAGCCGTAACCCTGGTGAATGTCGGGCATGGCGAGCGATCTTCCGACGATTCCGGGCAGCATGGCCACGTTTACGGCTTGCTCAAGCGAGAGGTCTTTCAGCAGGTCCTTGAGCATCGCCTCGTCCGTGTAGATGAGCGCATCCGTCAACATGCCGGGCCGCGTGCCGCGCTGGATGAGCCAGCGGTAGGGGTCGAGCCTTTCGAGGTTGCTGATTTGAATGGCCATCGGTTCTCGCACGGAGTCGGGATAACCTCTAATGAATCCATTGTAGCAAGCCCTGCGTCTGGCGTGGTACGGCTTTGCCTCTCCCCAGTAAGACTAAGATGAGGTACACTATGGGAGTTATGGCCTCAAACCTTACAACGTTACCGCCGCCCCACTCGAAACGCATCGAGGCGTGGATTTACACGGTTCTTAACCCGTTAATCGAGAGCCTGCGCCGGGAAGTTTTTCTGCTCGAAAAGGGTAATCTCACTTGGCGGTCATATTCCAGAAAGTGTGAATATCTACAGCCTATTTCCGAGTATATTGACTTCGAGCACCATCCCAATTATGAGGATTTTCTCACAGACAGTTTGAACGTCGGCTTTGAAGAGCGTTTTTCAAGCCACGACCAAGCTGTTGTGCACGTGGAAAATGTCGCAGGGCGATTCTTTGACACAATCATGAACGAACCCAAATTTCGAGACCTGATCAAGAGATCACTCGAAGAATACGAAGCTGCGGCCACGGTAGAACACCCAAGCTTGATTTCTATGCAGCAGGAGTTGCCAAAGGCTATTGCTGAAAACCTTGTCAACAGGGCTGACGCTCTTCCGGCTCACTACGCAATGCACAAATTCTGGCAGGGTCACAAGGATAGCCT
Organism: uncultured Acidobacteriota bacterium; assembly: GCA_937900045.1. Taxonomy (GTDB): domain Bacteria; phylum Acidobacteriota; class Terriglobia; order UBA7540; family UBA7540; genus CALCEB01. Next base: position 21,514 of record CALCEB010000085.1, read on the forward strand.
TCACGCCATGGTTTCCGACGGCGATCCGCTTCATCCGACTAGGGAGCAGACATGGTTTCGGGCCATCGATAAGACGACCGCTGACCTCAAGGCTTGCTCTGATGAATTGCTGAAGAAGCTTCTGGACCATCGCTCCCACCTGTGCAGAACATTCGACATTCCCTTTGCTCCTATCCATTTGACCAAGAGCCAAAGCCCGAATGAGCCCATCGCCTGAAAAGGACTGGCAAGGTCGATTGCTGATCCTTGATACAGGTGTCATGCGCGAACTTGTTCTCTTCCATGCGGTACAGGTACTCCGCTTCATCAAGCTGAAGAGGGATCTGAGGTTCATCAAAAACCAGCACTCATATCAGAAGTGCGTCCAATTCATGGCCGGCTTCAGACACAAGACGACCAGCCCATCGGTCGTTGCCGAGCTCCATTATTGGATCAGAAAAACAGATTCCCCTGGCCACCTCAAGCTCTGGAACCGCGTCTATGACGAGTTCAACAATATGAACATCGCCGAGGAAGTGGTCAAACTTACCGACATGGACGTCAACCAGGTTGCAAGATTTGGCCCAGTCGATGTGAGCCTGATTGAAATCGCACGGCGAAATGCAGAGCACTCGCCCTGCATTTTGACAGTTGAAAATGCCCTCTGCGGAGTCTGCGAGAAAGCAAACATCAGAGCGCTATCCATCGAGGAAGTAACGTTGACGGCGCTCCGATAGTCTTGCGACTCAATGTTTCTTGTCAATGCACCCGCTTGACCTTTTTCTGCATGTAATCCATCAACAGGTACTGGCCCAGAGTATATGGCGTCGTGAAATATGCCTTGCCGCGGCAGATTTCCGTCACCTTCTGCACAAAATTCACCAGACCGTAATCCGAGGCCAGCATGAAAGTGTTGATCAGGATGCCGTTGCGGCGGCAGCGCGCTACTTCGTGCAGCGTTTCGGAGACCACCAACGGATCGAGGCCGAAGGCATTCTTGTAAATCCGTCCGTCCTCCAGCGTGAGGGCCGAAGGCTTGCCATCCGTAATCATGACGATTTGGCGCATGTCCTTGCGTTGGCGGGAGAGAATGCGCTGGGCCAGCCGCAAGCCCTCGCGGGTGTTGGTGTAATAAGGTCCCACGCGCACGCGGGCCAGCCCGGCCAGGGGAATCTCCTCTGCCGAGTCGTGGAACAGCACCATGTGCAGCGAGTCGCCGGGATATTGCGTGCGGATCAAGTGGGTGAGGGCAAGCGCCACCTTCTTCGCGGGAGTGAAGCGGTCCTCGCCGTAAAGGATCATGCTGTGGCTGCAATCGAGCATCAGGACGGTGGCGCAGGAGCTTTGGTACTCGCACTGCCGGACGTAGAGGTCCTCGTAGTCCAGATCGAGCGGCATTTTCAGCCCGCCGCGCTGAATGGCGGAAAGCAGCGTGGCATTCACATCCAAGTTCAGCGTGTCGCCGAATTCATAACGGCGCGTTGACCCGTGAGACTCAACCCCCGTGGCGAGCTCACGCGTATCGTGACGGCCGAAGCTGGATTTACCGAGCGATCCCAGCAGGTCTTTCAGCGTTTTGAACCCCAGGAAGTCGAGCGCCTTGTCCGTCACTTCAAAGCGCGCCTGCCCTTCGGGACCGGCGCCCGGGCCGGTCCGCGGCTCGGTCATCTCCCCTTGGTTTGGCGGAGGCTGATCGATGGTGATGTAGCCTTCTTCCGCCATCCGTTCCATTAGCTTTTGCATCAGCTCTGAGAGCTTGGAATTACGGTAATCTTCCGGATGCTCCATCATCTGCTGCATCAACTCCGGAGGAATCATGCCGCGTTCCTGCATCGCCTCCAGCAGCGCCCGCTCGAGTTCCTCCATGGTCCGCTCGGGATCCATTTCGTAAAAGTCGTTGAACTGGTTGAAAAACCCGCTGTCGAGAAGAAAATCCTGAAGAAGCTGCATCAGGTCTTCGGCTGTGAGGTCTTCAAAGGGGTCGCCAATGTACTTGGTGTAGTTAATGTATTTCATAAGAAACCAGACTTACAAAGGCATCAGCGCTCAGCTATCAGCTTGCGTGTTCTCTTGTTCATGCTGAGCGCTAATCGCTGAATGCTGACCTCTTCGCGTCAGTTATACGACCGGCGGCGCGTGGGTCCCGTCGGTCCCGGTTCTTCGGGGGGCGGTTCGGGCCGGCGCGCCTCCGCGTAATATCCCAATTCTTCGTTGCGGCTGATCTTCTTCTGGGCATAAAGCCCCTCAAGAACAAATTCGGCCCCGGCCACCTGCACGGCGCGGTCGTCCTTGGTCTTCATCCCAAGAGGCTCCAGCACATCGAGCAGACCTTGAATCTTTTTGAACTGGGAGAAGATTTCATCCACCGGAGCGGTTTCCGGCAGCTTCAGACTGCCGCCGAGTTCGAACCACTTGACGATGGCGTGCAGCGGGACGCTGTCAAAATACTTGCGGAAGACCCGCGCCGTGGCCGTGCGGATCACCTCGCGCGCCACCACGTCCGCCCCACGCATCTCGCCCTCGTACTCCAGCTCAATCTTGCCGGTCACCGAAGGCAGTGAGGCATAAATGTCCGAAAGCCGGGGCGCCACCGTGGATTCGCGGTTCACGAGCGTGCGGCGCTCCGCGTTGGAAATGACGTTTTCAAGCGTGGTGATGGGCAGGCGCTGGCTCACCCCGCTGCGCTTGTCGATTTTTTTCTCCTGCCGCGCTTCGAAGGCGATGCTTTCAATCACTTCGCGAACGAATTGGGGAATCACCAGGCGGCGGCTGCCATTGCGCTGGGTCCAGGATTCCTGCGCCGTGATCTCCATCCCGTGCTCAATGGTCTGCGGGTAATGGGTGCGGATTTCCGAGCCGATGCGGTCCTTGAGCGGCGTGATAATCTTGCCGCGCGCCGTGTAATCCTCGGGATTGGCGGTGAACACCAGCGCCACATCCAGCGGCAGACGCACCGGATAGCCTTTGATCTGCACGTCGCCTTCCTGCATAATGTTGAACAGGCCCACCTGGATTTTGCCGGCCAGATCAGGCAGCTCATTCACCGCGAAAATGGCGCGATTGGCGCGGGGCAACAGGCCGTAGTGGATGGTGAGTTCGCTCGAAAGCGCATGGCCGCCGCGCGCCGCTTTGATGGGATCGAGATCGCCTATCATATCCGCAATGGTCACATCGGGCGTGGCCAGTTTTTCCACGTAGCGCATCTCGCGCGGCAGGTATTCGATCCCGGTCGCGTCACCACACTCCTTGATCATCTCGTGGCACGCTTTGCAAATGGGCTTCAGCGGATCGTCATGAATCTCGCATCCGGCCACCATCGGAATTTCCTTGTCCAGCAAGCCCACCAGCGCCCGCAGGATGCGGCTCTTCGCCTGGCCGCGCAGGCCGAGCAGAATAAAGTTATGCCGGGAAAGGATGGCGTTTTCAATCTGCGGAATCACCGTGTCCTCAAAGCCGATGATGCCGGGGAAAACCGGCTCGCCGGATTCGAGCTTGGCGATCAGGTTGGCGCGCATCTCATCTTTAACGCTAGTCGAGCGATAATTGCTCTTCTTCAGCTCTCCGAGAGTTCTTACCTTGGTCATGCGTTCAATTATATGCTGCGGGATGGGTGAACTCAATGCGGGATTACCCAAGCGGTGGGCGCCATCAAAGTCGTGCCATTTGTGTTGCTACACTTCTGATACTTTGACGTGACCCTGGGGGAACACCACTTGAGCTTGACAACTGCGAAAGGCGGTTTCTATAATTCGGAGGCAAGGGAATGTTGCGTCCCTTGCGGGCATGAGCGGGAATAACTCAGTGGTAGAGTGCGACCTTGCCAAGGTCGAAGTCGCGGGTTCGAATCCCGTTTCCCGCTCCAATAATCTGGTCTCCACCGGTTTTATAACCCGGCGCGGTACCCAAGTGGTAAGGGAGAGGTCTGCAAAACCTTTATGCGACGGTTCGATTCCGTCCCGCGCCTCCAGTGTTCCCGATGTCACTGCGAACAGGAAATTAGAATTCTTGCCGCTCCCGGCAGCAAGATGATCAACAGTTCAGGACGCCCAGCAACGAAGGCCACGTGGGAAGTCCTGTTTTACCGCGCTCCTTGACGATGCGGGCGCCGTCGAGCGCGCAGATCAAGTACAATCAGAGAAGGTCATGGACCAAGACAAAGCTCTTGCCGTTCCACATGTGAATCCCTGGATCATCGCCGTCGCGGTGATGTTGAGCACCTTTATGGAGGTGCTGGACACGACCGTGGTGAATGTGTCCTTGCCTCACATTGCCGGAAGCCTTTCCGCCACGGTGGACGAAGCCACCTGGACCTTGACCTCTTACCTGGTGTCAAATGCCATCATCCTGCCGCTCACCGGCTGGCTGGGGAACTATTTCGGACGGAAGCGTCTGTTGATGATGTCCGTGGCAGGTTTTACCACCGCGTCCTTCCTTTGCGGCTTGGCGCCCAACCTTTCCTCCTTGATCATTTTCAGGATCATCCAGGGCGCATGCGGCGGAGGACTGCAACCCATTTCGCAAGCGGTATTGCTGGAGTCTTTCGCTCCCCAGGACCGAGGCAAGGCCATGGGTTTCTGGGGTCTGGGGATTGTGGTGGCGCCCATGCTGGGGCCGGTCCTGGGCGGTTGGCTGACGGATAGTTACAGTTGGCGCTGGGTCTTCTACATCAATATTCCCGTGGGCGTCGCTTCCCTCATCATGACCCAGCTTTTTGTGTTTGACCCGCCTTACATTCGCCGAACCTCAGAGCGGGTGGACTACTGGGGCATCGGCATGTTGGCGGTGGGCATCGGCTCTTTACAGGTGATGCTCGACAAGGGCCAGGAGAAAGACTGGTTCGGGACGCATTGGATTACAGTATTGATGGTCGTAGCGATCGGCTCGCTGACGGCCTTCGTGATTTATGAGCTCCACGCCAGCGACCCGGTGGTGAACTTAAGGATTTTCAAAATTCGAACCTATTCCACCGGCGTCTTCATGATGGCCATTCTGGGAGCCGGACTCTATGGAAGCACCGTGCTGATCCCGCTCGTTCTGCAGACGCTTTTGGGATATCCCGCGCTTCAGGCCGGCATCGCCATGGTACCCCGGGGGCTTGGGTCGTTCATCGCTATGCCGGTCGTGGGCATTATCATGGTGCGGTTTGATTCCCGCAAGTTGCTGGCCCTGGGGATGAGCGTGGCGGCGTTCACCCTGTTTCAACTTTCCTGGTTGAACCTGCACGCCGGTTATTGGGATTTCTTCTGGCCGCAACTGCTGATGGGACTGTCCCTGGGATTTCTCTTCGTCCCTTTGACCACCATCACCATGGACCCCATCCCCAAGGAAACGATGGGCAACGCCACCAGTCTCTTTAATCTGGTGCGGAATCTGGGTGGGAGCATTGGAATCGCCGCAGTGGAAACGATTCAGGTGCGGCGTGAACAAATGCACATCAACGTGTTGGGGTCGCATGTGAACGCCTACAACCGCCAATCCCAAACCTTGCTGAACGGATTGCGGGCGGCGTTCATGGCCGGCGGCGCCAACCTCTCCACGGCCACGCACTGGGCCTACGCCGCCGTGTGGGGAATGGTTGAACAGCAGGCGAGGATGATGTCCTACAATGATGCCTTCCGGCTGCTCGCCATTATGTTCTTCTGCATGTTGCCATTGATTTTCCTAATGAAAAAACCGAGCGGCAGCGGGGAACGGATGGCTGCTCATTGACTCTGTTCTGAGCAGCGAAGGGGAGTTCATGCTTTACGAACATTGCGGTTCTTGTCTGCGAGGGACCGCAAGGTTAAAAACAACTCGGCGCTACCGGCTGCCCTCTGCCGGGTGGTTGCGCAATTTGCTGTAGCGGCGCTCTCTGAGCGCCGGAAACCGTTGAGGATCCAAGTCGGCGCTCACAGAGCGCCGCTACAGCCTCTGCTGAGGCCAATTGACCCCGCTTCGCAATTCTGCTAAAAATCAGATGTGAGTGTCGCCAAGCCCAAGACGGGCATTCCGGAAATTCTTGCCGCTCAGCGCCTGGAGCATGTGCACTACGCCATCCGGGATATTGCCGTGGTGGCCGAGCAACTGGCCCGCGAAGGAAAAACAATTCTTCCGCTCAACATCGGCGACCCTTTGCAATTTGACTTTCGCACCCCCGCGCATTTGATCGAGGCGGTGACCAAGGCCATGTGGGATGGACACGATGGTTACGCGCCTTCGCTGGGGATGCCGGATGCCCTGGAGGCCATCCGCTCCGAAGCGGAGCGCAAGGGGATGCGCAATATCCAATCCGTTTTCGTGACCCAGGGAGTGAGTGAGGCGGTGGATCTCGCCCTGACGGCGCTGGTGAATCCCGGCGAAGACGTGCTCACCCCGTGTCCCGAATATCCTCTCTATTCAGCAGTGCTGGCAAAGCTCGAAGCGCGGCCCAACGCTTATTGTTTGAACGAGGCCGACGGCTGGGAGCCGGACCTGGAGGATATGGCGCGCAAAATCACGGGCCAGACTCGCGCCATCGTGGTGATTAATCCAAACAACCCCACCGGGACGGTCTATTCGAAGCGAACCCTGGAGGCGATTGCGGACATTGCCCGCCGCCACGGCCTGTTGGTCCTTGCTGATGAGATTTATGACAAGCTGGTGCTGGACGGCGAGCCACATTTTTCCATCGCGGCGCTCGCTCCGGATGTTCCCGTCATCACTTTCAACGGATTGTCGAAGGCTTACCTGGTTCCGGGCTGGCGGGTGGGGTGGGGCGTAGCCAGTGGGCCGGAGCAGGCCCTGAAGCCCTATCTCGAAGGAGTCCACAAGCTCCTTCGAGCCCGGTTGAGCGCCAACCGCCCCGAGCAATACGCCATCCGGACAGCCCTGGAAGGCTCGCAGGAACACCTGAATGAGGTTGTGGCAAAACTCCGCGCCCGCCGGGACTTGACCGTCAATTGGTGCAACTCGAACCCCGGAATTTCCTGCGTTCCGCCCCAAGGCGCCTTTTATGCCTTTCCCCGCATCGAAGTGACCGAAGACGATGAGCGATTCGTCCGCCGTCTTCTTCAAGAAAAGCAGGTGCTGGTGGTGCATGGCAGCGGGTTCGGGAAACCTGAAGGGATCGCGCACTTCCGGATCGTGTTCCTTCCAGACGAGGACACACTCACCCGCGCTTACCAGGCCATTGGTGAATTCATCGAGAAACATTACGGTTGATCCGGTCCATGAAAAGGTCCATTGGCATCGAGGCCGTTGCGGAGAGTTCGCAAGACTCAAACTTTGTGAACGCAGAAGAACGGAACATACCAGGCGTCATTGAATCCGCCGGGACGGAAAACCCGGCGGCCCGGGTTGAATTTCCTGTGAACTATTGCCCGGTTTGTTCAGCGCGGCTTCAAGCGCATCGTTGTAAAATGATTTGCCCCCGCTGCGGATTTTTCATGTCCTGCTCGGAATTTGAATGAGGCCGCTCGTCGAACCTGGCAATCCGGCCCGGCAAGGAAGCCCATGTCCTCTCCGATGAACCGCTATGAGAACAAGACCTTCGAAAACCAGCACTTGGTGCTGGATGAAGGTATTTTTATCAACTGTACATTCAAGAATTGCAGCCTGGAGTATTCGGGCGGCGACGTGTATGTCCAGAACTGCCAGGGCGAGGGATGCCAACTGATCTGGCGCGGATCAGCGCAAAGAACGGTGTTCCTGCTGCAGGGCCTTGGCCTGATGGCAACGCCAGCGCCGCCGCCCGTCAATCCGGTGCGTGTTCAATAAGCCTTAAGATCTGTGGCATTTGGATCGATCCCGCGGGCGAACCCTTTCTTGCTCCCGATTCATCTTAACTATGGCTCATCGGCCGTTCCCGCAGCCCGGCGGGAGCGAATCTGCCTTTCTGCTTGATCTTCGATGGAACCGTTTTCATGGAACCAAGGGCACTGACGCGGGGCCTGTCCGTGCTTACATGAGGTTTCAGAACGGCGCTGCGGCATGACCTAACGGAAGCCGCATGCAAGCCATAACCAGGAACTTAAGAATGGAACCCACGCTCCAGTTTCTGTTGCGGCACGGCTCGGCGGTGCTGGTGATCTGCGTTTTTGTGGATCAACTTGGGTTTCCACTTCCCGCCGTTCCCTTCCTCATTGGCGTGGGAGCGCTGGCTGGGCGCGGCCAATTTCCACTGGCCCTGGGAATCGGGGAGGCCGTGGTCGCGTCGCTGGCAGCGGACATTGTCTGGTACCAGTTGGGCCGCACCCAAGGCCACGCCATTCTCAATCTGCTGTGCAAAATTTCTCTTGAGCCCGACTCCTGCGTCCGCCGCTCGGAGGAAAGCTTTGCCCGGCGCGGCGCCCGCTCACTGGCTTTTGTCAAGTTCGTTCCCGGCTTGAGTGTCGCCACGACGCCAATGGCAGGCTTGTTCGGCATGAGGCCCGCAGTCTTCCTGGCTTGGACTGGAATGGGGGCGGTCTTGTGGTCGGGAGGATATATCACGCTGGGGTTCATCTTCAGCAGGCAGATTGAACGCGTGGCCGCCATCGCGCTGCGCCTGGGATTTGCCCTTGGAATCCTCCTCGTCCTGGCGCTTGCGTCCTACATCCTTTACAAGTATGTGCAGCGCCAGCGGTTCATCCGCTCACTGCGCATCGCGCGGCTTTCTCCCGATGAGTTGATGGAAAAGATCCGGCAGGGCGAGCCCTTGGTCATCGTGGACTTGCGGAACAAAGTCGAATTTGAGGCGAACCCCGCGAAGTTGCCCGGGGCGCTTCGCTTGCTTCCGGACGAATTGCAGGAACGCGCGGGTGAAATCCCCCGCGACCGCGACGTCATCCTCTACTGCACTTGACCCAACGAAGCCACCAGCGCCCGTGTGGCGCTACTCCTGAAATCGCATGGGGTCACGCGCGTTCGTCCGTTGGCCGGAGGCTTTGAGGGCTGGCGCTCCCGCCAGTTCCCGCTGGAAGCTGCGGCGCCCACCCCGCCCGCTGGATCATCATCCGGCTCTCAGGTAAGCTTGGCGGGTCCTGCTGGCCGGTGAAACCGCCATGAGGCGCATCCAAGGAAACAACGGGCGCCGTCCTCATTCAAGGTCGATTTCGTGCGCTTCGACCACACCGGAATTGTTCAGGTCGCCCACCACTTTCACTTTGGCGCCGGCAACAAGGTCCGTCGAAGCGCCGGCGCTTCCATCCTTTTTGTGGATCGTGGTGTTCTTGTCGTAGGTAACATGAAAAATCATCTGTCCCCCGGTGTCCACGGTGAATTTCCCGGACGACAGATCAGAGATGGTGCCTTCCAGTGTGAAGTTGGTTGAGGAATCTTGAGGAGCAGGACGCCCGCCAAGTTTTATCCAGGAACCCGCCGCCAGCGCCCAGGCCGTGATCCCCGCCAAAACAAAAACCAGGAAAAGTCTTTGCCGCTTCATCTTCGTGGTCCTTTCTAATCTGGCGTGATTGTAGCGCAACGTCATTCCGATTGCGAACCTGGAGCGGGTCGGCTCGCGCCCGGTCACGATTACTTTGTTAGCACCGACCGCTTCCGCAGTCACCCCCGCTTGCGCGATCAGCTCACTGATCCCTACCTCGATCTGGCAAAACATTGTGCCGAGCAGGACAAGGCGCTACGCGCTGCCCTTGGGCTCGGCGTGGATGCTGACCTTCATGATCTGGGGTAATTCTTTGCGGAACTTAAGTTCCAAGTCTTCGGTGATGTCATGCACCCGGGAAATGGGAAGGTCCGGCTCAAAGGTGCAGTGGAGGCTGACGTGAACCGTCGATCCAACCTGGTGAGCTTCAATGGCGTGGCAATCGACCAGGCCAGGAGTGCCGAGCGTCAACTCGCGAATGTGTTCCTCAATCTGGCAGCGCATCCAATCGGCTTCGTTGGCGGATTCCACGCCCTTCCGCATCGGCTCAATGTGGACATTCACCTCTTTAACGCTCGGAATCTCTTTTTGTATTTCCTCTTCCAGGAAGGTGGCGCGGCGGTGCGCGGCTTCCAGGGTCAGGTTAGGATCCAGCTCCAGATCCAGACTGAGGTTGACCTTGCCTTGCACTTCGAAGGGGGTGACGTCATGAATCTGCAATTCGTTGCGATGGGCGATGGACCGCACCCGTTCCACCACATCCGTCGAGGAAGGCTGTTGCGGCGCGGATTGGATCACCACGTCCGCCTCGGGATATTGTTCACGGACTCGCTCCTCCACGTCATGGGACACAGCTTCCGCATGTTCGAAGGAAATATTGCCCTGCAGCGTCAGGCGGACATCCACGAAGAGCTGGTTTCCACTCTGGCGCACGCGAATCCGCTCCGGATTCATGACGCCGGGAACGCTGGCGATGAGCCGGGCGATGCTTGCGGAAATTCCTTCGGGCGCCGCATCCACCAGCGCGTCAATGGACCGCTTACCCAACCGCACGCTGAGATAAACAGTGATGCCGGCCACGCACAACGCCGCCACCGGATCGGCCGCGAGCAGCCAGCGGAGACGCCAGTGGTCCGCGGCCCGGATCAGCAGCAGGCCGAGGATGACCACTCCCGAACCGTAAACATCCGTCGAGAAATGAATGGCATCGGCTTCCAGCGCTTGGCTGCTGTACTTCTTGGCAACGCGGGCAAGGGACCGGGACCGGGAAGCATCCACCATCATGGAAATCATCATCACGGCAAAAGCCCAGAATGTGGGCTTTACCTGGACGGCATGGAAGAACAGGCGGCGCATGGCCTCAAACACAATCCAGGCGCAGGTCACCAGCAGCAGGCCGGTTTCCACAAAGGCGGAAACGTGCTCGAATTTGCCGTGGCCGAAGGGATGGGATGAGTCGGCGGGCTTATCGGCAAGGCGGATGGAGAAAAGGGTGACCAGAGCAGCGACCAAATCAAGGCTGGAATGCGCTGCCTCCGAAAGTATTCCCAGGCTTCCGGAAAGCAAGCCAACCACCGCTTTGAAAAGCGTGAGCAAGAGGGCAGCCAGGAACGAGCTAAGAGCTACCGACTTCTTTTCCCGCGCGGGCAGGGTGGACTGGCTGAGACCTTTCAGAGAATTCATGCCGCTTCACAACTGGTTTTCGAAGTGCCGCCTCCAGGCCGTATCTGGAGATGGGAAGGGTGTTGCGGGCGCCTTCTGGGCGGGGAAGGCAGATCATTGGCATGGCGACTCACCGGACGCCACGCAGAGAGTGAAATCAAGGGCAGGATAACATCAGTCTTCCGAAGCCACTTCTTCCAACGCCGCCCTCAATTCCTTCTCGGCGTGGAAAGCGCCTTGATTGTGGGCGACCTCGATGCCTTTTTCCAAAATGCGCCGGGCGTCGGTACGTCTTCCCCTCTCGATCATAAACATACCCGCCTGGTAGTAGGTGGCAGAATATTCAGGGTGGTGAGCCAGGAGATATTCAAAATGCTCAAGGGCCTGGTCCGGGCGCCCAGACCTGGAAAGCTCAAGCGCCAGCCCGTAACGCGCAAAAGTGTCACCGGGGTTGGCTTCTAAGGCTTGCTGAAGGAATTGGACTCTTTCTGGGTCCATGAGTTTAGATTTGCCTCCGATGTTGGATTGTACTCTGCTTGGGAACTTTCACAACGAAGTTTCATTTGGAGTCAATACTGTCCAACTGTTGATTTTTGAATTTCCGGTAACTCTTTCTTTTAAATGAGCCTAGCGAGAAAAATGGTCAAAATCGATTTGAAATCTCCGGTACTCTGCCGTCACACAAAAGGGCAAGGGCAATGACCAATGAATATCGGACGGACCATTTTTTCTCACTCATGGATTTCCTGCGCTGGCAGATTTTCGCGAATGTGTGGCGCGATACCAGGGCGACTACAAGACGCAGAATTTCTCCAGCCTGGATCAGTTTCTCTGCCTGGCCTTCGCCCAACTGACTTACCGCGACAGCTTGCGCGACATCGAAACCTGCCTGCGTGCGCAACCCTCCAAGCTCTACCACAGGGGCTTTCGCGGCGCCATTTCCCGGGCGACACTCGCCTATGCCAACGAACACCGTGACTGGCGCATCTATGCCGATTTCGCTCAGGCCCTGATTCGAACCGCCCGCCATCTTTATCGCGACGAACCTTTCGGGGTGGACCTCGCCGAGACGGTTTACGCCTTCGACTCCACGACCGGGGCTATTTAGATTTCACGCGCCTCTAGGTTTTCACCCAAGTCTTGGCCTTCTTCATCACCCGTGCCCAGCAGAACACGCAGTTCAACCGCCGCCCCTCACGTCCCATCGACAAATCCACCGGACGGAGTTCCGACCAATGGACTAAATGCTGCAAGCCTTCTTGTCTCATTCACTTCCCGTCCTCCTTTTCCAAAAGGTGGGACCGGAACGGGTGAGGAGGCACTGCTTCGGTGGTCTAAAACGAAGCCTCGCTACGTTTTCAGCCCGGCTTGCAAATCCGCAAACAACAACCGGTGGAACAGTTGCTCGCCCGCCTCCCGACGCGCGGAGAGGCGGCCCGCAGTGTAGGCGCGAGACTTCAATCCACGCTGCACGGAGAGGCAAATGCCCACATCTTCATACTGAATGCGGTCGCTCACGCGGATGCTTTCGCGGTTGTAGGCATCGCCTTCCGGTCCGGACGGTTTGAAATAAAAATCGAAGATCACTTGGCAGTGGTCCACATCAATCGGCAGCACCAGGTTGGTGTCCATGGCTCCTTCGTACCAATTGATCATGAAGTTGGGATACTGCCAGAAGTAGCAGGCGCGGTCACCCTTGCGAGTGGCGGCAGTGGAAGCATCCGCCTGGTCCGATGGCTTCATGGGACTCGATTGAATGCAGCAGCGGTCCACATTCTCAATGGTGTAATGGGTGTAGTCGAGCACCGCGTTCAGGCCTTTGTGCAGATGGGGCACGTGATAGCCGCCGTCCAGGTAGTTATCCACGAAAACCTTCCAATTGCAGGCTAGCGGATAGGAACGACGCTCAAAGAAACTAAGCTCCCGGAAATTGAGCGGCTTGACGCGGCTCACCAGCCCGCCCAGAAAATCGGTGAGCGGCGCGGCGCGATCATCTAGGTTGATGAAGACGAAGTCTTCCCAGGTGTCCACGCGGACTGGAACCAGGCCATTTTGGGTACGGTCGAAATTGCGCACGCCCTCAAACTCCGGCATACCCTTCAGGCTTCCATCGCAGCCATACGTCCAACCGTGATAGGGGCAGCGGAAATTCGTTACTTTGCCTTCGGCTTCGGTGGCCACGGCAGCGGCATGGTGCCGGCAGACGTTCAGAAAAGCGCGGAGCTTTCCATCCTCACCTCGCACCACCACAATCGGCTCGCCCGCCACCTCTCCCGTCAGATAGCGGCCCGGCTCGGTTACCTGACTCAAGCGCCCCGCCACCTGCCAGGTCCGGGCAAAGACGGACGTCCTTTCAAGCTCCGCCATTCGCGCGTCCGTGTACCACGGCGCCGGAATGGTCCATGCCTCGTCCAACGGCGCTGCCGGATTGTACAGATCCAGAATTTCCTTCAACACGGGTTCCATGTCGCTTGACTCCAAACCCCATCTCTTTTAAATGGGCCCGGCGCGTTATTCTATGGCGAATCTCCGCAAGGTCAAGCCTTTTGTTCTGCCGCTTCCCGGCAGGGTCGATTCCGCCGGTCTTCCGCCCGAATTTGTGAAAACCGTGCGTGGCGTCAAGATAAAGGTCCCCGGCGCGAAGGGGAACCTGGAGTTGCGCAAAGAGCCGCGCTTCACGGAAACATCGAGATGCTGTCACCGGCGTCCTGATTCTGGGAGCAGAATGGTTACCATAGATTTGGGGATTCGTGGAAGGAGCAACGGTACGATTCGGACTAAGGTTTGCGAGCGGATTGGTGACCGGTCGCGGCGTCCGATGGGACGTCAAGGCTCATCGGCCCATGGAATCCAAAAACTCACGGCCGAGAGCCGCCGCGCCATAGAGCGGGGAATCGTTGCTCAAGGCCGCCGTCGAGATCTCCGTGGTGTAGGGAAAGTTCCCGGATTTCCATTGAGCCATCAATTCCCGAAGCGGAATGAGGAGGCGGTCTCCGGCCTGAGCTACTCCTCCGCCCAGGATGATCTTGTCCGGATTGATCAGGCGGATGGCGATGGTCAAGGCTCTCGCCAGCCAGTAAATGGCATCCCGGAGCAAACGGTTTGCCGCAGGGTCGCCTTGGGCCGCGGCATCAAACACCAACCGCGCTGTAAGGTTTTCCGCATTTCCCCCGCTCAGTTCCATCAAGCGCCGCGCCGCCTGGGGGTCGCTTGCGGCCAACTCGCGGGCCGACCGGGCGATCGACCGTCCGGAAGAGAGCGCCTCCAGGCAGCCGGAGCCGCCGCAGGTGCAAGGAATGGGCAGGTCCGAAAGCGGCAAGTGGCCGATTTCACCCGCCATACTGTCTCTGCCGCGGAACACTTTGCCATGGATCACCAAGCCGCTACCGATTCCGGTGCTCAAGGTGATGTAGATCAGAGAATTCACGCCTCGTCCCGCGCCGAAGTGAAATTCACCGAGCGCGCCCGCATTGGCGTCATTATCCAGCAAGGCGGGAATGCAAAAAGTGTCTTTGACCCATGAGGCAAGAGGAAAGTTCCGCCAGCCTGGAGTATGAACGGAGGTGACTCGCTGGCTGGCATAGTCAACCGGGCCGCCAAAGCTGATGCCACAAGCCTTCACGGTCTCCGGGCTGGCGTCGAGAAGTTTGGCGGCGTGCTGGTGAAGTTGCGCAAGCATCCACTCCCGCCCGCCCTGGTGCGAGGTTGCGGATTTCGTAACTTCCAGAAGGCGGCCTTCATGATTGAAGATGCCAACCCGAAAATGCGTGCCGCCAATATCGACGGCCAGGATATTTGAGGATACCGTTGTCATTTCAGAAGGCAATGCGAATCAGCCTGAAAAGTATATGTGAAAACCGTGTTCTGGAGTGTGGATATTACACCGTGAGCGAGAGTGTCCGCCCGGCCTCGAAAGCCACCCAACCTTAAGTGGAGGCCTTGCCGATATCGCGGTGGGTGATCCGCGTGCGATACCCTTCTCTTGTCAGAATTTCAGCCATCTGCTCAGCCAGCGCCACGGAACGGTGCCGGCCCCCGGTGCAGCCCAGCGCGAGCGTCAAGTAACTCTTACCTTCCCGCATGTAGTGAGGAAGAAGATAGGCCAGCAGCTCAGTGAGGCGTTTGACGAATTCCCGGGTTTGCGGATATTTTTCCATGAACTTCTGGACCTCGCGGTCCTTCCCGGTTTTGCGCTTGAGCCTGGGCACGTAGTTCGGGTTGGGCAGGAAGCGCACGTCAAAAATCAGGTTAGCATCGGTGGGCACGCCGAAGCGGAAACCGAACGAGACGACAGAGATCAGTAACGGCTTCCGCGCCGCAGCGCCACCGTAGCGCGTGTGGATAAGTTCGCGCAATTCGTGGACATTCAGGCGTGTGGTGGAGATGACGACGTCGGCCAGTTGCCGCATCGGTCTCAACAGGACGCGCTCCAGGCGAATGCCCTCGCGGACCGGAAGGTGGCGTCCCAGGGGATGCGGGCGCCGAGTCTCTTCGAATCTCCGCATCAAGGCTTCGTCCGAAGCCTCCAGAAACACCAAAGAGGACTGTGGATTGGCCTTGGACAGTTCCTGGTAGAGAGCCGGCAGGCGGCTGATGGCATCACCTTCGCGAATATCAGCCACCACCGCGGCGCGTTGGATGTGGTTGCCCGGTTGTTGCAAGATTTCCGCAAATTTGGGGATCAGATCGATGGGCAGGTTATCGACGCAGTAGAAGCCGAGATCCTCAAAGGCTTTAATGACGGAGCCCTTCCCGGACCCGCTCAGCCCTGTCATGAGGACAAATTGTTTCGACGGCTTGCGTGCAGCCTTGGATTTCATGGGGCCGGTTGAATGGGCTTAAAGGGTCAAGCGCAGAGCCGCTCAATTGCTCCGGGGATTGCTGCGCCGGGAAATTTGCCCATTGGCGGAGGATCCTTCAGACACCGGAGGACATCAGATGACCGCAGCTTTTCCGGCCTTTTACGACTCCGGTTCAACCAGTGTCACGCGTCCGTCTGGGCTGCGGTAAATGATGTTCACGCGCTCGGTCTCCGAGTTCCTGAAGACGACGATGCCGTTGGAGGCGTTTTCAAGATCCTCGATGGCCTCCTCAAGCGTCAGGGGCTTAATAGGAATCCGCTCTGTCACCACCACGGCCCGTTCGACGTGGTTGGACCTCTCGCCCGCCAGAATATTCACGCGAACGGCCTCGGTGGGCTTGGGACGCCGCTTCCGGGTGCGCTTTTTCTCCAGCAAACGCACCGCCTGACGCTCCAGTTTGTCCAGGGCGCCGTTTAAGGAAGACCGCTCATCCGAGGTCTCTTCGATGCCAACCAAAGTGTGGTCTCTCCACTTCAGGGTTATCTCCGCAATCCGCCGGTGTTTTTCGGCGCTCAGGATGACATGAATGTCACATCTGTTGCGGAGAACCCGGGTCAACTTGCCAAGGCGTTCTTCGGTATACTGGCGCAAATCAGGGGACACTTCAAGTTGGCGGCCCGTGTAATCAATCCGCATATCTGAACCTCCGGGACTCGATCTGGAAGGAAGGCAAGGAAGCGGAAGCTCATGTCTTTCTTCTCCGGTGATGGGTGCTTGGAATCTTTAAGTCTTCGCGGTATTTTGCGACGGTCCGCCGGGTAACGGAAATACCTTTATCCCGCAGCAGAGCGGTAATCTGGTCGTCGGTCAGCGGCCGGGCGGAATCTTCTCCTTCGATAATCCGCTGCACCAGTCGTTTCAGATTAATCAGAGAAACATTGCCGCCGGCCGGCCCCTGGACCGGCTCCGAGAAGAAATAGCGGAGTTCGAAAACGCCCTGCGGAGTGTGCGCATACTTACTGGCCACCGCACGGCTGACGGTGGAAGGATGGACGCCCACTTCCTCCGCGACATCCTTAATCATCATCGGCCTCAGAAAATCCAGACCTCGATCCAGGAATTCGTTCTGACGCCGGATAATCGATTCGCAGACGCGGACGATCGTATGTTTGCGCTGCTCGATGTTCTTGATCAATTGGACCGCGGAGTTAAAACGCTCTCGAACGTAGTTCTTCACTTCGCGGGAGGCGGTCGAGTCCGACATCATGCGGCGGTACTGGTGGCTGAGGCGGAGGTGCGGCAGGCCATCCTCATTCATGACCACACGATAGACTTCATCCACCTTCACGAAGGCCACATCCGGCTCAATCAGGCGGGGCTGAACATCGTTATAGCGTTGGCCGGGCCTCGGATCAAGCCGGCGGATGCATTCCAGCGCCGCTTCCACGGCCGCAACGGTTGAGCCCAGCGCGCTGGCGATTCCGCGGAAATGCCTATCTTGAATGTCATTTAAATGATCGGAAACAATCCGCCGCGCCAGCTCATTTTCCGGAGCGAGCACCCGAAGCTGCGCCAGAAGGCATTCCCGGACGTTACGGGCGGCCACACCCAGCGGGTCAAACTCCTGGACCAGCGTCAAGGCCGCCTCCACGTCCTCCAGCTTATGTCCTCCCGCTTGAGCCACCTCTTCCAAGGTCGCGGTCAGGTAACCATCTTCGTTCAGATTGCCGATGATCGAAAACGCCGCATCGCGCACTGCGTCACCCGCCACGGAAAGACTCAATTGCCATTGCAAATGGTCAGCGAGAGAAGAGGGGCGGGAGAGAAAGTTTTCAAAAGAAGGTCTTTCGACATCTTCGGCAGAAGGAGATTTGAAGCCCGGATCCAAATAGTCCTGAAAGAAAGAACCGTAGTCGACCTCCTGGAAAGCATCGCGGCGGTCAGCATCGGCGCCATCCCCCGTAGGAGCCACCGGCTCTGGAACCTCGGCTTCTTTCCTGGATTGGATATCATCCAGGCTGGGCACTGCCTCGGGCAACTCTTCCAGCAGAGGGTTGGCTACCATCTCCTCGTTGATCATATCCCGCAGTTCCAGCTTGTTCAGGGTGAGCAACTTCACCATCTGCACAAGCCCGGGTGTCAGGATTTGCTTTTGCGCAACCTTGAGGCTTAACCCAATCCGGGGTTGCGCGCGGTTCATTAGATCGCTAATCGGAAATTGTCTCCCAGGTAGATTTTCTTCACTTCGGCATCGTTGCCCAGTTCCTCCGGAGTTCCGGAGCGGAAGATCCTCCCGTTGCTGATGATATAAGCGCGGTCGGTGACTTGAAGGGTCTCCCGAACGTTATGGTCGGTTAAAAGGACCCCAATTCCCGCCGATTTGAGCTGCAAAATAATCTTCTGAATGTCGAGCACGGCCAGCGGATCGATGCCGGAAAAGGGTTCGTCCAACAGAACGAAGGAAGGCGAAATTACCAGTGACCGCGCCACCTCCACCCGCCGCCGCTCGCCGCCGGAAAGCAGGTATCCGAAACTCCGGCGGACCTTCTGCAATCCGAATTCTTCGATCAACTCCTCCAGCCGCTCCCGGCGCTGGTGCGCCGACATGGGAAACGTTTCAAGAACGGCCATCAGATTATCTTCTACGCTCAATTTGCGGAAGATCGAAGGCTCCTGAGGGAGGTAGCTGATGCCGCTGCGGGCCCGGAGGTACATCGGGAACTCAGTGATATCCACCCCGTCCAGGAGCACTTTGCCGGCGTCGGGCGCGGTCAATCCGACAATAATGTAAAAGGTGGTGGTTTTTCCGGCGCCATTGGGCCCCAGCAAACCCACTACCTCGCCCTGGGCGATCCTCAAACTGATTCCGTCAACTACTTTGCGGCCCTTGTAAGCTTTGGTGAGGTCGGCTGTCGAGAGGATTTGCATGATTCATTCGTGCACCATGAGGCGTTTCGAAAGGGTTTGAGCCTTTTTTTCCCCATCGACAAAGAGGCTAGCACCGTCAATAAAGAATGTCAAACGGCGGCCAGTGGTAAACCCTTGAGCCTCGTCGTATACCGTGGGAGGGCCTCCGGTCATAACGATCTTCCCATCTTGAGCAAAATACTCGGCTTGCTTTCCAGTGGCCCGGCGCCCGGGTTCCGTCACCACCACATGCCCCGTGGCCAATGCCCGTTCCACCTCCGAGTCGTTCGAAGCCGAGGGCTTGGAAAAGTAAACATCCAGTTGATCGGCATGTAAAACGGCTCCCCCGGTCTCCATATCCACGCCCCCCACATAACGCGCCTCGCGCCCTTCCTCAAAATAAAGAAGCCGGTCGGCGCGAACCGTGACGGGTTGAGTGTTCGTCGTCTTGTGCTGGGCGGGTCCGCCCGCCGTAACCACCGTGGACGGCTGCAAAAGCGACGTGACCACTCCTGCCCCGGAGCTGATTCTCCCCTCTTTCTTCCGCACGTCCAGCGCCGAAGACTCCACCACGTCGCTTCGTGACCAGGCGCGGACGTGCCCCTCATAGTGGACAAACTGGCTCTGGCGCTCGGCCAGCGCCCGGTCCGCAAGGACGTTGACGGCATCCGCCTCAGTTTGGGCGGCGGTTTGAACTTTCGCATCCGCTTTTCCGGAGCCGAAGTGGGTGGATTGAACCTTGCCCTCGCCGATGGCGGTGTCTGTGTCCATATGGATCATGACCTGCAAGGCCCGGATGCGCGTGTCCGGATCAAGCAACAACGGATCACCAGTTAAAGTCAACACTTGGCTTGAGGATTTGAATTCGGCCTGCTTCGCTGTCGCACGGCGGTCGCCATCGAGGTAGCGGAAATTCCCCCATTGCCGAATGCTTTCCATCTCTTCGGTGGCAGGATTGAGGTTCGCCTGCAACTGGTCGGCAAAACTCTCCTGCGGAATAGCTTGGGACTTGCCACCCGGAGGCGGGAAGAATGTGATGTGGCTGGAATCGAGCCCGCGCAGTGTGGTAAGGCGGCCGAGCGTATCAAAAGTCATGGAAAACCGGTCCGCTGTGATTTCACGCTTGCCTTCACCGGGCGTTGCAGGGATAAGAACCAATTTCCCCGGTCCGGGTGTCTGCGCGGATTGGAGCGCCTTGCCGTCCTTAAACACAAAGTCAAGCCCGGAAGCGGTCAGCGTGTTCTTTCCACCGGAAAGCTGCGTCTCCGCGGACTTCGTGCCGTTCGCCTCGGTGGCAGCCGGAGGGGTTTCGAGCGAGAGCCGGACATTTCCTGTAGCGGTTCCATTCTTGGCAACATTTTGCGGGCCTTCAAAATTAATTTGGATACGATCCGCCATCAGGTTTCTGGCATTTCCCGCCGAACCCTTCAGTCCGATCAGCCGCACATTTCCCGTGGCGATCAAATTGCTCAGTTCGCCGGTGGCCGGGTCAAAATCGCCTTGCAGGTTTTGGGCTGCGCCGCGCAGCGTGGAATCTGGATTAAGTTCAACGGCCTGAATGCCACCCTGAAGCAATACCAGCCGCACGCGATTTTCCGAATCCAGATCCATGGCGCCTTGGGGTGAAGTCAAGGAGCGGTTGCCCTGCGTCACCTTCACCGGCCCTTGCAGCGTGATTTCTCCCGTGTCCTTGCGGTAGAAGAGGCTGCTGGCGGAAAGGTCCAACGGCGGGCCAGCCTGGCCGCCGCGACCAGCCTGATGGTCTTCATTGGCCTTTTTGTCCCCACTGGGTTGCCTGGAAGGAACGTGGATCACTACATCTCTGCTCAGTTTTACCCAGTCGTCTTTGGTCGCGTAGGCAAGACCCCGCGCTGAACCGCTGGCCGGGCCAAAGCGAAAGGAAACCGGCGCGTCCGTCCGCACCACCGCTTGCCGTGGGACGTAGGAGACGTCCGAGGTATCTAGGAACAGAGGTTGATGCTGCCGCAGATTCATGGTGGGCTTCAGATCTGCTTGGGACCGGAGCTCAATCTCCGCCTTTCCGGCGCAGGAAAGCGCCCCGCTCGCATCATTCACGCACTCGCCTGCCGTCAGCGAATCGTGGCGGTTTCCCTCTCGTCCAAAGATCTCCACATGCACGTCCTGCAGCACTGTCTTGCTGCCATGCTTGAAAGCCAGCGTCCGGGCCGCGTGGATGGTGAATATCTGCCGGCCTCCCTCCGAGCGAGTGAAGGTATAGCCGGAGAGTGCCCTATCAACATTTTTGGGGAGGGTAGGGACCACCGTGGTAGCGTGGGCAGCCTTCTTCAGACTCTTCCAATAGCTCACCGTAATGGTTGCAAACACCACCAGGGAGGCGACGCCCATCAGCACTCCCAACCGCCGCTTGCGCAACCGCGAATGCTTCGCTTCTGTCTGAAGTTCAAGACCGTTCATCTGTCAGTCCCCAGTGCCGCCTTCCATATGTATTGTGGCGTACCCGAAGATGTTGCTCTTACTCCACTCTAGATACAGTCCTCGCCATCAAGGATGTTACCCTCGCCCCCTTGGGGGAGAGGGCGGCGCGCAAGCGCCGGGTGAGGGGTTCGGCGGGGTTAGAACTCTGCTTCCCGGATGTCCCGCAGGACAAGTTGGATGCTGGGCTCCTCAAAAAACGTATTCTCCTCGACGGTGAAGACCAGCGTGACGGCCTGCCCGGCCTTGAAATTGCTGTAACGCGAGGCAAAGTTCCATCCCACAGCGTCCAGGGACGTTCCATTCGCACTTACCCTTAATTTTAGATGCTTCTCCTTCATCACACGGGGTGGAGTTTCCAATTTTCCAGTTGCTGAAAGCACCGGCTTCGGGTTTCCGAAACCGCAAGGCTCGAGCTTTTTCAACTCGGCCAGGGTCACCCAATCAATTTCGGCAAGGTTCACTTGCAGGTCTACTTTTAGTGTCGGCTCCAAGTCCTCCTCGGTCAGAATAGTCTGAGCGTGCCTCTCAAGGGTGTCTGCCAGATCCTCGATCCGGGCGGCTGGAAGGCTGAAACCCGCAGCTTGTGCATGGCCTCCGTAACGCTCAAAGAGCGGAGCTGCCTGGTCCAAAGCATTCAGCAGGTGAAAGCGTGAAATGGACCGCCCGGAGCCGTAGCCAACTTCGCCCTCCACAGCCACCACCAATGCCGGCCGGTTGAACCGCTCCACCAACCGCGAGGCTACGATGCCGATGACGCCGCGGTGCCAACCCTTACCCGCGAAGACTAAAGTCTTGCGCTGGGTCATTTCCGGGCGCCGGTCGATTTCCGCCAGGCTTTCGTTCAGGATTCTCTCTTCCACCTGCTGGCGTTCGCGGTTGAGGCTCTCAAGATGCTGGGCGATGGCCGCCGCATCCCCATCCTGCGCCGTAAAAAGCGCGATCACTTCCTTGGCATGATCCATCCGCCCTGCGGCATTCAGCCGGGGAGCGATCCGGAAGGCAACGTCGGTGGCGGTGATGGCCTTTCCCTCCATTCCCGAGGCGGCCAGGAGCGCCTCCAGACCGCGGCGGCCGGCTATCACATTCTGTGCCGCAGGCGCCACCTCTTTCAAAGCCTCAAGGCCCAGGCTCGCAATGACCCGGTTCTCGCCCACCAAAGGAACCACGTCCGCGATCGTGCCGATGGCCACGATCTTCAGGTAGGACCGCAGCCGCCTCTCATTCATTCGCGATCCGAGCAGAGCCTGCACCAATTTCAGGCAGACGCCCGCCCCGGAAAGGTTCTTATCGGGATACGGGCAATCCGGCCGGCGGGGATTCAGGATAGCGCAGGCGGCGGGCAAGCGGCCCTCGGGAAGATGATGGTCAGTGATGATGCAATCGATTCCCCGCTCCCGGGCGCGATCCACCGCTTCATGCTCGCGGATGCCCGTATCCACACTCACCACCAGGCCGAATCCTTCTGCCGCCGCCCGTTCCATCACCTCGGCTCTCATGCCATAACCCTCTTCCAGCCGGTGCGGCACATGGACGGCGGCATCCGCGCTGAGCGAGCGCAGAGCCGTCAGCAGTGTCACCACTGCGGTGGTTCCATCCACGTCGTAATCGCCATAGATCAGAATCTTTTCCTTCTGGTCGATGGCGCGGCGCAGGCGGGCGACGGCGGCTTCCATGCCCGCCATGAGGAAAGGATCATGCAGTTGGGAGAGATGAGGATGCAGGAAGTGGTCCGCCGCCTCGGGAGTGTCCGCGCCGCGCAGCGCCAGCAACCGCGCCAGCAGCTTGGAGACGCCAAGCTGGCTTGAAATAGTCTTTACGGTCTCGTCTTGGACTTGGGGAATGATCCAGCGCATGAATGCTTCAGGAAGGGAAATTTAAGGGGGCTTTCGGGCAGCACCCGCTCAGCTCCTCGCGGAGTGGGACAGCCGCACAAGTTCAAGCAATACCACTTGCCAGGTTACACGGATCGAAAGCCTGCCAAGGCGCAACTCTCCTCAGTGTACCGCCGGTGGGTTGTTGTGCTGCCTTGACCGGTTGTAGGGGCGGACTCCGCGCGGCGGCTGCCCGCCCTCTTGCGGCAACGAATGTCATCCCGGCGCGACTTCAAGCGTCAAACGTTTGGCTAGCTTGATCCCTGCCGGACGTTCGCCGCGCGTGGACCCTTCTGGCTTGTTTGCAAGTCGAATTCGACTTGAGCGCCTTCCTTCAAATGGTCGAAGTTAAGGCCCTCCAACGAGCTGCGATGGAAGAAAAGTTCCTGCCCATCATCTGCTTGGATAAACCCGAAACCCCGGTCCCGGACCAGCTTCTTCACAGTGCCATGCATGGTAATCCTCGAGGCGCAAAAGGAGACGTCGTTCCTGGCAGCTCGTCAAAACGGGAAGGCTGGCAAAGAACCTGCTTTCACGCTCTCAGGACTCTATCAGCGTTCCGGGAGTTTGTCAAAAGTGTGTGCGAATTGGTGGTGGTTCAGTTTGCTATAGCGCCGCTCTGTGAGCGGCGGAAATTATTGAGAAATCAAGTTCGGCGGTCCCGCCCCGGCGGGTAAGCTCCGAGCGCCGCTACTACACCTTACTGCGCCATTACTGGGCTGGCCCTCAACTTGACAGCAATACGTCAATGCCGTATAAAGAAACAATGAGTGCGGCGATCGCCTATACCAGCGTCTATGAGAAGCGGGCTGGCAAGTACCTCAGCAAGGATGAGCGCCACGCAATGGAATTGCACATCGCCAGCAATCCAGAAATCCACCCGATCCTGACTGGAACAGGTGGTGTCCGGAAAGCACGCTGGGGCCGCCAAGGAACGGGAAAGCGCGGTGGGGTTCGAGTGGTCTACTTTTACCGGTCAACTGCAAGCGTAGTCTATTTTCTCGATATCTATGCCAAGACGGAGAAGGAAGATCTGACCCCGGCTGATAAACAGCTACTGAAAGAACTGGTTAATCGCCTGAAAGGTATTCAATGAAAAAGCCAAAACACTCTAAGATGGGCAAGCGCCTGATTGCCGCCATGATGGAAGTTGTGGGCCATGCCGAGGGGAGGATTGCACTTCCGGTGCGCTATGTGGATATTCCCGAAGACGTGGATGTGAGGGCGATCCGGGCAAAGCTGGGCATTTCGCAAGCCGAGTTCTCCCGCCGCTATGCCCTCAGCCCGCGCTCCGTCCAGGAATGGGAGCAAGGTCGCCGGCGTCCGGAGAGTGCGGTGCGCGCCTACTTGACGGTAATCGATCGAAACCCGGAAGCGGTGGAAAAGGCACTCACCAGCAAGTAACGGGACCGGCGGATTGCCCTAAGCCGAAGAGGCAGGGTCGCCGCTGCGGCTACCCGCACTCGGGCGACTATAAGGGTCACCCCAAGCCGCGGCTAATTCGATCCCCGCTCGTGTTTCAGCCGTTTGCGGATTGCAGCGGCGTCCGGGGCGTTGGGAGCAAGCTGAAGATAAGCTTCGAACTCCTTGCGCGCCTCAGCGCGATTGCCGCTCGCCGAGAAAGCTAGAGCCAGGTCGTGGTGCGCGTCGGCGGAGCCGGGGCTCATTCGCACCCACTGTTGCAGCGTCTGGATGGCTTGCTGGTTATCCTTTTGGGCAAGGTAGGCCTGTGCCAATCCGCGATAGACTTTTCCATCCTGCGGGGCCAGCCGCAAATACTCCTTGAAGTCAGTGACCGCCTCACTCCAGCTTCCCTTCCGGGCCAGCGCCTCCGCCAGCGCCAGGCGCGCCTCAATAAAGTCCGGCTGGGCACGCAAGGCTTCGCGGAACTGGCCGATGGCGTCGTCGGTCTTGCCCTGTTGGAAGAGCGCCTGCCCCAGGGACAGGTGGGCCACGGCCAGATTCGGGGTGAGCTTGAGCGCCGCCTGCGCCTCGCGGGCCGCTTCCGTGGCGCGGCCCAGGTGGAGCAAAGACTGCGCCAACCCGGTGTGGGCGTCAGATGAATTCGGCTGAACTTTTAAGGCCGCTTGGAACGCCGCGGCGGCGCCCGCCCAGTTGCCGGAATGGAGCAGCGCCCCGCCCAGGTCCGTCTGCATGGCGGCATTGCTGGGATCGATGGCCAGGCTCTTGGTATAGGCGTCGATGGCTTTTTGCGCATCGCCTTTTTCCGCCAGCAGGTCTCCCAGCCGGCGCTCGTAGGACGCATCGTTCGGCGCCAAACCCGCAGCCGTTGCCGCTTCGCTGATGGCGCCGTCCATGTCGCCATTTTGCCGCAAAGCTTCCGCCAGCTTCAAATGCAGGGCTGCATCCCGCGGTTCTAGCTTCACGGCATCACGAAAGGTTGGAACCGCCAGCGCATCGTTTCGTTCCGCTACCAGCACAGCGCCCAGAGCATTCAGGGCCTGCACGTAGTCCGGCCGCAGATGGACAGCCTGCGAAAGTTCGGAGTCTGCTCCGCTCAGGTTTCCCTGCGCCTTCAGCGCCAGACCCAGTCGGAAGTGGGCTGCGGCGCTTTTGGGAGCAAGGTCGATAGCCTGCCGGTACTGGGAGACGGCCTGGGGCAGGTTTCCTGCCGCCTCGTAGGCATTGCCGAGGTTAATGTAGGAATCCGGGTCCTGGGGCCGCTCTGCCGCGTCCTGGCGGTATTCCTCAATAAATCCAGGGATGTCACTCGATGCATTCCTGGCCTCCGCCAGGTTGCGGCGGTAAGGGGCGGATTGCGGCGAAAGTTTGACCGCCCTCGCCAGGTCCTCAATGGCCATCTGCAGGTCGCCCGTCTCTCTGCGGATCAGGCCGATTTCCTCGTAAAGGGCGGCGTCGTTGGGCCGGATTCGCAGCGCATCCTCATACTCTGCCACCGCCGCCTGGTGATTGCCCGCTGCCAGATAGGTCGAAGCCAGCTCCGTGTGCGCCTCCACATGGGCGGGGTGCAGGCCGATGACGCGCTGCAGCTCGTGAACGGCATCCTGGTAATCGCCCACCTTCCGCAGCGCCAGCGCCAGCGAATAACGGTAGTAAATGTTGTCCGGCCGCATCTTGACAGCCTGCTGATATTCCTGAATGGCGTGAACCTGGTCGCCACTATTGCTCAAGGTAGCCGCCAAATTGGCATGCAGGTCCGGGTCGTTGGGCCGCAGCTTCATAGTGGACCGGTACTCGGCGATGCCTTGTGTGGTGTTGCCGGAACGGATCAGCGCGTCCGCCAGCCCGGCGT
The DNA here is from genome assembly GCA_937900045.1 of uncultured Acidobacteriota bacterium. Classification (GTDB taxonomy): domain Bacteria; phylum Acidobacteriota; class Terriglobia; order UBA7540; family UBA7540; genus CALCEB01. The sequence continues at coordinate 47,785 of CALCEB010000085.1, forward strand.
GATCGTCGGCATTGAAGGGCGCAAGCTTGATGGCTTGGCGCCATTGCTGAATGGCGTTCGGTGTATCGCCTGCCTGGATGAGGCAAGCGGCGAAAGTGGCATGAATCTGGGCGCTCTTGGGATCAAGTTGAAGTGCCGCCTGGAATTCACGGGTGGACTCGGGAATCTGTCCCGTTTCGGAAAGCGCATTCGCCAGCCGCGCATAGGCGGCGGCGCTTTGCGGATAGACCTTCACTTCACTACGGTAAATTTGGACCGCATGGGGGGTCTGTCCAATCGCTTCGTAAAGCGCGCCAAGGTTGCGGTAAAGGTTTGGAATCGAGGGGTTTAGCTTCAGGGCGGATTGGTACTCGCGGATGGCGTCAGGAATTTGCTGGAGGCCCGCGTAAGCGCCAGCCAGGTTGTAATGCGCCGTCGAATCCTGCGGATTCAGCACGAGCGCCTGGCGGTAATCCTCCACGGCTTTTTCAAGCTGGCCGGCTTCGGCCAGCTTGTTGCCTTGGTTCACCAGCGCCGCTACCTTTGCGGGGTTGGAAGAAGTGGCGGGCAGAATATCATTAAAGGGTCCGAGGGTCGAGGCGGGATGGGCCGGGGTGTGACTCTGATGGGGCGCGGTGGCTTGTCCCAGCAGCAATGGACACGCTAACCCGATCGCTACAACGGATTGGATCAGGAACCTCATTCCCCCGCTTGGACCTCCCTCAAAAGGGTCCCCAAAACTTAAGAATATACCTCCGGGCCTTACTTTGGCTCAGAAAAATGGCGGTGGACTTACTTGACAGTAACATCCTAGCCCTAACCCGGCATCGCCGGATTCAAAACAGTCCTAGAGTGTGGTCATTCCCGCGAAGCTTGTCCCCGCGAATGTGGGGTGCGGGAATCCATGCGCGGGCCGGGACAAAAACAAAACGGGGCGAGCATGGCGCTCGCCCCGTTCGTAAGTTCCATCTCAGTGGCTTCAGCGAAGTCAATGAAATCTAAAGGTTTATAACCCTTAGCTTAGGAAACGCCGCTTTGCCGCACCGGCCAAACCCAGCAATCCGGTTCCGGGCAGGATCAGTGATCCCGGCTCAGGCGTGCCAGTTCCGCCGCCAGCAGTCAGCGACAATTGGCTGATAGCGAAATCGGTGCAATTCAACACACAACTGGTGAGGCTGTATTCGATCGAGATGATGTTTGCGCCAGGGGTCAGGTCCTGGACTCCCAGGAAGATCGCGCTGCCATCCTCGTTGCCATTGGAGGAGCCGTTCTCAGTGAACGTGCCGAGCAGGCCTGAGGCACCAAACGCCTGGATCTGGGCGCCAATTTCCGAAAGCCCCTTGATGGAACCGAGCGTGAGTGGACCGTTGCCGGGATTGGTGGTGGTCCAAATCAGGAAGTCCGCTGGGCTTTCCACCCCTTTTCAGGCCCGGCATCCCCGGCGCTGTCCTCATGGGCGTCCCTACGGGATTTCAACGCCGGAGCCTTTGGCTGGCATTGAGCCGTCCCTCACACTGTGTTAGCCTGTTCATGAAGGGCCCGGCTTTTCAATTCCTGCCCCCAGGGATATTCACAACCGAATGGATTGGGCTGCTGAGTTCAAATCATCACTCGATGGCGCGCTTCTCACCGGCGAGCCGGCGCGGGCCGAAGCGTCCGGTGACTTTGGAGCCGTGTTTCGGCGCATGCCGCAGGCAGTGGTGCGTCCGGCCACGGTCCAGGACGTTTCCCGCACCCTCAAGTTTGCCGCCAGCCGGTCACTGCCCGTTTCCACGCGCGGCGCAGGCCATTCGCAAAGCGGCCAGTCGCTTTCCAGCGGTATCGTATTGGATATAAAGTCTTTGGATAAAGTCCTGCGGTTGGAAGAAGGTAGCCTCACCGTCACTTGCCAGCCAGGAATTACTTGGCGGGCGCTGCTGGAGGAGCTTGCTCCGCGCCACCTTTCGCCCCCAGTGCTCACCAACAACCTGGACGTCACTGTGGGCGGGACGCTTTCAACGGCCGGGCTTGGGGTCTCCACGTGGCGGAACGGCACCCAGGCGGACCACTGCCTGGAGTTGGAGGTGGTGACGGGCTCAGGTGAGGTTTTGCGTTGCTCGCCAACATCCAACGCCGAATTGTTTGACGCCGTGCGCGGCGGAATGGGACAGTTCGGCGTTATGACTGAAGCCAAACTGCAACTGCGCCGTCACAAACCGCGCTTCCGCAGCTTTTACCTGCTTTATGAGCAACTTGGGACGCTATTGGGGGATCTCAAACGCCTGATGGCTGAGGAGCGGTTTGATTATCTGGAATCCTGGTGTGTGCCGCTGCCGATGGGTTTTAAGGAGGTAAATGGCCAGCGCCAAGCCTTTGCTCAATGGTTTTTCCCGCTGCACGCCACGGTTGAGACCGGGAATGAGGCCCCCGAAGCCGCTACGAAGCTCGAGGGGTTGCAGTTTTACAAGCACGTCCACACCGAAAATGGCGATCTGCAGGCTTTTTTTGCCCGGCTTGATCCGCTTTTTGCTCTGTGGAAGCGGGCGGGCTTTTGGGATTATGCCCATCCCTGGATGGAATGCATCCTACCTTGGGAAGCCACGGAATTTTATGTCGGGCAGGTCCTTGCACAAATGCAACCGCAGATGATCGCCGGGGGCCACATTCTGCTTTGGCCGGCTCGGGGCGAGGCAACGTCGCTTCCCCTCTTCATGCGGCCTAAAGGCAAATTGGCGATGGGTTTTGGCATCCTGCCTGCCGTTCCTTCCCGCTTCTTGCAGGATGCCCTGCCCCGCCTCAGCCAGGCCAGTTTGGCTTCGATGATGGTGGGCGGGAAGCGGTATCTCTCCGGTTGGATGGATTTCGATGCGGATCAATGGAAGGCTCACTACGGTGAGCAGTATGAACGGGTTAAGTCATTGAAGGCGAAGTACGACCCTTACGGTATCTTGAACCCGGAGTTTCTGAAGTTGGAATCGCGGTCGTAACGCCGTGGTCCTCCACGCCGCATGGTGCCGGAGGGAACTAACGGGCTTGAGCCTAAAAGGTATTCCGGGTTTGGCCAGAAACAAGGATGCGCCCAAAAGCCACCGGACCGGGCATTGCTGTCCGTGGCCACCAGCCTGCCGTGCTTCCGTATACGGCGTATCGCTTCGATACACAGCTCTTTTTCCACCACTGCCCTCGGCCTTTGGCTAGAATGGCATGGAGTCAAACATGGATTTGAACCGGGAACCGGTTTCCGGCGGGCCACGCGAGATTTGGAATTACCCAAAACTGAGGGAACGAAGCTAGAATGTTTATGAAAACAAAGGGTCGGGGTTCTGGAACGTTACACCGGGAGTCACGGGCTGGCGCAGACGTTCCCAAGTCTGCGTCCCGATCAGCCGTCATTCCCGCGTAGGCGGGAATCCACATGTGCGCAGGATCGCCGGCTCCGCAAGGTCTGCGCCAGCCCACATTTCACGAGATCAAAGAGTCCAGAGTGGAGGAATTGATGAAATCCAGAAAAGTGTTTAAAAACAAATCGCTTGTGCCATCCACTCCCGCTAATGTCCGCAAGGAAGTGTTGCCCAATGGGCTGACCGTGGTTACCGAGGCTATGCCTTCGGTTCGATCCGTGGCCATTGGTATCTGGCTGCGGGGTGGGTCGCGGCAGGAGAGCAAAGCCGAGAACGGCATCACTCACTTTCTGGAGCATATGGTGTTCAAAGGTACAAGCCATCGCACGGCAGAGGAGATTGCCCGCTCCGCCGATTCCATTGGCGGCCATTTGGACGCATTCACCGCCAAGGAATTCACCAGTTTCTCCGTCAAGGTGCTGGATGAGCATGTGCCTCGCGCCTTTGACGTGCTGGCAGATCTGGTGAAGAATCCTCTGCTGCGTGAGGACCATGTCGAAAAGGAAAGCCAAGTGATCCAGGAAGAGATCAAGATGGTGGAAGACACTCCGGACGACTTGGTGCATGAAATCTTCCTGGCAAACTACTGGCGGGGGCACTCGCTGGGCCGGCCGATCCTCGGCACCCGGCAGACCGTGGGCAGCTTTGACCGCAAACGGCTGCTCGATTACTTTCATCGCTACTACACGCCGAAGAATATGATTATCGCTGCGGCGGGGCACCTGGAACATCAGCGCATTGTGGATATTGTGGGACAGGAGTTCGGTGAATTGCCCTCTGGCCGCGCTGTTCCCCGCGATCCCGCTCCGGTGCCGCATCCTGTCATCGGCACACATCATAAGAAAAATCTGGAGCAGGCGCACATCTGCCTGGGGACGCCCGCCTATCCGCATACGCACAAAAAACGGTATGCGGCTTACGTGCTGAGCACAGTCTTGGGCGGCGGTATGAGTTCCCGGCTGTTCCAAAAGATTCGTGAGGAGCGTGGCCTGGTTTACGCAGTTTTTTCCGGCCTCAGCACTTTCCGGGACGCTGGCTACCTGAGCGTCTATGCTGGCACTTCCAAGCAGAATGTGCGCCAGGTGGTGGACCTGATTGTGGCCGAATTCAAGGAGTTGAAAACCAAGCCGCTGCCCGCCGAGGAGTTGCAACGCGCCAAAGATTACCTGAAGGGCAGCATGTTATTGGGCTTGGAATCCACCGGCAGCCGCATGTCGAACGTGGCCCGGCAGGAAATTTACTTTGGCAAGTACACCACGCTTGATGAGGTGGCGCGCCGGGTGGATTCCGTCAAGGTGGATCACGTGATGCAGGTGGCCTGCGAAGTCTTCGAGCCCAAGCGGCTGTCCCTCACGGTTCTTGGCCCGCCAGACGGATTGAAATTCACCCGCGCCCAGCTTGCCTGTTAGCGGCTGGGGAAAAACTCATTGGGCGTGTCATGCTTAGCCGATTCGCTCCTCATCGAATCGCCCGAAGCAGAAGTAACCTCTGCAACAACTCGGAATCGTACTTCCCAAGTACTTCAATCCGAACTTTGAATGTCGTGCAGACTCGGCGATAGCCTAAACCGCTTCCAAACTACGTAGCTCAGATCTGACCCCTTTCGTGACGAACTTCGGATCGAGGGGACCACGGGCTATTCGTAGCGGAGGGCGACCATGGGATCGGCGCGCATGGCGCGGCGCGCGGGAATGTAGCAGGCGGCAATCGCGACGAGCATGAGCAGAATTGCGACGGCGGCGAAAGTGAGCGGATCGTGCGCGGTGACGCCGAAAAGTTCGTTGGCCATGAGCCGCGTTAAGCCCAGCGCGGCAGGGATGCCGATGGCCACGCCAATGAGCGCCATGCGCGCACCCTGTCCGAGGATGAGGCGCAAAATGTCTTGGCGCTGCGCGCCGAGCGCCATGCGCAGTCCGAATTCGTGAGTTCGCTGGCCGGCTAGGTAGGAAATCACGCCGTAAATTCCCACGCCCGCGAGCACCAGCGCGAGCGCCGCGAAGACGCCGAGAAGCATCATCGAGAATCTACGCGCGGCAAACGAATTGGACACGACTTCGTCCATGGTCTCCATGTCGTAGACCACTTCGCGAGGATCGATTTCCTGGACGGCCCGGCGAACCGGGCCCATCACCGCTGCCGGATCGCCTTTGGTACGCAGAACCACGGCGACGGCGTCTGCGACGAGCGGCATGAGCTTCTCCGGAAGCTGCATGAAGGGATAGTAGAACTGCGCCTCGATGGCCGACTTTGCGTCGGCGCCGAGCCCCCACTGTTTTATGTGGCCAACGACGCCGACGATCTCGGCTTGCACGTTGAAGGCCGCGAGATGGATGTGCTTGCCGATGGGGTTTTGGTGAGGGAAATAGGTGCGCGCGAAAACGTCGTCGATGTCGATTACCACCGGGGCGTGCTCGTCGTCCTGCGGCGTGACGAAGCGGCCGCGCTCGAGCATTACTCCCATGGCTTGCTGGAAACCGGCCTCGACGAGATAGAACATCGCCTGGTGCATGTCATTGTCATTGGCGGGCTTCGGCTGGCCCTCGATCCAGAACGGCAGGGAGGAATCATGAATCATCGGGCGCGAGCCCAGGGTAACGGAAACGGCTTCGACGCCGGGGATGGAATACATTTTGGCGTCGAAGTGGCGCAGACGGGCGCGCGTTTCAGCGGCGCCCGTCGTGGAGGAGGCCGGCAGAGACAAATCGAAGGTGATGGCGTGGCTGGGATTGAATCCGGGATTTACGCGCCAAAGCGCCGCGAGGCTGCGAATCATCAAGCCGGCGCCGGCCAATAAAACCAAGGCCATGGCTATTTCGATGACCACGAAAACTCCCTGGAGCCGGTGGCGGGCGCCGCTCAAGCCGCGGCCGCTTTCTTTGAGTATCTCCTGGAGATTTACGCGGGAAGTCTTCAGCGCCGGTACCAAGCCAAAAGCAATTCCCGCAAAAACTGACACCGCCATCGTAAAGAGCAATACGTGCGCGTCGAGGGAGATTTCGTTGGCGCGCGGCAATGTGCCGGGCAGCGTGCTGAGCACGCCCTTGGTGGCCCAGAAGGCGATCAACAGTCCCAGCGCTCCGCCCAACCCAGCGAGCAAAATGCTTTCGGTGAGAAGCTGCTGAATGACGCGCCTTTGGCTTGCGCCCAACGCCGCCCGGATCGCAAACTCACGCGACCTGCCCATCGAGCGCGCCAGCAGAAGATTTGCGACGTTCGCGCACGCGATCAGCAACACGAAACCGACGGCGCCCAGAAGCACCAGCAGGAATGGCCGGACGTTACCGACGATGTCTTCCTTCATCGAAACGAGCGTTATGCCTACGCCCTTATCGGCCTCCGGGTAAGCGGCGGCGAGATTTCGCGCGATGCTCTCCATGTCGGCTTTGGCCTGCGGGAGCGTGACGCCAGGCTTGAGGCGGCCGATGGCGTGGGCGCTCATGTCGATGCGACGGTCGCGAAAGGATGGATCGTTCCACTGGCCGATGGGAGTGTAGACATCGCGGGCGTGGCCGTAGAAGGTGAAACTGGAGGGAATCACGCCCACGACGGTATAGGACGCGCCATTGAGGATGACGGATTTTCCGGCGATGCGGGGCGAAGAGCCGAAATGTCGTTTCCAGAAGCCTCCGCCGAGAATCACCACCGGCGCGGCGCCCACCTGATCGTCCTCGGGACGAAACCTACGGCCAATAATGGGCTTTACGCCCAGCGTTGAAAAAAAATCTGCGGAAATCATGTACCCGCTCAGCCGCTCCGCTTCGCCCTTTCCGGTGAAGTTGTAGTCCTCGTTGCGGTAGATGGCCATAGTTGAAAACGAATGCGCGTCCCTCTGCCAATCGAGGAAATTCAGATAGGCAATTGGGGCTTGGTCGAATCCGGCAGTCTTTTCATAAAGCGCGACGATCTGACCGGAATGTGGGTACGGCAGCGGGTTGAGCAGCACGCCGTTGACAACGCTGAAGAGCGCGGTATTCGCGCCGATGCCCAGCGCCAGCGTTAGGATGGCGATGGCGGCGAACGCCGGAGCCTGCGTGAGAGTGCGAATCGCGTAGCGAATATCCTGCATCAGTGTGTTCATCGTTCACCGCTTTGTGCCCTTGACCAATGATAAGTGACGAGTGACAATCAACAGCAAATCCACCACGGGAGAGTCAGTGGGCAATCATCCCGATTTCTTCACGCGATCCGCCGAAATTTGAGAAAGAGAGGGTAAACCGGGTTACCAGCGCTAACCTCCAGGCGGTACATGACCGCAAGCCCGAGCTCGTGGCCTACCAAAACAGCAAATATGCTCCGTCAATGATAAGCAGACTGCCAAATTGTCCTTCGGCTCATTCTGCACCGGTGTAGTGGTGCAGTTTGGACGTTCGCGATCTTGTTCGTAGCCGTCATTCCCGCGAAAGCGGGAGTCCACTGCTATGAGTAAGTCCCCGATAGATTCCCGCCTGCGCGGGAATGACCATCGGACGACGTCTTGGCAAACGTCGGGCAACCTGCACCACGACCCTGCATCGGTAATGAGGTGAACCCCTTTCATTTGCTTGATCTTCTTAACGGCGATAGCGTGTGTTCCTGGTCCAGGGAACATGAACTAGGCCGTCACCGGACAAACCTCGTGGGGCTTGAGCCTTCCCGGTGACTGAAAATGCCCTACCGCCGGTAGCGGCCGATCAGTTCACCGTGCGCCAGGATATGCCCCTTCAACGCTTCCTCAACCTGCTTCCCCGTCGCTCCGGGTGGCAAATTCAACCTTGAATCCAGCGCGAACAGTGAAAACATGTAGCGATGCTCCGATTTCCAATGAGGGCAAGGACCTCCGTAGCCGATTTTGTCGAAATCATTCCGGCCTTGCCGCGAACCGTCCGGCAATTGCTTTTGCTTCGGCAACCCCGGGAGAAGCTCCAGTTTCCCGGCCGGCAGGTCGTACAGCACCCAGTGCGTAAAATACCAGTGCGTAAACGAACCGAACAGCGTGTCCTTATCAACAACGATTAGCACAAAACTCTGCGTCCCCGCCGGTGGCGCAGCCCATGCCAGCTCCGGAGAATCGCCCGCACCGTCGCAGGTGAACTTCTTCAGTATTTTACCCTCCTGGAAACTCAAACTCGTCAACTCCAGCGTTGGCTTTCCCTCTCCGGGAGTCGCCGGGCTGCGGCAACCCGCCACCCCGGCGAGAACCAGAAAGAGGCCGAGTGCGAAGGCGTGGGCACGAATCTGGCCGGCGATCCACCGCACCTTCGCTACTGAACGCCATGACATAGGCCAACCATAAGCGATGCACAGCTCGCGCACGCAGCACCGGAGCAACCTGGAAAAGGAGAACTGGGGACAGCGGCCGTTCGTCTGCTGGCTCTGGAGGCGCGTCATGTTACCCCAGCGAAAATAGGAAAGCGTGAGATTCTCCCCAGCGCCGCCCGGGAGCGCGCAGAAAATTGCGGGGGTTATGCGAACGCCAGGTTCACATTTTGAATGGCTTCATCGATCTCCGCCTTATTCTTGTAGCCAACCGTCACGCTATTCACGCCGGCGCGCCGGAAGGCGTACCGCATCGCCGCCTGGCGGTCGGCACGGGTGGTAAACTGACCCTCGCCCACCAGTTTCATGCTGATCACGCCCATGCCCTCCTGGCGGACTTGTTTCACAACTCCGACCACTTCAGGCACGTTGCCCAATCCGTTCGCGTTGTAGTCCTCCGCATCCATCCTCGTGCCTTTATGATTCATCCGGATCATCGCAACCTGGAGCCACTGGTTCCCCGGAAAGCGGCGCAACGCCGAGAGGCCGTGTACTGAGGCTCCGTGGGCTAAGACCTTGCGTTTTGCCTGGGCTTCCAAAATGCCCTCTTGCCAGCGGAGGCTGTCCGTTGGCCAGGTTGCGTGGTGCTGCCAGTGCAGCAGCATCACGTCGAAGTATTCGGTATTGGCAAGTTTGCACAATTCATCGATCTTCCGCAGCGGATCAACGCCGTCGCTCGTCGTCACCTTCGACATCAGCCGGTAGCTTTCACGCGGAATGCCCTTCAGCGCCACGCCGAGCATGCGGTGCATGTCGCCATAAGCCTCAGCGGTCTCAAAAAATCGAATGCCGTGATCGTAGGCGTAGCGCACCAGCGCCGTAAAATGCTCCTGGCCAAGGTCGCGCTGCACGCGCCCGGAGAAAGTTCCGGTTCCAAAGGCGAGCCGGGTCACTTTGACGCCGGATTTCCCGAGCGTCACCCAGTCCGTCGCAGTCTCTCGCGCCGCGCCCAATGGCAGGCTTCCGGCGCCGGCCAGCGCCGCTGCCGCAAGTCCGGTTTTTATGAAATTGCGTCTGGAGTAGTGGGCCATTTTGCTTACCTCCAATGGAAGGCATCTTACCACTGTACCGGACTTTTGTCCTGCCGTTCCCTTCTTAGCAACAGTTGCAGGTGCTACCCCAATGCTGGCCTCCGAGCGCCTTCGGCAGAGCCGCATCGCCGGAATTCGAAGTTGTCAAGATTCCGGCAAGACATTACACTGGTCCTTAAAATCCTTGACGGCAAGGTTCTCCTTTGAGTGTTCGCGTTTGCGTTCTGGGTAGCGGAAGCAAGGGCAACAGCACGTGGATCGCTACTGAAACCACGCGGCTGCTGGTGGATACCGGGTTCAGCAAGCGCGAAACCACGGCACGGCTGGCGGCCGTGGATGAGCGGATGGAGACCTGCAACGCCCTATTGATTTCCCACGAGCATAGCGACCACGTGAACGGCCTACGCAAGCTGGCAATGGATCTGAAAGTGCCTGTCTACATCACTCGCGCCACGCGGGATGCCATCGAATGGGGGCCGGAGATCAAGGCGGTCGAGTGGATCACGGCGGGTCAGAAATTTGGGGTGGGAGATATTGAGGTCACGCCCTTCACCATCCCGCATGACGCGGTAGATCCCGTCGCTTTCACCTTCGAAGCGCACGGAATCAAAATCGGCATTGTCACCGACCTGGGCTACATCCCGGAACTGGTGCGGCAGCACGTGCGCGCCTGCCATTGCCTGGTCTTTGAGTCGAACCACGACCTTGAGATGTTGAAGGTGGGGCCATATCCCTGGCACATCAAGCAGCGAGTGCTCAGCCGCCAGGGCCACCTTTCGAATCTTGCCACGGCGGATTTCCTGGGCGAGGACTACGATGGCGCCGCGCAGGTGCTGGTGCTGGCCCACTTGAGCGAGACCAACAATCACCCGGAGATTGCCCGTATCACGGCCGAGCAGGCGCTGGCAGCACGCGCCCGCGCTGCTGCGACGGAACTGCTTTTGGCAAGCCAGTCCGCGCCCAGCAAAGTTTTCCGGTGGTAGCGGAGCAATTGTAGGGGCTTAGCCTGGATTATTGGTGAACTTCCGTTAGAGAATCGGAAGGGCATGGCTTTAGCCATGCCGAACAAAGACATCTCGATCGTTATCCGTCTCGCATCCCGGACGGCTCGTTGTAACGAGCCGTCCGGGATGCGAGACAATGGATAAAGATTGGGCGCGCTCAAACGGCACGGTTAAAACCATGCCTTCCGGGCTTCGAATAAAATTGCGTGAATAAATCGCATTAGCTCATCGCCCAAAAGGGAACAGCGGTAGGGCTCTTTTGTAGCGAAGCTGGAGCCATACCCTTACGGATTCCCGACTCGTTCCAAATTCTTCAAGGTTCACTGCATGATTTCCCGCTACACGCGCCCGGACATGGGGCGCATCTGGAGCGACGAAAACCGGTTCAGCAAATGGCTGGCGGTGGAAATCGCCACCGCCGAAGTGGAAGCCGAGGCCGGCATGATTCCGGCCAGCGCGGCGCGCGCCATCCGGCGCAAGGGCCGCTTTGAAGTGGAGCGCATCAAGGAAATTGAGCGCCAGGTGAAGCATGACGTGATTGCCTTCACCACCAACGTGGCCTCGCACATTGGGCGCGAAAGCCGCTATCTGCATTACGGCCTCACCTCGAATGATGTGGTGGACACGGCGCAGGCGTTGCTGGTGCGCGACGCATCGGAACTGATTGCTAAGGGGCTGACGCGGTTGGGCGAAGTGCTGAAAAAACGGGCCTTTGAATTCAAAATGACGCCGATGGTGGGACGTACCCACGGCATCCACGCCGAACCCATCACCTTCGGCCTGAAGCTGGCCAACTGGTTTGCGGAAAATCAGCGCAACCAGGAACGCTTCGCGATGGCGGCGGAAGGGATGCGCGTGGGCAAACTTTCCGGCGCGGTCGGAACCTTCGCGCACTTAAGCCCCGCTCTGGAGGCCAAAATCTGCGCGCGCCTCGGCCTTGCCGCCGCCCCCATTTCTTCGCAAATCATTCAACGCGACCGCCATGCCTTTTACGTGTCAACGCTGGCGGTGATTGCGGCGTCGCTCGAAAAGATTGCGCTTGAAGTGCGCGGCCTGCAACGCACCGAAGTGCGCGAAGTGGAAGAGTATTTCGCGCCGGACCAGAAAGGCTCCTCCGCCATGCCGCACAAGCGCAATCCCGTGACGGCGGAGCAGATTTGCGGCTTGGCGCGCATCGTGAGGGCCAATGCACAGGCGGCGTTTGAAGACGTGGCGCTGTGGCATGAGCGCGACATCTCTCATTCGTCGGTGGAGCGGGTCATCCTGCCGGACTCCACCATCCTCGCCGATTACCTGCTGGATAAGACTGCCATGCTGGTGGAGACGATGTTTGTCTATCCCGAGCGTATGCAGGAGAATCTCGACTTGCTGAAAGGCCTGATTTTTTCCGGCCAGTTGTTGCTGGACCTTGCCAAAAAGGGCGCCTCGCGCGAAGACGCTTACCGCTGGGTGCAGCGCAATGCCATGCAGGTGTGGAAGACGCGAGAGGATTTCCGCGCGCTCGTTGAGCGTGACCCGGACGTGGCTCGCTTCCTCGCGCCGGGTGAGATTGCTCGCGCTTTTTCGGCCGAGCGCCAGCTTAAGCACGTGGATGCAATTTTCCAGAGGGTGTTTGGAAATTCTGTGGCAAAGCGCCCACGCAGTAATCCGCGTCACAATTAGTGCAGCGTCCTCTCATTGATTGGACGGCGTGGCGCTGAAGCTGGCAAAAATGAAGGTGTGAATGCGCAACGGCAACCCAAAACACGGCGGCTACGTCGTCCTGGGAATTCTTCTCTCGGCTGCGGCTTATTATGCCTCCACCGGACTCAACGGCTTCTGGCCGTTGCTGTGGCTGGCACCCATCCCGATTCTCCTGCTTGCCTTCAACTCTTCCCCCCGTACTGCTGCTGCCGCTGCCTTTCTTGCATTTTTCCTTGGCGGCCTCAATATGTTCACTTACCTTCGGCTGGTTACGCCGCCCGTCGTGATCGCGGAAGCGTTGACGATTCCTGCTATCGTTTTTGCGCTGTGCGTGCTGGCCTCGCGATGGGCCGTGCTTCGCCTAGGGTCGTGGATCAGCATTTTTGTCTTCCCCGCAGCCTGGACAACCTGCGAGTGGCTGCAGTCGCTGAAATCATCCGCCGGGACTTTTTCAAGCCTGGCCTATACCCAGACGGATTTTCTGCCTCTCCTTCAAATCGTCTCCATCACCGGCATCTGGGGAATTACTTTCCTGCTGACGTTGATTCCATCCGGGCTGGCCGCCGCCTGGCATTTCCGTGGTCAGAAGCATCGGGCCGTGCCTGCCTTCGCGGTCACGCTCGCCCTTTTCGTGCTCACGTTGGGGTACGGTTGGGTTCGTCTTTCCCACCCGGTATCGGGCCCCGCCATCCGCGTGGGGCTTGCCACGGCGGACGCCGGCGTCCGTTACTACAGGACCCAACAAGAGCAAGTGGCCATGCCGGTGGTCCAGGCCTACGCGCAGCGGGTCAAAACATTGGCTGAACAGGGAGCGCAAGCGGTGGTGTTGCCGGAGAAGTTTGTGGGTGTGATGCCTGCTTATCAAGGCGAAGTTTTAAGTGCTCTGTCCGAGGCTGCGCGCAGCAACCATGTGGTGTTGATTGCAGGGCTCAACCTTGTTGGCATCCATCCGATGCGGAACGTTGCAGAGGTGTTTGCCTCCGATGGTCTACGGCTGGTTGAATACGACAAAGTTCATTTTCTGCCTGGGCCTGAGACGGACTACATACCCGGCACGAAGCGCGGACTGTTTTCCGTGTCAGGTTCCAAGTGCGGAGTCGAGATTTGCAAAGACATGGATTTTCCCAAGTGGAGCCGAGCATATGGAAAAGCCGATACTGGAATTCTGTTTGTGCCCGCTTGGGATTTTGTGGTTGATGGGCGGCTGCATTCGCGCATGGCGGTGGTCCGCGCCGTGGAGAACGGCTTTGCTCTGGTGCGATGCGCAGCGGATGGACTTATGACCGTCACCGATTACCAGGGGCGTATCCTTTCCGAAAAACCCAGTTCAAGATCCTCGGAGGAATTGTTATTTAGCAATGTTCGTCCGGGACCGGATCACACGCTATACAGCACGGCCGGAAACTGGTTCGCGTGGCTCAGTTTGATTTTGCTCGTTCTGATTTTGGGCGGCTCGGCGATGGCTGTGAGAAGCGAGTATTCTGATTGAGCCAATTGAATTCCCGGGGGGTGGACAACCAAGGGTGAATTAACGAAGCAGCGGCAGCCGCCGCAACCTGAGCCCTGTCTGATTAACTGAAACCAATGCTCCTTCTCGAAGGTCCTGCTTGCAGACTCCCACCACCTTGACCAGGAGGCCGGCCAATTCTGCACCGCGAAGCCCCTCAATCCTGACCCGGATTACAGAAGGCCGGGAGGCCCTGGCAAGGGCTAACAGTTTGTGAAAATCGGCATCCAGGGTTACCACGATCTGATCCTGTACTCTCGCGTAACGGAGAATTTCTGCGTCGTCCGCCTCGGCGAGTTCGACCTCACCAACGTGGCGAACTTCGATTCCTGACTGCTGTAAGTATTGGGCGGTCGAACGGGGAAGACCTTGATCGAGGAGAAGCCTGAGCACGGACATGATAGCTCCCTTTCCGGTCCATATGGTGGGAATCGCCTACCGATTCCAAAACTACCGCCATATAGTGCTGTCAAATCCAATTTTTTAAGGCGCCGAATTTTGGTATAGTCTTTGCGGTGTGTTTTATTGTGAGTTTTAGTAATCCGCTGGCCTGAGCGTGCAGAATACGGTGATGCTTGTCAAGGGGCAGAAAAAGCTGGAAGAGGAAGAGTCTTATCGTCGAGAGAAGCAGCAGCAAAAGCGAGGGCCTGGCGGATATCTTCATCCTCGAGTTCCGGGTACTCGCGCTTCAGTTCCTCACGGTCGGGGTAGGTGGAAAGCGCTTCGAGCACTCTTCTCACTGTGAGACGCGAATGTCGAATACAGGGCTCCCCATTCATTCGTGCCGGATCTATTGTGATACGGTCAAACCTTCCCATTTCTCTACTCTCCGTGGAAAAAGCCCTCAAGCATTTGTACCGCGAATGCCTTCCGATTACAAGCAGAATGCCTCTTGTCTTACCCCTAACCCGCGACAATCTTTCCATGCCGGAAAAACTTCGCACAGTTCCTGTGGGGCTATGATTGGCCTTCTCAAACAGGGGGCCTGATACGTTCCAGGCCGTCGAGATAAGGACGCAGAGCTTCGGGAATGATGACGGAGCCGTCGGCTTGCTGGTAATTCTCAACGATTGCCACCCACGTACGGCCCACGGCCAAGCCGCTGCCGTTGAGCGTGTGCAACAATTCTGTCTTTGCCGGACCTTTCGTGCCGCCCCGCCGGAAGCGGAGATTGGCGCGGCGAGCCTGGAAGGCTTCAAAATTGGAACAGGATGAAATCTCGCGGTATTCACGGGCCGAAGGCAGCCAGACTTCAATGTCGTAGGTCTTGGCGGAGCTGAAGCCCAGGTCTCCGGTGCACAAGGCTACCGTGCGGTAAGGCAATCCCAGGCGCTGCAGGATAATCTCCGCATCGCGCGTGAGGGATTCAAGCTCATCGTAAGAATTTTCCGGCAACGCGAACTTCACCAACTCTACCTTCTGGAATTGGTGCTGGCGGATGATGCCGCGCGTATCCTTGCCATAGGAACCGGCCTCACTGCGGAAGCACGCCGTCCAGGCGCAGTGCTTGATGGGTAGCTGCGCTGCATCCAACACTTCGTCGCGGTAAAGATTGGTCACCGGAACCTCGGCAGTGGGGATCAGCCAGTAATCCGTGCCTTCGAGCTTGAAGAGGTCGCCGGCAAATTTGGGCAACTGGCCGGTGCCGGTGAGACTGGCGGAATTGACAATGAAAGGCGGAAGGATTTCCGTGTAGCCATGCTCGCGGGTGTGCACATCGAGCATGAAGTTGGCGAGCGCCCGTTCCAGCTTTGCGCCGATTCCGGTATAGACGGCAAAGCGCGCGCCGGTAATCTTTGCGGCGCGCTCAAAGTCCAAAATGCCCAGCGCCGGACCCAGGTCCCAATGAGCTTTCGGCTCAAAATCGAACTGGCGCGGCTGGCCCCAACGCCGGATTTCCTGGTTGTCCGCCGCAGTGCGCCCCACGGGTACACTCTCGTGCGGAAGGTTTGGGACGTTTCGCAAAAGTTCGCGCAGTTGTTCGTCGCGAGCTTTGGCTTCCTCGTCAAATCGGCCAATCTCTTCGCCCACCTGCTTCATCTCCGCGATGAGCGGGGCGGCGTCCTGCTTCTGTTTTTTGAGCGCGGCAATCTCAGCAGACACTTTGTTGCGCTTCGCCTTGCGGCTTTCAGATTCCACCAGCAGCTTGCGCCGCTTCTGGTCAAGAGTTTCGAAGCTGGCCAAGATATCCAGCATCCCCCGTTCGGCCATTTTCTTCTTCACCAGCTCCAAATTGTCCCGGACAAAACCAAGATCCAGCATTCCGGTCGGCGGCTCCTTTGCGTCTGATTGCGGCGTGGAGGTAAGATCACGCCGTGGCGCTAACATAACAGTGACTTGCAATAAGTGACAAGGGACAAGTTAAGAGCAGCGGCGGATGGGCAACAAGAAGCTTTCAATCACCCGGCTGAAGCGCAAACGGCACGATGCGGGACTTCAGGATTTTCCGGTCCCGGGTTAGCAGTGGGATCTTTTCGACGATGCTGGTGGCGGCAATGATGTGATCGGCGGGGTCGGCATGAAAATCGAGACGGGCGCCGGCCCTGGCGATCTGGAGCGAAATTGGAATCAAGGTCAGCCCTTGCAGGAAATGGCGAAACTCACGACCTTCAAGATCCATCTCGACTCGTCCCGATCGAGCTAACATGGCGAGTTCCCACAGGACGATATCCGAAATAGCAAGCTGTTCCTTTGTGACCAAGGAATGCTCTTCCGTTCGCAGTTCGCCCGCAGCCATCCAAATCACGATGTGGGTATCAAGATTGAGCATTCCACTTGATGCCGGTAGAGAAAATTTCGCCGTTAACCTTGATTTTCCCTTTCAGGCAGCCGATGAGTCCCGAATTGTCCACGGCGATGATGGGAGTAACTCTGGCCACAGGACGTCCTCTTTTGGTCACGATGACCCCTTGTGGCCCAAGCTCGTCTAACATTCTCAGGCAACGGGCTTTAAATTCCGAAGCCGTGATCTGTTCGGCCTTGACTTTCATGGCGCTTTCATTCTATCAAATAACCAGTCATATGACCAGTTTTGGCTGGCCGTCCGGTTCGGGGCTCGGCGGCAAGGAGGTTGTTTTTGGCGTTAGAAATTGGTATGGCGTTTCTTGTCATCGTTATATTATTGGCCTTTACATTCTATCTGTTGAGCCTGCGCGCCACATTGATCCGAATGCGAAACGAAGCGGCGCGGGCGCTCTCCAATCTCGAGGCCCAAATCAAGCAGAGAAATGACTTGATTCCAACCTTGATCGAAACGTGCCGGGGTTACATCGGATCCGGCCCCGGTCCGCTGCAAGCAGTGGCCGAGGCCCGGAATACACGAGGCAAAGCGAAAACGCTTGCGGAAAAGGCAGGGTGCGAGCAAGTGATGCGGCAAAGCCTCAACGCGCTTTTCCAGGAGGTTGAACGCCATCGGGAATTAAAGATCAATAACAACTATCAGAAGCTTCGGGGGCGGTTCGCTGAAGTGGGGCGCGAAGTGGACGGTAACCGCGAGGCGCTGAATCAAGCGGTGCAACGCTACAACCAGCGGATTTCTTCATTTCCCGGCTCTCTGATCGCGAGTTGGTTAAGCCTGACGCCGGAATCGCGGTTTGATTTGCCGGAAGCGGAAGGCCCCCAAGCGAGGGAGCCTCAAGGCGGCCCACGATGACGGTGGAGAATCAGGATGGCAAGTTGAACCCCAAAGAAGTTCTGGACTACTGCACGAACGATTTAAAACCCATGCTCCAGTGCCTGCGCGAGGCTGTGGAGGTCGAGTCACCCAGCACCTCGGGGCCGGACGTCGACCGCATGGCGGCATTCTTTGCGAGCCTATTCCGGCGCGATCACGGGAAAGTGAATGTCTTAAAAGGAAAGAATTCCGGCGCGGCGGTGATCGCCGAGTTTTGGGGGGAAAAGCGCGGACAAAAACCTCTGTTGTTACTCGGCCACACGGATACCGTTTGGGAGGTGGGAACGCTGCGAACCATGCCGTTCCGCATCGCCAAGCGCAGAGCCTACGGGCCGGGGATTTATGACATGAAGTCGGGCATCGTTTGCGCGGTCTGGGCCATTCGCGCTCTCAACGCCCTGAACATCACGCCGCGGCGCCGCTTGCGAATCTTCCTGAACCCCGATGAAGAAATTGCCAGCCGCGCTTTCCGCAGCAGGCTTATTGCTGAAGGCAGGGGCGCCAAAGCGGTTCTGGTCCTGGAGCCGGCGGCATCCGGTGGCGCGCTAAAGACGTCACGAAAAGGGGTGGGGGATTTCCGCATCACGGTACATGGCCGCTCTGCTCACTCCGGGATCAATCCGCAAGCGGGAGTTAATGCGATTAGCGAATTGGGCCTCCAGTTGTTGAGAATAGAAAGCTTCGCACCGCAAAAAGAGGGCTTGACACTGACCGTGGGTACGATTGAAGGCGGCACGCGGACGAACGTTGTGCCGGCCCGGGCGTCGGCGTCCGTGGACGTCCGAATCCTTCAGGCGGCGGACCAGGATTGGATTGAACGTAAAATTTATGGTTTGACCCCCTTTGATCCCGGAGCCCGGCTTGAAATTTCGGGCGGCGTCAATCGCCCGCCGCTCGAGCGCGAAATGGCCGCCGGGCTTTTTGAGCAAGCGCAAGCTCTGGGAAAATCAATGGGAATCCCTATTACGGAAGCTTCCACCGGCGGCGGATCGGATGGCAACTTCATGGCCGCACTGGGTGTCCCCACTCTCGATGGTCTCGGCGGCGTGGGTGACGGCGCCCACGCCCACCACGAGAGTGTACTCATCTATGAGTTGCCACGCCGCGCTGCGCTGCTGGCGGGGTTGATCGCGACGTTATGACCTGTGGCTCAGATTTTCTCCTTTCAGAAATTCAGGGACTCTTGGCGCATCCCAGGGCTCACGCAATCAACTAAATGGATATCCGTAGTCCTGGAGCCTGGTCCGCGCCGTTTCGAGCTCCCGGGGGTTGAACCAATCTGGGCTGCTTACTGCCCGCCGTATCGTCTTTGGAGATAATCTGTCACGTTTCGCTGAAGGCCCGCGTAGGTGGTGTTGAACTCGGTTTGCAGCAGATTGCCAAAGTCTGGATGAGCGCGCATCAAGCGCAGCATCCGCTGAACTCCCGCCATGCCATCGGCATCGCGGAAATAGTCCAGAGCCGCCAGCGATTCCGCGTAGCCCAGCACGGCCTGCTTCTCGGAAAGATTCAGGAATGACGCCTGCAAAGAGGAAAAGGCCGGAGTCTCACCTGCGGCCATAGCGGCGGCAAGCTGCTTGCCGGCTCTGCTGAGAGTCGATCCATCTTCCATTTGGGCGATACCCTCATTGAACCATGCTGGACACCGGTCAAGCGTCTCCTGGTGCACAAACGAATGCGTCAGTTCATGTTTCAGGACTCGCGCCAGATCCGGCGTGATGGTGGAAACCCCAGAAACGGGAATGCGAATCTTGCCGTCATTCACCGCCCCGGCCCAACGGGGCGAGCGGGTAATATCCCGAAACGCCTGTTTGGGGTAAAGGATCACGTGGATAGTATCCTGCGGGAAGTAATCCAGGTCACGCTCGAGCGACTGAAAATCGTCTTCAAGAACGGGAATCATCTGGTCCGCCAGATCCTTCACCGTGTCCTCATCGAACAGCAACAGGAAATGCTGACTGTGAAGCATCTGGTAGGAACCTGAAATCTGGCGCTCGCGCTCTGCTTGCGCCACAGCCTGCCGGATTCGCGGGTCATCGTGCAGCGCCAGTGCTTTCTGCCATTCGAGGATCGCCTGGTTGAGGTCCTCCATGGCGTAGTAGCCTGACCCCAACAACAGCGGGATATCCGGCGATTTCGGATGCTGGTCTTCCGCCGGGAGCAGAACCTCGATGGCCTGCCACGGGTGATTCTGCTTGATCAGCAAATATCCCAGCCCGGTTTCGAGCGTCGGGTCGTTTGAAATGCGGGAGAGCGCCTCGCGATATTTTTCAATCGCCGCCTCCGCGTGTCCCTGGCGAAGGAGAAAGATGGCCGCCTGTTGGTAAGCTTCGGCAAGGTGATGCCGGTTTTCCACCGTCGGACTTGATTCAAAAGCCGCATTCAGTTGTTCGATGTAACCATCGTTCACTTCACCATTCTGGATTACCGGGGAGGTCGCACCGGAGGCGGCAGAATCCTCCATAGAGGGGAGCGGCGGATTGCGTCTTTGCTTTTGAGGCGGCTGGACTTCGACAGCATCTTCATCGCCGGGCTGGGTGGGCCCAATATGATCCACCAGGTTGCGCGGAATGGTGAATTCATTCCCGGCCAGATCGTAGGTCACGCTATCGGAGCCCATGTGGGCGGAATCGGCCACAATCTTGTTACCATTCCTGAGGTAGATGGTCTGCTTCGCGAAGCCAGCGGCGGGCGCAACCAAGGTCAATGCGAGACAAAACCAGCCCGGTACTAGCCCAACGGAATATCGCTGATGGGGGGCGGCGCAAGTCACGCGGTGCAAGGTCATCCTGAAGGGCATTATACGCACCAAAGGTTTGTTGAGTCGAG
The DNA here is from genome assembly GCA_937900045.1 of uncultured Acidobacteriota bacterium. Lineage (GTDB taxonomy): Bacteria > Acidobacteriota > Terriglobia > UBA7540 > UBA7540 > CALCEB01. The sequence goes on from CALCEB010000085.1 coordinate 68,166, forward strand.
GAAATGCGCCTGCGAACAGGCTAACCGCGGCAACCGTCAACCTCATGCTGCTTTTCCTCTTCCCCGGCGGGCGCGAAGCCTTACCCGGTATCCGGACGGTGGACCCCTTGCAAATCATTTTCAAGCGGGTAAATTAAAATCTGAGACTCGATGCCAGCGAAGGAACAGGAAAGCAATTCGCGCGCGCCCATCCCGGTTCAGCGTGGTTTTGACATGCGCCGGTCCGCGTTTCCCTGCATGATCTTGCTCTTCATGGCTTGCGCCGCGAGGGCACAACCATTCCCGTCACACTTGCCAGCTCCGGAAACGGACCCCCGCCGGCTGCTTCGGCAGCTTGACTCGGCAACTTTAGACCCGCAGCAAGTTTATTTTCTGCACGATGCGGCCATCTCGCGCCAGGGAGTGCAGATCTATTTCAACCGGGGTTTCATCGGCTTCTTCAAGCCCGTTGCCGGCCAAGTCACCGGGGCCTTATTCAGCGGCGAGGGAGAAGTGCTGGTGCGTCCGCCCTTCGTCGCAGAGAGGCAATCTATGAAGTTTTTCACCGGGGCGCCGATCCTGGAGGAACAATTCACCACCCTGTATATGCGCTTCACGGATGGCACAGCCCGTGAGCTTCGAGGCCAGGCGCAGACGATTGATCCACAGGCGACTGAACAACCCGGCAACTTCGCAGAGGACGCCACGCCGCTGCTGGAGAGGTTGAATCCGGCCTTTTCCCTCCGCATTTTCGAAGACTTGACGGGTGATCGCGCGAAGCCCTACTTCCATGCTCGCGTTCAAGGGGTCCATCTGGGAGTTTTTGAGATTAATGTGGACGCGCGGCTTCTGGAGCCTGTCACCGTCGCCGCGGTGCGAACCAGGAACGGAATCACTTATCAGAATGTGTGGTGCTCTTTCCGGTCTGGCGGCTCTTTTTCAAAGCGGCTTCCACCTTATGAGCCGCCCGCGCGCGTGCTTTCATACCGGATCGACACCCGGATTCAGCCGGACGATTCACTCAAGGGCCGCGCTGAGTTGCAATTAGTTTCTCAATCGGGTACGGACCGCGCCATGGGCTTCGACCTTTCCCACCGCCTCCAGGTAACCAGCGTCAAGGACGAAAGCGGCAAGGATCTCGTCGTCTTCCAAAATCCCTATCTGAAGCAATCGCAGGCTTTAAGGTTCGGCACCAACTGGTTAATGGTCGTTCTGCCCGCGCCCCATCCAGTGGGCAGGAAGTTCACACTCACCTTTTCCTATCAGGGAGACGTCATCGCCGCGGCCGGGAACGATCTTCTGTATGTGGGAGCGCACGAGAGCTGGTACCCGAATCTCGGCATGAAGATGGGCGCAAATTACGATTTGACATTTCACTATCCAGACCGGTTAACCTTGGTCGCCACGGGCCGTCGCGTTGAGGAGAGCCATTCGCGCGGCTGGAAAGAGGACCGGTGGGTTTCCGACGGGCCTTTTCCCATTGCTGGATTCAACCTGGGAGTCTATAACTCGCGGACGCTGAAGCAGGAACGAATCACGATAGAGGCCTATGCCACTCACGAGGCGGAAACGGCGCTTGAGAACCGCTACGTGATTTCCCAACTTCAAAAGCCAGGGACAACTCCGCAAATCAACCCATCCCTGTTCGGCGCCCAAGCCCTGCCGCCGGAGGTTCCCCCGCTGGACCCTGCATTGCTACTGGACAGGGTGGCCAAGACCGCCGGCCAAACCGTCAAATATTTTTCCGGACTCTTTGGCCCGCTGCCGTACTCCCGCCTTGCTCTCTCGCAAGTTCCCGGCGATTTTGGACAAGGCTGGCCGGAGCTGGTCTATTTGCCGACGCTGGTTTTCCTTCCTTCATCGACGCGGACTGAAATGATTGTCGCCGAAAGTGGCAAGCCGCTATATAGCCGCCTTTCCGAAGCCCACGAAATCGCCCATCAATGGTGGGGAAATGCAGTGGGCTGGAAGACTTACCACGACCAATGGCTCTCCGAAGGTTTCGCCAGTTATGCAGCAGCGCTTCAACTGAAATCCCAGAGGAATGGCGACCGCGTCTTCCGGGAGCTTTTCCAAAGTTACAAGAAGGATCTGCTGCGCAAGAATCCCAGCGGAGAAACCGTCGAGTCTGGCGGGCCGATTTGGCTCGGCCAGCGCCTTTCCAATTCGTTGAACCCGGACGGTTACCGGGACATCGTTTATAAGAAGGCCAGTTGGGTGCTTCGCATGCTCCAGTATGTTCTGGAGGATCCAAAGTCTCATTCCGACGCGGCCTTCTTTAAGATGCTGCGCGGCTTTTTCCAGACTTATCGCGGCCGCGAACCTTCCACTGAAGATTTCGCGCGAATGGCGGCAAAATATATGACCCGTTCCGCCGACCTCGACCGCAATCACAATCTCGATTGGTTTTTCACTGAATGGGTCTATTCGGCCGGAATCCCCCACTATCATTTGAGGGCCTCCGTCAAGCGTCTGGGGTCAAAACGGTATTTGGTCCAAGGCAGCATCACACAGAGCGGCGTCCCTGGCAGCTTTGAAATGCCCGTACCTTTGCTGGCCGTATATGGGAAAAACCGGACCGCGAAGCTTGGCCGCGTCGTGGTCACGAGTGATTCCGGAAATTTCCGCTTTATGACCTCAAACCGGCCTTCGCGGGTGCGGATTGATGATTCCACGATCCTCGCAGTGATTGACTGACAACGGTTGCGTTATCGCCCCAGGTCAAGCTACGACGAGCGCCTTACCTCGTCGTGGGCCTTTCTGCGATGCTATTTTCGACGGGTCTCGCGTCCTGCGATGAGGATGTGGCGACCGCGTCCTCTTCTTCGTAACGATGAATGTTCAGCGGGTGTTTTAACACCTCGCAGCGGCCCGGCCTGAACCTCAAGGAAGAAAGCCCACGACGAGAAAAACGCTCGTCGTGCCCGTCGGGGGACTGGGATAGCGTAGCCGGAATTGGGTCGTGGAACACATCTCGAAAGCAATGTGCCAGCCGCCCGCCTCACTTGACGGCACTTGGTGCCGAACGTTTTGAAAATTTGTTGAGGACCTTCCGGGCGGCGTCGCGCACTGGATAAACGACGGGACCGGTGCCCAGGGTTCCCTGTTTGTAGTGATAAAGGTCTGAGGCGGCCAACTCCCGGACCTTCGGCAGAGGAACAAACCTCGGATCGTCCACGCTCGAGGCGATCTTGTCCAAAGCCTCCGACCTCTCACCTGGGATTCGCGCCGACAGAAAATGCAGGAATATGCTCCGGATCGCAGCCGCATCACCGTTGTCATGGGTCTGAATCAGCCCCAGAGCGGCGTCCAGCCGAACGTAATCGTTCTTGCTGCCGAGCAGCGGCCGCAGCGCTTCAGTGATGCGCGTGCAGTCGGATGGCGTGAGGCTGGGGTGAAGTTTGTGCTGCTCGTCGAGCTTAATCATCTGCGCGAGGATGTCAGCCATGGCCATTTGGCTCTCAACATCAGCGCCATGGTAGCCGGGTGCATTGATCCGAAACGTGCGCAGCTGGCTAAGGCGCTGAAGGACCAAAGGAAGCACCCTGGCCCCGTATGCAGCAAGTTGGCGATTAGAGTCGGCCATCGGCTGCGACGGGGACTCAATCAACAGCTTAAGGGCGCGATCGCCCCCGACCTCCATGACGAGGCTCCCGAGATAGCCAAGATATTCTGCGTACCCCTCATTGGCCATCATTTTGGCTTGGCTCTTAGGCAGGAGTCCCTGAGAGTTTCTATTTATTCTTCCGAGCTCGGACGCGTAGGCCCTTAGAATTTGTTCCCTCACAGGCACCGACCAGTGGGGGGCGGGTATCTTTAAGAGCATGTTGACGCCCTTGTATCTAACCTCCCACTTGGGACTTTGGAGATCGCTCAAGGCCAGCCGCTGGAGAGCCAGATATCCATCCTCTTGCTGTGGTAGCCAGGGCTTGGCGCTTAACGTCGCGAGGGCCAGCAGAGGGAGCAGCACCGCCCCGGCCACAATAACTACCAACCGTTTGGGCATGTTCCTCTCCAGTCCATGTGCACGTGAGCCCAGTCGTACGGCCCTTTGTAATTCACCGGCTCGACGCACGCACCGTTTGCCTTGGCCCTGTCGTGGAGACTCTGCCATGTTGCCTGGGTCGACGCAATATCCGCGGCGTCGCCAAACACGTGTTGGCTGGCCTTCGCTCCGCCAATGGAGTAATTGTAAGCCGGCTCGCGGTAGCCGGTAGCGCAGACCTCTGTTTTTGAGGTCTGTCACTTAGGGCCTTTGGCCCGCGAAAACCCATGAAAATGGCTCCGAGTTAAGATAGTAACGGCCGGGAGCGGCGAGATCGAAACCGCAGTGGAGAAGTCGAGGCCGCAGGTCTGTCTGATCCGGAGCGTGCGTGTTGAGCGAATAATTGGGCGTCGTTCTCTCCCTCGGTGGGAGCGGCGATAGCCTGTGACCGTGCTTAGGGTAACTGGAGGCACGCTCTCCGCTCCCCGCCAGAAGGAGAAGCTTAGGCCTTACAGAATAGCAGGAATTGACGTTCATAAAAGGATGTTGGCGGTGGTCGTTTCCGACGTCGAAGTCGACGGCGAGTACCAGTTTGAGCGGCGCCAGTTTGGCAGCAACCCCGCCCAACTGCGAGTGCTGGCCGACTGGCTGGTCGAACAACCGGTCGAGGCAGTGGTCATGGAATCGACGGCGCAGTACTGGAAACCTGTCTGGGGCGCCCTGGAACGGTACTGGCAGCCGATCCGCCAGAGGCGGGAAGGCGCCCGTCCGAAGTCGGGAAGCCTGCACTTGGCGCAGGCGCAGTCGAACCGCGCGCGGCGGGGGCGCAAGAACGATTTCGCCGACGCCGAACGCCTGGTGAAGCGGCTGGTATCCCAGGAGTTGATCCTGAGCTTCGTGCCTGAACCCGAGCAGCGTCTGGGGCGGACGATCGCGCGTGCCAAGTACCAGCAGACGCGGAATCGGGTCCAGTTGCAGAACCGGCTGGAGGCGCTGCTGGAAGAAGCCCACATCAAGTTGTCCAGCCTGGTCTCGGATCTGCTGGGCGTCAGCGCCCGGCGCATGCTGCAGGCGCTGGCCGACGGGGAAACCGGACCGCGAAGCTTGGCCGCGTCGTGGTAACCAGCGATTCGGGCGCATTCCGCTTCATAACCTCAAGCCGCCCCTCGCGGGTCCGGATTGAAGATTCTACGATTCTTGCGGTGATTGACTGACGAAACCGGTAGCCACGACGAGCGCCTTACCTCGTCGTGGGCCTTTCAAATAGTGATGCTATT
>CALCEB010000086.1 GCA_937900045.1 uncultured Acidobacteriota bacterium
CGGCTCAGCAGGGCAAATCAAATACGTTAGTGTATTTAAGAAATATGGTACTTAGCCGAGCACTGGTACACGCGCGGCGTCCGACGCGGACACATGGAGAGCTACAAAGTCCTCTCGGAAACAGGCAAGCTTCCGAAGAAGCTCCGTTACAAAGGGCGCCGGGAATTCTTTGATGGCCAGGAACGGCCGGTCAGTGTCAGGTCGAAAATCAAGACGGTCGCGCCAGGGGTGAGGCCATGAGCGGCCACGGCCAGAAAAGCCCTGACCGTGGCTCTTGGCCCTGAAGTGGATTGGCGCCATTCCTACGGAAACGGTGCTGACTGGCGCGTCGTTGAAAAAGCCTGTTGGAGGCGGGTTTCGTAGCGGCGCCCTTTAGGGCGGCATTTTGAAGGCGCCCTTCGGGGGGGCACCTTGAACTCAGCACCATGCCCGGCTGAAGAAGCACTATGCCCGGCTGAAGCCGGCTACGAAGGGCCGAGGCACCATGCCCTTAGGAGTTATGCCCGCGCCTTGGCCTGTGCGGCTGTGGCTTCTTCCGCTGGCCGGTTCCAGGCCATCATTTTGCGCAGCTCGGCGCCCACCTTTTCGATCAGGTGGTCGGAAGCCTTGGCGCGCATCTCCAGGAACTTTTTGCGCCCGTCGTCATTTTCCTTCTTCCATTCCTGGGCGAACGAGCCGCTCTGAATGTCCGCCAGGATTTTCTTCATGGACTCGCGCACGTGGGCGTCAATCACCGAGGGACCGCGCGTGTAGTCGCCGTATTCCGCCGTATCACTCACCGAATAGCGCATGTACTTAATGCCGCCTTGATAGATGAGGTCCACGATCAGCTTCAGCTCGTGCAGGCACTCGAAATAGGCGATTTCCGGCTGGTAACCAGCGGCCACGAGTGTTTCAAACCCTGCCGTAACCAGCGCGGAAACGCCGCCGCAGAGCACCGTCTGCTCGCCGAAGAGATCGGTTTCCGTCTCTTCTTTGAAGGTCGTTCCGATCACTCCGACTTTCAAGCTACCGAGGCCGAGAGCATACGCAAGAGCCGTCTGTTCGGCGTGGCCGGAAGCGTCCTGGGCGATAGCCAGCAGGGCCGGCACGCCTACTCCCTCCTGGAAAAGTTCGCGCATGCGGTGTCCCGGCGATTTTGGAGCGATCATCACCACGTCCACCGTGGGCGGCGGCGTCACAAACTTAAAGTGAATGCTGAATCCGTGGGCAAAGAGCAAGGTCTTGCCTGCCGTAAGGTTTGGCGCAACCGATTCCTGGTAGAGCTTGGGCTGGGTATGGTCGGGCGCCAAAATCACTATCACGTCACCGCGCTTGGCCGCTTCCGCCGGCTCGAACACCTCCAGCTTTTGCGATTGAGCCTTGGCGCGCGAAGCGCTTCCCGCCGGAAGCCCGATGATGACCTTGTGCCCGCTGTCGCGCAAGTTCAGGGCGTGGGCATGACCTTGGCTGCCATAGCCGATGACGGCAATGGTCTTGCCTGCCAGCGCCTTGGGATTTGCGTCAGACTCGTAATAAACTTTGGCCATAGTGCCTCCTCAAAATTTGAATGTTATACGGAGGGACCTAAATCATTGCGCCATTGCTGTAGCGGCGGTCGGAGCCTGCCCTGACAGGGACCGCCGAGCTTTCCCTCTCTCGACGCTCCCTTCCAGGGCAGGCTCCGAGCGCCGCTACAACTTAAGTCCCTCTGTATAGAAGCGAAACGGTTCCGCTTCGTATCATGCAAAATCGAACGGGCAAAATCAGGCAGCGCCGAGTTGGGGTTGCGGCTCGGGTCTTGTGGTTCGAATACAGGCGAAAGGAAGAACTTCGGGCCTGTCCGACTCCCACAGCGGCGGGCGCGCGATGTTCGTGGCGGGAACCTCGAACAGGAACTTGCCGCTGCTCGCGAAAATGAGGCGGGCGCCCGGAAAAAGCTCCGCAAAACGGGTGGCGCTCATCGCGTCCGATTCAGCGCCGGCATCAACGAAAACGAAGGAGGCGTTTGCCGAAGGCTCGTGACGATAGTAAGAGACGTGCTGAACCCCATCCATGCGGCGGAGGAAGTGGAACAAGTGGTCAACATCCGCCTCCAGCGTTTCCAGGACAGCCATCATGCAATGAGATTCTGTACCAGTCGCCAGCGACAGTGAGGCGATCTTTGCTCCCTTTCGCCGGAAGATATTGATTAACCGGCAGGTAATGATCAAGTCCTTCTCGGTTTCAAGAGCCAAAAGCCACTTCACTTGAATTCTCCTCTGTTTCCGCTCTAGACAGTTTCCAACTCTGTCTGGGGCCCGAGCCTGTTCAAAACCACGTCAGGGCATGGCTTCAGCCATGCCGGAGGCTATGAGAAATGGGGCCCTTGGGCTTCAGCTCCTGAACGCATCGGCGCCGAACCCGCAATCAATGGGGTCCCATTAACGGCATGGCTGAAGCCACGCCCTGACGCAACCCGGAATACACGATGGTTTAACGAACCGCCTCGAATTTGAATCACTAAACCGCCCACAAATCGTCCAGCGCCTCTTCCTCTTCAAGTTCCATCGCTGGCCGTGGAGGCTCGACAATCATTTCAGCAAGCGAAGCGCCCGGCGGTACGATGGGATACACGTTTTCCGCCGGATCCACCCAGAAGTCGATCACGCACGGCTCGCGGTCTGCCAACATCGAACGGACGCTTTCCACCACGTCCTCGCGATGCTCCACGCGCGCCCCGCGGATGCCATAGGCTTCCGCCAGCTTGGCGAAGTCCGGCGCGAAGTTCAGGTCGATATCACAATAACGCTTCTCAAAAAAGATTTCCTGCCATTGGCGCACCATGCCAAGCGCATGATTGTTGAGGATCACGATCTTCACCGGCACGTGGTATTGAGCAATCGTGGCCAAGTCATTCAGCGTCATCTGGAAACCGCCGTCGCCCACGAAAGCGATCACCTGGCGGTCCGGGAATGCCAGTTGAGCGCCCATAGCGGCTGGAAAACCGTAACCCATTGCCCCCAGGCCGCTCGAAGAAAGCCAGGTGCGAGGCTGGTAGAAATCAAAGAACTGCGCGGCCCACATCTGGTGCTGGCCCACGTCCACGGCGATGATGGCGTCTTCGTCCGAATGGCGGGAGACCGTCTCAATCACGAATTCGGGTTTCACGGTGTGGGCGTAACGGTCATAGGCCAGGGGATGCTTGGCGCGCCAGGCTTCAATGCGCGAAATCCACCGCCCGCGCGACTCACTGGCTAGCGCCCCTTGCCTTTCCTTCACCGCCTCGATGAGCGCCTGCAACGTGTCACGGGCATCGCCCACCAACGCCAAGTCCACACTGACGTTCTTATTGACCTCGGAGGGGTCCACATCGACCTGAATCTTCTTAGAGTTCTTGGAGAAACCGTTCAGCCTCCCCGTCACGCGGTCATCAAAGCGGGCGCCAATCGCTACCAGAAGATCGCATTCGCAGACAGCCGTGTTGGTGGCGTAGGACCCGTGCATCCCCAACATGCCGAGCGAAAGGGGATGACGGGAGGGAAATACGCCCAAGCCCATCAGGGTGGTTGTAACCGGAATATGGGTCAGCTCGGCTAATTCGCGGACCTCCTGCCACGCTTCAGCCGCAATGGCCCCGCCACCCACGTAGAGCAAGGCTTGCTGGCTCGCCACGATCATTTCCGCAGCGCGGTCAATATCCCGGGCTACCCATTCACGCGGCTGATTTGGCCGTGAGGTCTGGCCGGATTCGGTGGCATCCGGATACTCCGGCTCCGCCATTTCCATCAGCACGCTCTTCGGCAAGTCAACCAGCACCGGGCCCGGCCGCCCGGAAATGGCGGTTTTGAAGGCCCGGTCAATCACGGCTGGCAATTCCGCCGCCGCATGTATGGCAAAAGATTGCTTGGTGCAGGGCAAAGTAATGCCGATGGTGTCGGCTTCCTGGAATCCATCCTTCCCAATTAATGAGGCGGGCACCTGCCCAGTGAGCGCAACCACCGGGATCGAATCCATCATGGCTGAAGTCAGGCCGGTGATCAGGTTCGTGGCGCCAGGCCCAGAGGTTGCCAGACAAACCCCTGGCTTACCGGTGGCCCGCGCATAACCATCGGCGGCGAAAGCCGCAGACTGTTCATGGCGCACAAGTAAGTGGCGGATGCCGGCGCCGTAAAGTGCGTCGTAGAGTGGAAGTACCGCGCCGCCCGGAAGTCCAAAAACCATATCTACTTTGGCTCTCTTCAAACTCTCCAGCAATATTTCCGAACCCGAAACCAGCTTGCCCATAACGAGCCTTTCTAAACTCCGGCCTGGCTATAACCGACCGGTCGGTAGGAATTATACGTAAAGCTTAAAGATGAAGTCAATGATATTTTTTGAAATCAGGCCGAAACTTGAGCCGCCCGGGCAAACTCCTGTTCCCGGCCCACCTCAACGGGCACAGGCGCGGTGACGGCCATATCGTTCCATTCCTGCGCGCCAGAGTTGGCGGGCTTAAAGTTCCACACTTTCCGGGCAAGGCCCCGGCGAATAAGATCCTCCTGAATAGAAAGGGCAGATTCAGGGGTAAGGCCGCGAGTGAGAAAGCCAACGGCGGGTCCTCCCCCGCAAAGGAAGGAAGTCAAAGATGGACTTCCAGCCGCTTCTAGAATCTCCGCGACGGCGGATAGGTCCTCGGTAGCTCCAGAAGGTCCTGAATGGGTGAGCTGCGGTTTGCCCGAGTCCGGACGCGACAAATACCCGGCGAGAGCGGTAGCAATCCGGTATTGGCCACTCGACTCCCCATCGCCGGAGACGGGAGCGCCGAAAGACTGTTGCGAAGTATGGGATGGAACGAGTACGATAACACCGAATTCCTGTGAGACACGGACCCGGTCAAAATCCGAACCCGCCTTGGCACGCGCCGCCATCCCGCCCCTCCAGGCGGCATGGAGATTGGCCGCGCGTGGCTCAAAGATTCCAGCGAGATCGAAAATCGCCTGCTCATCCAACCCCAAGTCGCTGAGCAAGTTGGCAGAAACCAACCCTGCCCACACGGCGGCTGCGCTGGAACCTAGCCCGAAGCCGACAGGAATCGTGCTGTAAACCTCAAAATCCACACCTGTGAACTCAAGCTCGCGATAATGGAGGGCGGATTCGAAAGCGCGAGCGGTCAGATTGGTCCGGTCGCGCGGCACGCGCTCCCCATTTTCACCAAAGTAACGGATGTTCAAGTGACCGGTCGTCTTCAGGGTGGCTTTCAGGTTCAGCGAAGCGTCCAACGCCAGCGCGGCCTGATTTTGAGCCCCTCCCAAGTTTCCCACGGTAGCCGGAACCCGAACCAAGATGGATTGATTTCGCATGATGCCCTCCGATCCTTTCCTTCCAGAACTCTTTGAAACGCTGAGAGATAACTCATTGGGAGCGCCTATCGACAGAGGCTAAATAGCTTAGGCCGCCTTGACCGCGAAGTAAAATTCCGAATTTTTATGGTGTCGATAAACGCGGGTGAGGGTTTGAATTGCTTCTATTTCATATTGAAAACACAAGAGATATAGCCTTCGCTAGGCTTAAGAGAGGGCCATGCAGCGGCGGCTGAGGGAGTGGTTCTTGATTAACGGTACCGGCCACGCGACGCGCGCCAACGGAGAGCAATCAAGTCCACCAACATGCGGCTGGAATCGCGGATAAAACGTACTTTAGTACTCGGACTGTTGTTCCAGCGAACCGGGACTTCAACGATTCTTCCGCCCTGCCGCTGGATCAGGAAAAGAAGCTCCGGATCAAACCCAAATCCAGCAACACGTTGCAGTTCGAATGCGCGCAGAGTACCCTCGCGCAAAAAAACCTTGAAGCCGCATTGGGTGTCATGGAATGGAAGGCCGGAAAGAAGGCGAACAATCAGGTTGAAAAAGCGGCCCGCCAATTCGCGATAAAGGGGTTGGTGCGTTCCAATCAGGCTTCTGTCCAACGCACGGGAACCGATGGCGGCAACAGCAGCCTGCGATTCAAGCACCTCAACCAGCTTGTCCATCTCTTCAATGGGCGTGGAAAGGTCGGCATCCGTCAGCAGGATGTGGCTCCCTCTTGCTTCAAGAACGCCATGCCGAACACTAAAGCCTTTGCCGCGGTTCCGGCCGTTTTGAACCAGCCGCAAGCACGAACATTCTCTGGAGAATTGTTCGACGATTTCAGGTGTTGCATCGGTTGAGCCATCGTCGACAACGATAATTTCTGCATCGATTGATTTGGAGCGAAGAAAGGTGGAGATTTTTTCAAGCGTAACCGGAATCCGGGCGGCTTCATTGTAAGCAGGAATGACGACACTCAGCCAAGGACGGTTCATCCCGTAAGACTAAGACGCCCGATGAATTTTGGCAAGATTTTATGACTTCTGGTAGTGGCGCAGTTTGCTGTAGCGGCGCTCTATGAGCGCCGGAAGCCATTGAGGATCCAAGTTCGGCGCTCATAGAGCGCCGCTACAGCAAACAAACTGAGACACCACCTGACTTCTTGGCAGCCTATGTTTCGACGGGATGGTGTGCGCGACAGCAAAAAGCGGGGTCTGCCGGTGTCTTATTTGGAAACAGTGGCTTAGGATGCGCTGTAATTTCTGGCAGACCTGGAACTTGCGGCGTGGCGGCCAAAACTGGCACTGAAGCCGAAGGCAAGTGAACTAATGAAGCCAGCGTTCTTGCTCGGGCCATCCGTACCGGCCGCGAAGCGGAACAAACTGGCAAGCGTCCAGCACATGGGTATCCAGGCGGTCGCCTGACTTCACAATCAGCCGCAAGTCCTGTTGGGAGAGCTTGCCGGTGGGAATAACCATCCGGCCGCCTTCGGCAAGTTGATCAATCAGCGGTGGAGGAACTTGCGGCGCGGCCGCCGTCACCAGGATAACGTTGAATGGAGCCTCTGGCGGGTGGCCTTCGGTGCCATCACCCCAAACCACTTCGATTGTGGTGTAACCCAGACGCTTCAGTCTTTCGTGCGCCGCCTGAACCAGCTCAAAGTCTCTTTCCATAGTGAATACTTTGGCGCCCAGACGGTCCAGAACGGCCGCTTGGTATCCAGTGCCGGTGCCGATTTCGAGCACGCGGTCACCGGGCCGGATCTGCGCGGCCTCGGTCATTGCGGCGACCATATAGGGCTGGGAAATCGTTTGTGAAGAACCGATAGAAACGGGACGGTCCTCGTAAGCAAGGTGGATGGCATCCGGAGGAACGAATTCGTGTCTCGGAATCGTCAGCATGGCTTGGAGTACGCGAAAATCGCGGATCCCTCGCCGCCGAAGTTGTGTCTCCACCATGACACGGCGTTCTTGTTCAAAACTTGTGACTTCGTTCAAGCCCAACTCATTTCTGGAAGAATTGATTATCCAGCCAGCTCACGGGCGCTCGGCCTCTATCCTTGAATTCAGTATAACCGCTGGCATCCCAAGAGCGCCAGTCCCTTCACCATGCCGCTGAGGATATTCTCCCGTCTCCACATGAGACATGACAATCAAGGTAAAATAGCCCATGCTGGAGTCGGCAATGGCGGATGCAGACAGTGGCGGGAAACAAAGTGCGGAAACTCCTGCAACCGCCGGGATCTCGATCAAGAAGCGAATTTCCGGCGCAAGTAAGCCTATGGAAGTTGAGAAGTATTCACGTCAAATTTTGTTTTCTGCGATTGGCCTGGAAGGTCAAAGGAAGATCATGGCCAGCAAGGTTGTGATCGCCGGCTGCGGCGCCCTGGGGACCGTCCAAGCAGCTATGTTGGCGCGAGCCGGAGCCGGGAAATTGCGCATCGTGGATCGCGACTACGTGGAGGAAAACAATCTGCCGCGGCAATTGCTTTTCGAGGAGTCTGACGCGGCGGAGCGGCTACCCAAAGCGGTGGCAGCCGAACGCCGCTTGCGGCTTGCAAATCGCGATGTTCGAGTCGAGGGAATTGTGGCCGATCTCGAAAGCCGCAATGCCGAAGAGATATTAAACGGCTTCGACGTGATCCTGGATGGCACCGACAATTTCGAGACTCGTTACTTGCTGAACGATGTGGCCATCAAGCTCGGCATTCCCTGGATTTACGGCGCCGTAGTGGGAAGTTACGCTGTCACCATGACTGTGCTTCCCGGCCGCACCCCCTGCATTGCCTGCGTCTTCCCCGAGCCTCCGGGCGGCGTGCAGGAAACGTGCGATACCTCGGGCGTAATCGCCCCAGCGGTGGCCTGGGCGGCGTCCATTCAGGTAACGGAAGCTTTTAAGATTCTGATGGGACGCGAAGAGGAGCTGCATGGCAGCTTGCTGGCCTACGACATCTGGAAGGGCGCCTTGCAGCGGATCAAACCACGCCGTAATCCTAACTGCCCCGCTTGTGTGAACTATCGATTCGATTATCTGAACGCTTCCGCGCCCTCCGCTGTTTCACTCTGCGGCCGGGATGCGTTTCAGATTCGTCCCGCCTATTCCCGCGCACTCGACCTTGAGGCATTAAAAATACAACTTGACGGCCTCGGCGTATTGCGAGGCAACGATTATCTTGTTCACTTCCAGGCCGGTTCGCGCCAAATGACCGTGTTCAAGGATGGCCGGGCCATTATCACGGGAGTGGAGGATGCGGCCGCCGCTCGCAGCCTCTATGCCCGCTACGTTGGGTCATGAGCGATGCATCGGCGGATTCCATCTCTTGCCGGGCGCTGAGTAGCGACGGTCCATTCGTCTTGTAAATTGGATCACGGGTGGCTCCGACATCGCCTTTTATGTCTGCGACCGGAAGGCGGGTAGCGCAGCCTAAGAGCGGAGGGGTCCATACAAGGCTAAGGTATGGCCTCTCGCGCGTGAAAATTGCAAGATCGAGTTAAAAAATCAACTCCGCGCTACTTGCGGTCGTTTTTTCGGTTCTGCGCAAGAATTTGGCGAAAGGCGCATTCTAGGCTGCTTTCTG
>CALCEB010000087.1 GCA_937900045.1 uncultured Acidobacteriota bacterium
ACTCCGGCCGCGCGAGCCAACCGTGAGGTTGGAGCCCGCACCCCGCGAAGAGTGGGCAGTTTGGTTGCTGTAGCGGCGCTCGGAGCCTTCCAGGGCAGGCTCCGAGCGCCGCTACAGCAAGTTGCGCCACTACCGAAGAGTGCGGAAGGATGACAGCAAACTCTTCTAACCGCCCCGGCTCTCGGAGGGGGCGATGTGCGGCCCGCCAGCGCGCGGCCGCAGCGCGTGAAACGCCTCGAGGAAACGAAATGACTGTAACACGGCCCGATGAGACGGTGGCGACAGGTGAGACGGGTGAGACAGTTTATTTTTGCGGGACGAAAAGCACGAAGATTCAGGCAGTTGCGCAGGATTTTCGGCGCGCACCGGCGGTTAAGTCCGAGTTAGACCGGGAAAGTGTATCGTTTAGGGACACTGCGCGGCGGATATCGAGGCGTGCGCCACCACCAGCCGCGATGGACAGGACGCCGTGAGGGCTTGCCCCCTGGCGAATACATAAAAACCAATGTATTCGCCACCCGCGAGACAAATGGGACGAGTTTTTGCCTTGATCGCATACATTCCAGACACCGGCGTGTATGCGCCACCCGCGATTCTGGGTCGGCGCTCATAGAGCGCCGCTACAGCAAGCGAATGACGCCACCACCCTGGCCTGGGATTATTTGCGCAATGGGCGCCGCCGTTGTATAGTTGCGGGTTTCGGAGGCCGGGAAAATGGATCATCGTTTCAGAAGGTTTCGGCAATGCTTGCTGGCCGGTGTCACTGGATTGTTGGCGCTGATGGCAGTGGGAGTTGCTTCGGCCGTCGCGCAGCAATATCCGCAGAGCTTATATCAGGAAATGCGCTGGCGGGAGATAGGGCCGCTGCGCGGGGGCAGGACGCGAGCCGTGTGCGGCGTGCCGAGCGAGCCGAATGTCTTCTACATCGGCGCGGTGGATGGCGGGGTGTGGAAGACGAACAATTACGGCCGCACGTGGACGCCCATCTTTGACCACGAGCCCACCGGCTCGATCGGCGCCGTCGCCGTGGCCCCCTCCGACCCGAACATTATCTATGTGGCGAGCGGTGAGGGCTTGCACCGGCCTGATCTCTCGACAGGAGATGGCATTTACAAATCCAAAGATGCCGGAAAAACCTGGAAGCATCTTGGCCTGCGCGATGGCCAGCAAATCCCGCGCCTGGCGGTGGACCCGTTTGACGCGAACCTTTTGTTTGTGGCCGTCCTTGGCCACCCTTACGGTCCGAACCCGCAACGCGGCATTTATCGTTCAACCGATGGCGGCCAGACCTTCCAGAAAGTGCTCTACAAGGACGAAAACACCGGCGGCTCCGACGTGGCGCTTGACCCGTCCAATCCCACCATTGTTTACGCTTCACTGTGGGAAGCGCGGGAAGGCCCTTGGGAAAATGGCGAGTGGAGCGGCACGGGCGGCGGCCTGTTCAAATCCACCGACGGCGGCAGCACCTGGACCCAGCTCACAAGCGGGCTGCCAAAAAATCTTGCGCAGATCAATGTGGCCATCGCTCCGAGCAACCCGGAGCGCCTCTATGCCACCATTGCCACGTTGGGGCGGGGTCCGCAAAGCCTGGGCATTTACCGGTCCGACGATGCGGGAGAGAACTGGTATCGCGCCACCACGGATCCGCGCCCGGCGGAACGCATCGGCGGCGGTGACTTGGCGGTGCCGAAAGTTGACCCGAAAAATCCCGATGTGGTCTATGTCACCAGCATTGTGACGTGGAAATCCACGGATGGCGGAAAGACTTGGACGGGCATTCGCGGCGCGCCCGGCGGCGACGACTATCAAAACATTTGGATCAACCCGCACAACCCCAGGATCATTCTGCTTGGAAGCGACCAGGGGGCCATCATTACCGTCGACGGCGGCCAGTCCTGGAGTTCTTGGTATAACCAGCCGACAGCCCAGATGTATCACGCTGGAACGGACAACGCCTTCCCCTATCGGGTGTGCAGCGGCCAACAGGAAAGCGGCTCGGCTTGCGTCTCAAGCCGTGGCAACTGGGGCGAAATCACCGAACGCGAATGGCTGCCGGTGGGCGCGGAAGAGTATGGCTACGTGGCGCCCGATCCGCTGAATCCAAACCTGGTTTACGGTGGCAAGCTCACACGGTTTGATTGGCGCACCGGCCAGACCGCGGACGTTTCACCCCAACCCCTGCGTTCTCCAGGATTCCGCACGGTGCGGACGGAACCGGTGGTTTTCTCGCCAGCCGATCCCCACGTTCTCTACTTTGCGGGCAATACCTTGTGGAAGACTCGCAACGGTGGCCAAAGCTGGAAGCAAATCAGCCCGGACCTTACTCGCAAGACCTGGGCAGTCCCGGCGAGCGTCGGCAAATACCGCAATGAGCCTTCGGCCAAGCCGGTCCGGCGCGGCGTCATTTATGCGGTTGCTCCATCCCCGTTGGATGTGAACCTGATTTGGGCCGGGACCGACGATGGCTTGATTCAGGTGACCTGCGACGGGGGCAAATCCTGGAAGAACGTCACGCCGCCGGAACTGAAGCCGTGGTGGAAGGTTTCCACGATTGATGCCGGCCACTTCGACAAGCAAACGGCCTATGCGGCCATTAATACATTCCGCTTGGATGGCCTGCGACCCCACATTTACCGCACGCGCGACGGCGGTAGAACCTGGACCGGCATCACCAATGGCATCCCGGATGGATCCGATGTGAATGTGGTCCGCGAGGATCCGCGTCATAAGGGATTGCTCTTCGCCGGCACGGACCGCGAGGTCTATGTCTCCTTCAACGATGGCGGCCGCTGGCAATCCCTGCGGCTGAACATGCCAGCCACATCGGTCCGGGACCTGGTCATCAAAGACGACGATTTGATTGCGGCCACGCATGGACGCGGTTTCTGGATACTGGATGACATCACTCCGCTTCGCCAGTTGAGCGCGAGCGCGGCGGGCGCCCGCGCCTATCTCTTCCGCCCTGAAACCGCTATGCGGGTGCGCTGGGACGTGAATACGGATACGCCGCTGCCTCCCGACGTTCCCGCTGGCCAGAACCCGCCCGACGGAGCGATCCTGGACTACTATCTAAAGTCAGAGTCATCGAGTCCGGTGACGCTGGAGATCCTGGATAAACGGGGCAAATTGGTGCGGCGCTACTCCAGCGCTGACCCGGTTCCGAAGGTCGATCCCATGCTACCCATTCCAACTTATTGGGTGCGCCCGCCCCAGACGCTTTCCACTCAGCCTGGAATGCACCGGTTCTTGTGGGATATGCACTATCCGCCCTTGCCCGGATCGCATCCGGAGTATCCCATGCAGGCGGTTTATCACAACACGGCGCCGGCTCCGACTTCGCCCTGGGCCATGCCAGGGGACTACACCGTTAAGCTCACCGTTGCCGGGCAAAGTTACACGCAACCATTAACCGTGAGCATGGACCCCCGGGTCAAAACGCCGCTTTCCGGGCTTATGCAGCAGTTCCAGCTCTCGAAACAGGTCTACGATGGCCTGGTGGCCGATTCAACGGCGCTGCAACAAATTCGCAACTTACATACACAATTCCAAAAGCTCGAGAAAAGCGGCGGAGCGAGTTCTGTGGCGGAATCGGTGGATGCGCTGGATAAGAAGGCTGAAGCACTTGCGGGGCGCGAGCTTGGCGGATTCGGCTTCTTTTTTTATCACGGCCCCGACACGCTGAACAGCATCCGGGGCTCGCTGCGCCAGCTTTTGGAAACTCTGCAAGGCGCTGACGTGGCGCCCACCACCCAGGCCGCCGCAGCCGCAGCCAATCGCCAGGCGGCGCTGAACGGCTTGTTGGGGCGATGGGAAAAGATGAAGAATCAGCAGGTGGCGAGCCTGAACCAGCAGCTCAAACAGGCGGGTCTGCCCGCTGTGACGTTCGGGCCGCCCCAGCAGCCGTAGCGTGGATTTCCCAGTGTGCTCTCCATGGGGTGGATTTCCGCACTGCGCTCCGCGCTCGGTAGTGTCTCAGTTTGCTGTAGCGGCGCTCGGAGCCTGCCCTGGCAGGGAGCGCCGGAATCCATTGAGAAATAAAGTTCGGCGGTCACAGACCGCCGCTACAGCAAGCGAATGACGCCACCACCCAATCTCAATAGGATTGGAACCTACCAATAAAATTTCAGCGCAAACTGAATCTCCCGCTGGTCATTCTGCAAGTCACGAGTGGATGAAATCCTCCCGAAAGTGCTGGGTGAAGTGTAGTCCAGCGCGCCGGGCGCGGCGGACACGCCGTTTCCGCTGAATCCCGGGGACGCAAAATTGGGGGTGTTGGTGAGATTGAAAATCTCTGCCCGGAATTCCAAGTGGGTGTTTTCGGTGGTTTGGAATTGCTTGAACAAAGAGAAATCGAGGCGATGGAATCCGGGTCCGAGGAGTTGGCTTGGAGATCCTCCCAGTGGCGCGAAGTTCGTTTGCCCGATCGTGGTCACGGACGGGGGCGCGGTAAACGCCGCCGGGTTCATCCACTGATTCACGTTGTGAGGCCCGGCGTAGACGTTTTGTCCTGGCACCATGAGGGCATTACACCCAAAACCGGAAGACGTTGCGTTAATGCAGGGAATGGTAAAGGGCATGCCATCCTGAAGAGTCAGGATCCAATTGGTTTGCCATCCTCCCAGCACTTGATCGGTAATACCGTGGCCGTTATGGAGATACTTCATGCCCTTTCCCACCGGCAAGGCATAAGTTCCGCTGACGTGCACCACGTTCGGAATGTTAAAGTCGCACAACCCGTAATCGCCTTGAACTCCGAATCCTGGAAGCAACGGCGCGCGGTAGGTATTAATTGCCGTTGAGTTGAGAACGTCGACGGCATCGGTTCTGCACTTGGAATAAGTGTAATCTGCGAGAAGGTTGATGCCCTGGCTAAAGCGCCTTTCAAACGTCGCTTGCAAAGAGTTGTAATAGCTGTCACCCGACATGGAAGTATACGTTCCGCCGTAGCCGAAGTCGGGATAAGGTGAATAGCTCAACGGGTTCAACCCCGGAGGCAGAAGTTGGCTGGGATTGTTGTAGGGAAGGTAAACGCCCAGGTGCCGCACGGTATTGCCAACGTATCCGAGTTGCAAGGTTTGATTCGGCGTCAGTTGGTACTGGAAGGTCAGGTTGTAACCTTGAGTATAGGGGGTCTTCATGTGGTAATCCTCAGCCGTGAAAGTGACGCCGGCGGGCGCCGCCGCGGCTGAAGTGAGCGG
Source organism: uncultured Acidobacteriota bacterium (assembly GCA_937900045.1). Classification (GTDB taxonomy): domain Bacteria; phylum Acidobacteriota; class Terriglobia; order UBA7540; family UBA7540; genus CALCEB01. Next base: position 5,199 of record CALCEB010000087.1, read on the forward strand.
CAGGATGGGTGTCAGGCCATTTTCGATCGTTCCGATCGCCCCGTTGGAATAGGTCACAGGCTGGGCTGGAGTCAACGCTGGATAAGAAAGGCTGTACTGGAACGGGAAGTCGGTGTAGGTTTCCACTACCGAGTTTTCAAATCCGCCGTAAAAGATTCCGTAGCCACCGCGCATCACCAGTTTGGGAGTGAATTGATAGGCAAAGCCCAGCCGCGGGGCAAAGTTGGTAAGCTGCGAGTAACCCAAGCCGGGCTGGCTGGAACAGACAATACTGATGTGATCGGTCTTGGCGGCGGTGAAGAAATCCGGAGAAAGGGGAGTCTTGCAGCGGCTTTGCGTGAGCAGGAACTGTGCCGCGCCGCCAGAACCCGCGGGAATGAAATTCGATTGGGCGCCAAAATTCTCCACGATTTGGCCAAAGTATTCCCAGCGCAAACCCAGGTTCAGCGTCAGTTTGGGCGTGGTCTTCCAATCATCCTGGAAATAAACTCCATAGTAGTTGCGGCCCATATCGGTATTGGCGTAGTTCGAAGCGCCCACCGAATCCGACCCGCCGACATTGTTGAAAGCTCCGGGAACCGTTCCAGCAATCGGGGTTAACAGCAATTGGGCAAGGCCGGTATTGCCGCCGCTGGTTTCCGGAACTTCCGTAAAGACACCCGCAAATGAGAAAGAGCCACGGCCCTCGGGAGGCTGAAGAATGGAAAACTTGAGGTGTTGAAATTCGATCCCGGCCTTCAGCGTTTGATTGCCTTGGATTTTTGTGAGGTTGTCAGTGCCTTGAACCGTCGAGTTATACTCCACCGAGGGCAGAAATTCGTTACTCCCCAGCGTGTTCAGCCCCTCAAAAAATATGGAAGGCAGACCACCGTTCAAGGGGACCTGCGGGATACCGCCAAAACCGAACTGGCCCGGAATATTGGTGGTATTCGTGGCGAACGGTTGCAGGCGGGAAGTGCCGATGCGGGTGAATCCCAGCCGCGCCTCATTCACCATCGTCCCTGAAAAGGAATGCGTTTCGCTTAGGGCGGAGTTGATGGAAACTGCTGTCTGGTTGCCGTCCGAAAACGATCCGCCATCGGCGAAGCCTGTGAAAGGGCCCGGAAGGAACTGTGGAGCGTCCGAGTAGCTGAACCGTGTGAACATCTGGTCTTTATCGCTGAAGTTTTGATCCACTCGCACGTCAAACTGGTTGATGGTGCTGCGGGAGATTGGGTCACTGGTGAAATTGTCGATTAATCCCGCCGCGGTGGGAGCCGGGAACAGATCGAGCAACTTGACAGCATTGGGATCGATACGGTTGGCCGGGATAATGTTACCTGCAAAGGGTTCACGCACGAAACCGATCCCTGTGCCGGTGGGAGTCCCACTGGGGCATCCAGCAGTTAACCCGGTGACCGGATCGGGAACTCCGCAGGAGACTGCCCGGGTGGTCGAGGGGTCAAAAACCTGACCGAGCGGCGTGGTCCGGCCCAGCAAATCGGTGCGGTTCGCTCCAGGGCCTTGCTGAAAGGTGATGAGATCCGACAAGTTCGTAAAATTGGTGGTGCGCTCGAGGGCGGTTGGAACTGTTTCCGTAAAGGGGGTTGCCTGGCGAATGCGGGTGCCTTCGTAGTCCACGAAGAAGAAGGTTTTGTCTTTCTTGATGGGTCCGCCCAAGGTCGCGCCAAATTGATTTTGGCGGTATTCACCCTTGGGTTGGCTGCCGGAATTCTCAAAAAAGTTGGCCGCATCAAACACGTCATTGCGCAAGAATTCCCAGGCGTCGCCGTGGAAGCGGTTGGTGCCGGATTTCACAGTAGCATTCAACACGGCGCCCGCCGACCGCCCCAATTCGGCGCTGTAGTTCTCGGTTTGGACTTTGAATTCCTGGATGGCATCCACCGGCGGGCGGACAACATAAGCCGTGCCATTCAGGAAATCGACGAGGTCCGCGTTGTCATCAATGCCATCCAGCAAGTAATTATTCTGCGCCGGCTGCAACCCATTCGCCGCAAAGCTCCCACTGGCCCCAAGACCTCGAGTGTCTTCTTGGTCCTGAGTAACCCCGGCCGCCAGTTGCGCCAGGAATGTGTAGTTCCGCCCGTTCAAAGGAAGATTGTTGATTTGGCCGGCGGTCACAACCTGGCCCACCGAGGCATTCTGCAACTGAAGCGCGGGAGGCGCCGCATTCACTTCCACCGTCTGCGTCACCTGCCCTGGCGCCAGCGTGAAGTTGACCTGCACTTGCTGCTGGACTTGGACGGTAATGTGGCGGCGCTCAAGAGTCTGGAAGCCCCTATATTGAGCCTTGGCCGAATAGGTTCCAATCTTGATGGGTGTGAAAGTGTAATTCCCGGAGGCGTCTGAGGTAGTTGCTAAAGTCAGGCCAGTTCCCTCGTTGGTTAAGGTGACTTGGGCTCCGGGAATGACGGCCCCTGACTGATCTTTGATGGTCCCGAGGATCGCTCCAGTATCGACCTGGGCAAATAGCGAGGATTGAAAGAGAGTGAACCCTGCCGCCATCAAAAGAACGGTCAAACCGCTCCGTAATGAATTCGTTCCAAATGGCCTCATATGAAAACCTCCATGCCCGCATCCTGGTTGGACGGGTATGATTGTCCCGAATCAGTTTGACCCTGTTACCCGGAAAACGCAGCGGCAAAATGCCGGAAGTCACACGGTTTAGTAAAACGCTTAATTATCTAGCCGGGTATAACATGCCGGGCTTTGGCTGTCAAGGACAATAAGCAAACGGTGGTGTCTCAGTTTGCTTGCTGTAGCGGCGCTCGGAGCTTGCCCTGTCAGGGCAAGCTCCGAGCGCCGCTACAGCAAACTGATTCACCACCCCAAATCCTAGCAACCTAGCAACGATGTGGTTGACACTTCTATTCAATTGTGCGTACAATCCGAAAATTCTCTGAAACGATTCATTGCAGGATTGAGTGAGACTGGATTGTAGAGAGTAAAGGCATGACAGGGAATCTACAAATCAAAAAGACCTTGAAGGGGAATGGAATGGCTAAGTCCAATCGCGAAGTTGAGGGACACCCGGTCTTGCAGGTGGCAACAAAGGCCATCGGACGCGCCTTGTTTTGCCTCCTGCTTACCTGTGGGTTTGGAACGGCGCTTCACGCCCAAGCTACGGGGACGTTACTCGGCAGCGTTACGGACGTCAGCGGGGCTGCGCTACCAGGCGCAAAGGTCACTGTCATATCGCAGGATACGGGAGTCTCGCGTGTGGTCCAGGCGGACGCGAGCGGCGAGTATCGCGTCCCATTCCTGCTGGTCGGCCACTATACCATCCAGGTGAATTACACTGGATTCCAGGAAGCCATACAGAAAGATATCACCCTGCAAGTGGATGAGAACCATCAAGTTAACTTCAAGCTCAGCCCCGCTTCGGTTCACCAACAGGTTGAAGTTTCGGCCACGGCCGTAGCTGTGAACACCTCGAACCCCACCTTGGGCCAGGTCATTACCTCAAAGGAAGTGGCCCAATTGCCCCTGAACGGTCGTGACTTTGTCCAACTGGCCACCCTGATGCCGGGGACCACCAAGGAAACAAACACGAGTAGCTTCTTTAATGGCGGCCCGAGCAGTGAGGTTTCCATCCGGGGGTCCTATTCGCTTTCCGTCGGCGGTTCCCGTGCCAACAGCACAGATTGGCTTTATGATGGCGTTGACGATAACGAGCTAACAGCAGGTGGCATTGCCATTTTGCCCTCCATTGACGCCATTCAGGAATTCAAAGTCCTCACCTTCAACTATTCAGCAGAATATGGGACTCGCGGCGGCCCCACCGTCCTCGTGACCACCAAGTCGGGAAGCAACGGCTTCCACGGTTCGCTGTTTGAGTTTCTGCGCAATACCAGCCTGGATGCCCGCAACTTTTTTGCCCCCACTCGTGGACAGTTTAATGAGAATGAGTTTGGCGGATCGCTCGGCGGTCCGATCAAGAAGGACAAGACATTTTTCTTCGCCGATTACCAGGGAAGGTATCTCCGGGAGGGAATTACCTCCGTAGGCCAAGTGCCAACGCTCCTGATGCGCCAAGGCAATTTTACCGAGCCGGCAGCGGGTGTAACCCAGCTCTATAACCCCTACAGCGCCACGACGGTCAACGGCCAGCTTACCCGCTCACCCTTTATGTGCAATGGCGGCGGCAACGCCCTGCCGGTGAACGCCAACGGCATCCAGGCGCCTGGCACTCCCTGCAACATCATCCCAAGCAGCCTCATTAATCCAATCGCGCAGAAGATGGTTAACTTTTATCCGTCCCCCAATAATCTTTCAGCCGGCCTCGGACAAGATTACGTTGCATCGCCTGCGGAGAAGCTGGACGAAGGAGAATGGGACATCCGCCTGGATCATAACTTTTCGACTAACGATTCCATCTTTGCGCGGTTCAGTTACGACCAGGCTACAGAATTCCAGCCCTCGGGCATGCCCGGATTCGCAGCTCAGCCAGGCGGCTTCGCCAGCTCGCAGAGCCTTGCGGATCACAGCCGCAACGCCGCCCTCTCCGAAACTCATATTTTTTCACCCACCAGTATCAATGAGGTTACTCTGGGTTACAACCGCGATTTTAACCACATTCTCTCTTTTGGCACCGGTTCCTGCGAATCGCAAAAGTTGGGCATTCCCGGCGCTAACCTGGGCGGGTTTTACAGTTGCGGGCTGACGGATACAACCTTCAATGGAGGATACTGGTCCTTGGGAGACCGGGGTTTCGCGCCGTTTCAAGGCGGGACGAACGTTTACTTCTTCGCGGACTCCTTCGACGCGATCCGCGGCAACCACGACGTCAAATTCGGCGGAGAAATACGCTTTAACCAGATGAACGTCGGAACCGAGGCCCTCCAGGACGGCTTCTGGCTGTTTGGCAGTGGTTACACTTCTCAGCTCGCGAACGGACTGGCCTCCAGTAATGGCGGCAATCCGATCGCGGACTTTCTTTTAGGTCTTCCGGATAACGGCACACACAATCAGACCTTCCAGGGCCCCGTCACCGGACGGCGTTGGAAGCTGTTTCGTCCGTACATTCAAGATGATTGGAAAACGAAACCGAACCTCACGCTGAATCTCGGCGTGGCTTACCCGCTGGTAACGCCAATCACCGAAGCCTTCAATCGCCAATCAAACTTTAACTTTGCGACGGGCCAGTTCCTGATCGCTGGCAAGAATTCAGGGTCTGCTGTCGGGCTATCTACCGATACGACGGCATTTGACCCGCGAATTGGAATTGCTTGGAGCCCGAGAGGAAACCAAAAGACCTCGATCCGCGCCGGGTATGGAATTTTCCATGACTCTTCTTGGAACCAGGGCGCACAAGGAATGTGGGAAAATCCGCCCTATTTTGGCGCATGTTCATTTTTTGCCAATGACGTGGCCTTGCCGCCCGCCGTACAGACCCCGGGCTGCAACGGCATCTCTCGCACGATCTCGCAGGGTTTTCCGCTTCTTACTGAACCGACTAGTCCTGCGCAATTCGCTGGAAACAGCCTTTATACGACGAACTTCAATTTCCGGATCGGAATGATCCAACAATTCAACTTCAATATTCAACGCGAGCTTCCCGGCGATATCCTTTTGACCATTGGATACGCAGGTTCCCGGAGTACTAATCTCATCACCAGTAACAGCAACTTGAACATTGGAACGCCGACGGTGGATTATTCTCCCGCTGGACTGCCGGCGCCTTACCCTCAATATGGAACCATTACCGGCCTCATCGACAATGGATTTTCCAAGTACGACTCGCTTCAGATCAAAGCTGAAACCAAGAGCGCCAGGCATGGTCTCTACGCGCTCATCGGCTACACCTATTCCAATACTCTCGACAACGGTCTCACCGACGGTCTCGGTACTTCCACGGGAGTCACGTACTATCCGCTGGCCTTGAGTCCGAACGAGGATATGAGCTACTCCCAGATTGACCTCACCCATAACTTTACCGGGAGCGTGGTTTATGATCTGCCTTTCGGGAAGGGAAAGCGATTCGGCAGCGGCTGGAGGGGCGCCACCAATGCCATTCTGGGGGACTGGCAAGTGAATGCCATTGAGCACATCACTTCGGGATTTCCTCTTTTCCTGACCACGTCCAACAACACGGCTGTGAATTTTTCTTCATTCTCCAATCGCCCCAACCATGTTTGTAACGGAAGGCTCGCCAACTGGACGGTGCAGGAATTCTTCAACACGAGCTGCTTTACGGACCCCGTCCCTGGCGCTCTGGGCAACTCCAGCCGCGCCCCCATCTTCGGGCCCGGCTTCGTGAACACCGATCTTTCGGCAATCAAGATCATTCCAATTCACGAAAGCATTTCGCTGCAATTCCGGGCCGAGGTTTTCAATATCTTTAACCAGGTGCAATTTGCCGCGCCGGGCACTTTCGTAGACGCGGGACCGCCACCCTCAGGAAACTTTGGACAAATCACGGGAATCGTAAATAATCCCCGTTTGATTCAGTTGGCTCTGAAACTGATCTTCTGACGGGTATGGAAAATCAGTTGATCCGTCATGCTGAGGAGCCGGACCCCTGGTTTGGACTGCGTTGAGCGGGCAGCCAGGAGTCTTTCGATGGAAGGCAGCAGTCAGCAATCCTAAACCCCCGCAGGCTGAGAACTGATGGCTAATTGCTGAAAGCTTCCAGAGATCCTTCGTCTCATTCAGAGGGCCGGTAGGGGACTCGCTGAGGTAACAATCCTGCTGCAGCAGGCCTAAGGGATGGCCGAAAAGATCAAAATCATTGTCGATCAGGATGGGCGCGGGCCCGGCACGAGTGACATGCAAGCCCTGCTGGTGTTCCTCCAATCGGAAAAATTTGACGTGCTGGGTCTCACCACCGTTAGCGGGGATCAATGGGTGCGTGAGGAAACTCAACACGTGCTTCGACTGGTTGAAATCGCCGGGCGAACCGATGTCCCTGTCATTCAAGGCGCGGAATTCCCCTTACTGAACACCAAAGAGGAAACGGAGCGATGGGAACAGTTGCACGGGAAATTTGAATACAAGGGCTGTTGGACGGAGCATTTTCCAGCGAGGCGTTCGACGGTCTTTGAGGAATACTATCACCCGCCGGAGGTTGTTCCACCGCTGCCTGAGGGAGCGCCGAAGATCCAACCCCGTCCTGGCGCCGCCGCGGAGTTCATCGTGGAAATGGTGCACCGTTATCCTGGAGAAGTGGTGGTCTGGTCCGGCGCCCCGCTGACCAATATTGCTCTGGCGCTACGGCTCGATCCGGAAGTGGCCACGCTCGCCAAGGAATTCGTCCTGATGGGCGGCGGCATGTACGCCGGCGCCGGCGGGATCAATCCCTATGACGGCAGGCGGGAATTCAATTGGTGGTTCGATCCGGAAGCTGCCCGGATCGCCCTGCGGGCGCCCTGGAAGAAAGTCACCATCACGCCGATTGACATTTCCATCAAGACGCAACTGACTTTGGAGATTCAGGAGAAAATTACCAGAGTAGAGACGCCGGTCACCCGCTACCTGGCCCAGTATTCCCTCCTCGGTTACATGTGGGATGAGATTGCAGGCGCGGCGCTGATCGATCCGTCTATCATCACTTCCACGAGGGAATTGTATATTGACGTGGACATTGACCATGGCGCGGGCTATGGGACGACCCTGTTCTGGGAGCAGGACCGGATCGTTCCTCCCTTTGTGCGGAAAGCTACGGTTCAGTTTGACCTGGACGCCCGGAAGTTCTACGACCTTTATATTGATCTGATGACCCGTCCGCCACGGCAATGATTCCGGCGGAGACGAGGCGAGCCAGGTTTAAGATGAAAGGCCCGGAAGACCCGCAGTGGAACATCTGTTAGCACTAATTTTCGCCCGAACAACCGGGGGCCGCATCTTCGCCGCGCAATCGCCGGCGCATCCTATTCGCACCCTTGGGGGCTTTCGTGGGAAACAAAATTGTAGTGGTGGGCAGCTTGAACATGGACTTGGTCGGGTGCGCCGAACGCATCCCGGTGGCGGGTGAAACCTTGATCGGCCATACCTACTTCACCGAGCCCGGTGGCAAGGGAGCCAATCAAGCCTACGCCGCGGCGCGACTCGGGGGACCGGTCTCGATGCTGGGACGGGTGGGCGATGATGACTTCGGCCGGGAGATGCGCGCCAACCTGGAACAGGTGGGTTGCGACACGAGTGGCCTCGCAACGACCCCGAATTGCCGCAGTGGAATCGCCCTGATTTTCGTTGCGGACACTGGCCAGAACTCCATCATCATCGTGACCGGCGCTAACGACCTGTTCTCTCCCAGCGATGTCCAGGCCGCGGTGGAGACGATTCGCGGCGCTGCGGTAATGCTCTTGCAACTTGAAAACCCCGTGCCCACGGTCCTCGAGGCCGCTCGAATAGGTCATCGCCTGGGTTCCAAAGTGATTTTGGATCCGGCGCCCGCGCGCCCGGTGCCGGACGAACTGTTACAATTGGCAGACGTGGTCACTCCCAATGAAACGGAAGCCGCCATCCTTGCCGGCCTCCCGCCCAGCCGTCTCGATCCAAAACAAGCTGAAGAAGTTGCCTTCAAGCTGCGGGCGCGTGGAGCGAACACCGTGATTGTAAAGCTTGGCGACCAGGGTTGCCTGCTGGTGGGCAGCGGCAAGTCTCAACTGCTTCCGGCGCCCACGGTGAACGCCGTGGACTCCACGGCGGCGGGAGACGTGTTCAACGGCGCCTTGGCTGTGGCCGTCAGTGAAGGTTTGGACCTGCCTTCTGCCTGCCAGTTTGCAAACTTTGCTGCGGCGCTTTCCGTGACGCGCCGTGGGGCGCAAGCGTCGGCGCCCTCACGTGAAGAACTTCAGGAATATACGCGCTCGATCGGAAGCTGACCCGCACTCCCGCCCTGGGCTATAATCGAATTCGCTTTCACTGCAATGTGCTGGGTTGGAGTGCAGTGGCGCAATTTGCTGTAGCGGCGCTCGGAGCCTGCCCTGGAAGGGAGCGCCGGAAATCGTTGAGGATCCAGGTTCGGCGCTCCCTTCCAGGGCAGGCTCCGAGCGCCGCTACAGCAAACAAACCCCGCCACTACCGGCTGGAGCATGTGGATGTGATTCAAGACCTAATCCTCTTCCTTGAGGCTGGCTGTTCGCGCCGCAGGTTTCTGCAGCATTGGAGCGCGATTTCCGCCGGTTTCCTTGCTGCTCCCCAACCGTTCGCTGGTTTTTCAGGTCATCCCGGAACCGGACTGCAAGCGCCGGTTACAGCCCGCGTTCTCACTTGTCAGGATGGCCGCTTTCATCCGCACTACCGCCTGCCATCGCCCCTCGAAGACATTCTGGACAAAGTTGATGCCGCGAAAGATGCGCTTCGAACAGAGGTATACGCGGCTCAGATCGGACAAATCCTTGCCCAATGGAGCCGGGCGCTCATCGAATCTCCGCCTGATCTGCGCGCCATTGGCAATTATCTCCTGGCCACGTTGACGGCCTCGCCGCTCAAGGCTGCGGCCCGCAAGCAACTTCGCAAGGAGCCCGATTTCGAAATTGAGCGCCGGACTTTTGCAAGGGCCGTTTCTTTCGAACGCGAAGCATTCATTCGTGACCTCAGCGAGTACCTCGAAATCGAAGCGGGAACAAGGTTGCGAGTGGCGGAGCTCAAGCTTACTGGGATCAAACAGCTTTCGGCTGATCCCGTTCGAGCCTCCACACAAGTCCGCTACGACCTCGTTGACACGGGTCACGGCTACCATCGCCAGGAAAAGACTGGATTCTGGATCATCGACTGGCAACTCTCCCCGCAAGGGAAATGGTTGATCGCTCGCTGGGAGTTTACGGATGAAACTCTCAGCCGCGCGGCCACGCCCCTCTTCACCGAGATCAGCCAACAAGTGCTGGGCGCGAACCCCTCCTATTGGGACCAACTGGTTCCCGGGACGGATCACTGGCGGACCATCCTGGACGCTGCCAGCGGCATTGACGTTTATGGGAACTACGGCGTCGCAGTGGGCGACATTGACGGAGATGGGTTTGACGAGCTGTACGTTTGCCAGCCCTCCGGGCTTCCCAATCGCCTTTACCGGAACACGGGAAGGGGAACTCTCGAAGACGTGACCGAAAAGGCCGGCGTTGGCGTGATCGATAGCAGCCCTTCGGCGCTCTTCGCAGACGTCAACAACGATGGCCGCCAGGATTTGATTGTGGTGCGCGAGGCAGGCCCATTGCTCTTCCTCAATCAGGGCGATGGAACGTTCAAAGTCAAGCCCGGCGCCTTCAAGTTTGCTCACGATCTTCAAGGCAGTTTCACCGCCGCAGCGATTGCAGATTACGACCGCGACGGCTGGCTTGACATTTATTTTTGCCTCTACAGTTACTATCAGGGGCCGAACCGCTACCGCTATCCCTTGCCCTATTTTGATGCAGAGAACGGTCCGCCCAATTTCTTTTTGAAGAACAACCGGGACGGAACGTTCCAGGATGTGACCGCATCGTCCGGCCTCAACCAGAATAACCATCGCTACAGCTTTGCGTGCGGATGGTGTGATTACAACCAGGACGGCTGGCCGGACCTTTTTGTTGCGAATGACTTTGGCAAGAAGAACCTCTACCGCAACAACGGCGACGGAACCTTCACCGACGTTGCCCAGGAGGCCGGTGTGGAAGACACCGGGGCGGGCATGAGCACTTGCTGGTTTGATTATGACAATGACGGGCGAATGGATCTTTATGTGGCAGATATGTGGACCGCCGCGGGGCAACGCATCACAATGCAACAGGATTTTATGAAGGATGCCCCGCCGAACATCCGCCAGCTTTACCGTAAACACGCGATGGGGAATTCTTTGTTCCGCAACACAGGAAGTGGAAAATTTGAAGATACTACTTCCCATGCCGGCGTTCGCAACGGCGGATGGGCGTGGTCGAGCGACTCCTGGGACTTTGATCATGACGGCTTCGCAGATTTGTACATTGCGAACGGCATGATTTCCGGCCCGAATCGCAACGACCTTTCCAGTTTCTTCTGGCGGCAGGTGGTTTCCCGGTCGCCCGTGGATGCAAAGCCTTCTACAGTTTACGAAGATGGGTGGGGCGCCATCAATGAGCTCATCCGCTCGGACGGAACCTGGAGCGGATATGAAAGGAATATCTTCTACGTCAACAACCACGATGGGACGTTCTCGGATTTCTCGGGCGCGGCAGACCTTGATTTCATCGAGGACAGCCGCAGCTTTGCCTTGGCCGACCTCGACCACGATGGGCGTCTGGAAATTGTGCTGAAAAACCGGGGCGGCCCGCAAGTCCGCGTCCTGCGCAACACCATGCAGCACCTTGGCGATTCTGCTGCGTTCCACCTGCGCGGAACAAAGAGTAACCGCGACGCGATCGGCGCCCGGATTGTCATCGAAACTGAGGGATTGAAGCAAACGAAGTTTGTTCAAGCCGGATCGGGTTTTCTGAGCCAGCACACTAAAGCGGTTTACTTTGGACTGGGCCCGGATTGTACGCATCTCAAGGCCGCCATTCATTGGCCCAACGGCCTCGTTCAGCATTTTGATCATCTGCCCGCGAATCATCGCATCGAAATCACAGAAGGCGCGGGGCAGGTTTCCACTCAGCCCTTCCAGCAGCCGCAACATCCGGCGGCAGCAACGAACCGGCTGCGAGCCTCTCTCACCCCGAACCGGCTTGAAACCTGGCTTATCGCTCCGCTGGATTCCCCCAAGATCGAGACTGCCGATTTCACCGGCAGGAGTTTCTCGCTGGCCGCGTTGCGCGGAAACCCGGCCTTGCTCATTTTCTGGGCATCGTGCAACCCCGCTTCCGTCCTGCTTCTCCGCGATCTTCGTAATCATCAATCGCAACTGGCCGCCGCTGGATTGAAACTGACCGCCTGGAACGTCGAAGGTCCTCAAGAAGCGGATCGCGTCCGGGATTTGGTCCAAAGCGAGCGGCTCGACTTTGCCGTGGGAATGCTCTCCCCGGATCAATCGGCAGTCTACAATCTGCTCTTCCGCTATCTCTTCGACCGGCATCGCGACCTGGAGTTGCCCACTTCCTTCCTGACCGATGCGCAGGGCACGATCGTGAAAGTGTACGCCGGAGGCGTGAGCGTCCGCCGCTTGCAATCGGATCTATCCAGGATTCCACGCGCAACGCTTGAGCGGGAATCCCTGGCATTGCCGTTCCCCGGAACTTTTTATGGGGGCGAATTCCTGCGCAGCTACTTAACCTACGGCGTGGCTTTCGCTCAGCGCGGCTGTCTCGGTGCGGCTGAGGAAGCTTTGTTGCGGGCCGTCAACCAGGACCCGCATTCGGCTCTCGCGCACTACAGTCTCGGCACCCTTTACTTGCAAAAGGGCGATTCTCAAAACGCCCGGAGCCAACTTCGTAAAGCCGTTCAATTGCAACCGGACTACCTTCTGAGCTTGAACAACCTCGGCGTCCTCACTGCCCAACAAGGGCGCTACGCGGAGGCCAGCGTCTATTTTCAGGAGGTGTTGAAGAATGATCCGGGCAATCTCCTGGCAATTGAAAACCTGGCTGAGATTGAGCGCGACCAAGGACACCTGCAGCAAGCATACAATCTCCTGGAGCGCGGTCTCCTGCTCGCCCCGCGTGACCCGGACTTGAACTACAAGTTGGGGATGCTTTACGCCCAGCAGCATCAGGACGCTCTGGCTCGCAAGTACCTGGAGCTTGCCCTTCAGCTCCGTCCCAATTTTCCAAAAGCCGCCAATAATCTCGGTGTGCTCTATTTGCTAACCGGCCATTCTGATCTGGCCACAAGCGCATTCCGCAATGCGATCGCAACCTCGCCGGATTACGACCAGCCCTATCTGAATCTTGCCAGGCTTTACGTCTCATCGGGCAAGGATCAAGCCGCCGTTCAGATCCTCCAGCAGTTGCTTGCCAGACACCCGCAACATCCACTGGCGCGCAAAATGCTCGATGAGCTGCAGCACAACTGAGACCACGACTTCAAAATTTCTCCTCTTCCCTTCGTCTGATCCCGTTGGAACCGGGTTTTTGCTGTAAGAAAGTTCAGCGCGAGTCCGGCGGAACTGACGGCTGCTGCGATTGGCGATAAAGCTCCATTTCCTTTTGAGCCGCGGCTTTATTTCCCAACCGCAGATAGGCTTGCGACAAGCGGTAATGAGCCGCGGCCAGGTCTGGCGTGGCGCGCTCCGCTGCTTGGTAGGCGCGAAGCGCCTCATTCTCACGGCCCTCCTGCTCGTAAAGAATCCCCAATTCAAGCCGGGCCTGCCCGAGCGCCGGGTCCAGCGCCGAGGCTCTTTTCAGTAAGGTTTCGATTGAACTCAACGCAGGGCCGCCGGTGCTCCGGGGCACGTCCGCCCACAAACTCATCGCATAGTAATAAAGAGCCTGCGCGTTTTGCGGCTCGGCGCTGGCAAAGTATCTTAGCCGCTTCATCGCCTCAGAGTCAGGACTCCTCTCGAGGATCGCGGCCTGTCCAAGAAAAAGATAGGGCTCAGGATCGGAGGGCTCCAGGTCCGTAGCGGCAGCGAATTGCTTCGCTGCCTCGTGGTATTTTCCCGTCGATGATAAGGAGATGCCCAGTCCAATCCGAAGGCTTTCCGAGCGGGGATAACGCTTGACAGCTTCTCCAAATACTCCAGCGGCGTGCAGATATTGCCGCCGGTGAAGCAGAAAATTTCCCCAACGGTTGAGATGGTCCTCCGTGGGATCAGATTGGGCGGCTTGTTCGATGGCCCGCCCATCGCTTGCCATTGATCCTGGCACTTTCCCGATCCGCTGGGGAGCAAGATACTCCCGCACCATCCGGTCGCTGCCCACCGACGCCGAATTGCTATACCCGCCCCCGGCTTCAGGGTTCGAGATGGCCGCTGCCTTGAATGCCGGCTTCTGATCAAAACCGACTTGGGTGAGCGCTGGGCTGGACTTTTTGCCGGCGGGCTGGTTTGGTGAGTGGGAGGGCAATGCCGATTTGCCGGGTACGGCGCCGGCGGGTTCGCTGACGACTAAAGTTACCGTCATGTTCTGTCCGGACTGAAGAGGTAGAGTCATATCCGGGGAGAGAGCACACGAGGGACAACTCGCCCTCACCGTATACGAGCCGGGTTCCAGGTGGTTGAACTCAAAAGAGCCGTCGCTTCCAGAAGTTGCTTCCCGAATTTTCCGCCCCCCCGAGGACGAGTTCAGAACCAGAACCACTCGAATGCTTTGAAGGAGTTTTCCGCTGGCGCTTGTGACGCGGCCCCGGATCTGGGCCTGCGCCGCTTGAGCGATGGCCGCGTGAGGCGCGAGGAAAGGAACGAAAAAGAAAAGGGCCAGGGCGCCAAGTCTTGCAGAGCGGGTTCGCGCCTCAATTGAAAATAACCGGGGGCCGGCTTGACGCCATTTCTCCGCAGACATTTGAAAGGCTTGATGGAGATTGGGAAAAAGGCTCATCCTAGAGGTCTCTTGCTTGCTTTTTCAATCAAGGCATTCGCCACCCGCTTCAACTCCACCAGTTCTTGCGGCGTGGCCGTGCGGACATAATCGGTCACGAGTTGGGCGCAGCGTTCGCGCACCAATTCATAACTGGAGGGGTCGCCGCCGCGCGCCGCCAATACTTCCTTCAGCCAATGTTTTCCGTAGCCCGCGTGGATCGCCTCGTCCGCCCAATCAAAGTCCATGTCGTGCTCGCTTAATGAATCGCCATAGGAGTGAAACAGGCGGGTGCGAGCCGGTTTGTGCCGGATGTTCTTGGTCTCAAAGAAAAACAGCATTCCCATGCGGTAGATCGGGTCCTGGTCCGCGGCGCTTTCGTAAATGTAAGTCCCCAGCGGGATCTGGTGCGGGTCGAGTCCCCAAGACATCAGCCGCTCGTAGCCCATGCGGCAGTGACGGGATTCGTCATAGGTCCAGCGGGCGGAATCATTGATCCATTCCCAGGGAAGAACGTCTGCGAAGGCGCTCAGGATCAACCCGCCGGTTTCCACTGCCCATGCTTCATTGAGGTGGCTGACGGCGGATCGAAGCTGAAGGCTCACTCCATCGCCGTAAGGGAATGCCGGGTCCACGTTGTCAGGCCAGTAAAACCGGCACGGCCAGAAACGCCGATCCCGGGCCGGACGATCGGGAACCTGGTAGGGGCAAGATCCGGAAATGGATCCCGTGGGCAACGCAGGAACAGCAGCGTCTGTCCCAACTCCACCGAGCGCGGCAAGCTTCTGGCCCAGAGCCCGCGTCCATGCAATGGCCGCATCGCCGGACTCCGGACTCTCCGCCAAAGCCTCCTCCGCCCACCGGCGGAGAGTGATTTCCTGGTCAACTTTTTCGGACAATCCCTGCGTCAGGAAGCGATGCGTCGGCCCATCCGCGATTGGATCGGAAGCCGCGAGATAAGCCTCGTAGACTTCGCGCAGCGCGGGCGCGAATACCGTGGCCGCGGCGTACAAGAAAGCGGAAACCGAGGGCGCATCCCTCAAATTATCAAAGACCTCAATGAGCGCTGCATCCGGGCCTTCCTCTTCCATCATGCGGTTGGGGAAGCGCAGTTCAAACACGCGCTCGCGCAATGAATGGGCCACTTGCGCGCCTTGCCAGATGAAGCGCGGAAGTCCTGTCTTGATTTCCAGCGGCCCAATCAGCGGAAGCCACGCCGCCTCGCTCACCAACAGCGACCGCTCGCAAAAGAAGAACCGCTTCAGGATTTGCGCCGTATCCTGACGCATCCACCGAGATCGCGGCTCGAGACTCGTCAAATAGGTTCCTGCCTGGGCCATGCTTCCTCCGGGTCGAACCCGTTATTGAAAAGACCGCCAATTCAATGTTCTCACGCCACCGCGTCCGGAAGCAAAGCATCCGGGGAGTTCGCCGTACAAGCAGCTATGAAGTTTGAAAGGCAAAAAGCTGAACTACAACTCACCCTCCAACCGCCTGCAATGCAGCAAGCCAACCTGGAGATGGTTTCCCGGCACTCCGGTGGAATTCCAATACATCATCCAGGTGTGGAAGCGCGGGAACCACGCCCTGTTTCGTCACGGCCAATCCTCCGGTGATCACTGCAAACCTTACCGCAGCTTCAAGCCCTGTGCCACAGGCAAGAGCAACCGCCAACCCAGCGTTGAAAGCGTCTCCGGCGCCAGTGGTATCGACGGCGCGAATCGAGATGGCTGGAATATACACCATGGATTGGTCCGTCGCGACCAAGGCACCCTTCTCACCCAATGTGATCACCACCTGGCGTGCTCCACGATCGATCAGCCCCCGGGCAATATCTTTGTCGCAAGCGTCGGCATCGGCGGCCAAGCCCGCCAGGATTCTGGCCTCCGATTCATTGGGAGTGATGATGCTGGCAGAGCGAAGAACTTCGGCCGGCAAGGGTTGCGCAGGCGCCGGATTCAGGATCGTCACCACGCCGTGCGAACGCGCGCAAGCCAATGCCTCCGCCGCTGCCGGAACGGGGATTTCCAATTGGGTCAGAAGTACTTGCGACGAGGCGATCGTTTTCTCACAACGCCGGACATCCTGCGGACTGAGGTAGCCGTTTGCTCCGGGGTCTAAACTGATCAGGTTGTGGCCGCTCGCAGACTCGACCATGATAAAGCCTACACCCGTGGGCGCCTCCGGCGTGATGGTGATATTGCCAACATCCATGTCTTCCTGCTTGTAGAGATCGAGAGCCGCATCGCCGAAGGCGTCCGTGCCGATCCTGGCAACAAAGTGGACGTGGGCCCCCAGCCTCGCGCAACCCACGGCCTGATTGGACCCCTTGCCGCCGTGCTCAAAGCGATAGCCTGATCCTAACTGCGTCTCACCTGGCCCGGGCAGACGCGCCACGCTCATCGTCAGTCCAGCCGCGTAGCTGCCCACCACGGCAATACGTGGGGTTAATGACATTCTTTTCCTCTTCGACGTCGGGTTCAATGTCATTTAACCAAGGCGGACGGGTTCATCAAAAATCCCTGCCTTCGACGGCGTCGGCGGCCGACGGCGTGGAGCCTCTGCGGACCGGACTCGCAACCAATAACCGTGTCTTCGACCCCTTGAGCCACCCTTTTAACGGATAACATGTTGATTATACGATAGTTAACTTGTCATGCCCCGTGAATCAACGTAACTTACTTATAATAAAGGATTTATTCGATTTCAATGGCTTTGGATGGGTTTTGTCCTCGTGTCGTCCTTTTTTTTCTATAACATTCTAGCTTCGTTCCTTCAATTTTGGGGTCGAATTGAAGTGTTTCCTGGCCTCGAAAAGACCTCCAAGCCCGCCTGATCGGGCGACTGGGGCGTCACACGGTGTTACTTCCAGAAAACATAGCACAATCCGATTCCGGTTTCTGGGACTATTCGCAGCAGGAGTGGCCGCAAAGCGAGGGGAGGACAACCGTTTGAATCGTATACCTGCCCAAAGCTCGTGTCACTTGCGTTTTGGCGGCAGGGGTTGCCTGGTGGATACCCACGGGCGGGTACGAGACCTGTCCCAGGCCAGGGATTGGAAGCAAAGGAGTTAGGGGCGGCTTGATGGTTGCCGACGGCTCAATGGGACAAACCCGTGAGCCGTCGGCAGTTGGAGTGGGTGGATCAGAACATAAATTTGGCTCCGAGCTGAATTTCACGCGGCTCAAGAGTGGAATTCGGAGCTCCAAATCCCGTCTGCCCGAAAGTGGAGAAGTAGCCATTGAACTGAGTCGTGTTGAAGAAGTTAAAAACTTCTACCCGCAACTGCAAGCTGGCGCCTTCTTTGCTCTTAGGGAAAGGAATGCCTGAGAAATTTTTGAAAAGAGAAATATCCCAGTTATCAATTCCGTCGCCGTAAGCAATGTTGCGGGCACCATTCCCGAACTGACCGAGAGGAATGGGCGCGAATGCGGCGGTGTTGAACCATTCGGAGGCGTTGTGGATGCCAGTCCCTTGGTTGGGATTCCCAATGACATTCGCCCGGTAATTGCTGCAACCGCACTCGGCGGGATCGCCGGGAAAGCCGACCGTGATCGGAGAGCCAGAGTAAAAGGTTGAAATGCCTGAGAACTGCCATCCGCCCAACATTGTTCTGGTAAGTCCGGTGGCATTATTGAAAATGGGCAGGCTGTAAACGTAGTTGATGACGAGCATCTGGGGGATGTTGAAACCACAGTTGCCGTATTCCGCTGCCACATTGTAGGTGTTCTGAATGAATCCGCCGACATCGCCATCGGTATAGTCCAGGCAGTGAGACCACGTATAGGCGACGCCGGAAGTGAGGCCGTGCCAGTCCGAAAAGCGCAGGCTGGCTTGCAGCGAATTATAGTTGGAGCTCACTGAGTTTTGGTAGTAGCCGATGTTGGCCCAGCCTGGGAACGGCACGCCCATGTTGATGGGTTCGTTGACCACCGGCCCCAGGGGCTGGTTAAGGTTTACGTTGAGGTTTTCGTCCGTTCCCTCGGAGCCGACGTACATCAGTGAGAACACGGTCTTGGTGTTGAACTGGTGCTGGACGCCAAAACTCCACTGCTGCGAGTAAGGTTGGAGGTATCTCGGGTCAAACGTCTGGATGTTGCCTGGAAAGAGCGTTCCCGGCACAATACCGGGGTTGCTGAGTGAGGTGTTGAAGAGCAGCGGGCTATTGGAGAACGGCGGGTTGGGTGCGGCGTTGTAGATGTCATTGCCCTGGATGTTTTCATAGAACAGTCCGTATCCGCCACGGATCACCGTATTCCTTCCCGCCCAAGGCTGCCATGCGAACCCGAAACGGGGCTCAAAATTCGCCCAATGGTTGTCTACCAGACCAGGAGGAATACCGCCCTGGCCAGCGATGCCGATTCCGTCCAGGAAGTTTCCGGAACCGGGAATCAAGGTGCCGTTGGAGTTGAATTTAGGCGCCTGGCTGGCGTTATAAAGCTGGGTGCGGAATGCAGAGACATCATTGTGCCGTTCGTAGGCATGAGGCATTCCCTCCCAACGCAGGCCATAGTCCAAATTGAGGCCGCTTTTCACTCTCCACTGATCCCCCGCCCATAGGCCGTAAAAGTTGTTGAGATAAGCGGGCATCGTCTGCTTCTGGAGTTCGGTATAGGAATAGGCGTTGCCCAGCATGAAGTCCGCGAATTCATTGCCGGGAGTGGTCAGAATCTGGCCATTGGGGCCCAGGTAGCTGCCGCCTGTGGCACTGCCATTGAACGTAAAATTCCCTTGGGTGTTGCCAAACAACTCCTGTTCCTTCAGGTAATGCATGTATTCGCCCCCAAAGTTCAGCGAATGGCTACCACTGATCTTGGAGAGAGAATCGCGATAAGTCCAGGTGTTTAAGACATTCGTCCAAGGCCAGGAAGCCACATCGTATTGTGTGCCCAGCGCCGGACCGAACAGGCCAATGGTCGGGATACGATTATCAGTGTTGGTCCCTGGGAACAGGGATTGGATGGACAGTCCTGCAGGCTGCTGAAAGGTACCAGTGGGCAGCAGCGTGAGTGGCTGGCGGTTAAAGCTCACCATGGCCTCGTTGAGCAGGGTGGGGCTGATGCTGCGCGTTAGCTTTAACATAAAAGACTGTGGTTGGTTCAGAAAATCCGTGCCCACCGTGGGGTAGGTGTCTCCGCTCCACAACGTGGTCGGGAATTGTTGATTGATGCCATCCCGGATGTAATGGAACATCAGCGAGGTCTTGTCTGAAAACTGGTGGTCAATGCGGACTATTTGTTCGTTGACGCTCGTCGGCACTGATGGAGAGGCGGCATAGAATTGCCCGCCCGCAGTGTTGGGCGACGGGAAAATGAAATTGGGCTTGCCCAGGATCAGGGCGTTTGGGTTCAGCATGGCCGATGGAATTTGATTGTTGGCGAACGGCATATAACCGGTTTGGCCGTTAGGAAGAACAGTGGGAGCGTTGTGATTCAGGATCACCTGGTTGGCGCCAGTAAAGTCTCCCGCTGTCCAAGCAAGCGGAACGCCGGGGGCAAAAATGGTGGTGCCTTGTAACAGGCGGCGCCAATCCCCTTCGAAGAAGAAGAAGGTCTTTTTCTGATGCCCGGGCAAATAGATGGGGCCTCCGATGTTGAAACCGAAATCATTAAAGATCAGCGCCGGCTTCGGAGTGTTCGAGGCGTTAGCAAAAAAGCTGGAGGCGTCCAGCGCGGTATTGCGATTGAACTCAAAAGCCTCGCCATGGTACTGGTTCGTGCCACTTTTGAGTTCCACCTGGATGTGCGCGCCGGAGCCGAAGCCTACGTCCTGCGACGTGTTGCTGCTGAGCACCCGGAACTCCTGGATCGCATCCTGGTCCGGAACCACCTCGATGCATCCGCCGCAACCGCGATCGTAGTTTTCCACACCGTCCACGGACCAAACGTTATGATCCGGTTGTTCGCCATTGAAGGCGATGTAGGTGTTGGAGGTTACGCCCACCGGAGTGTTCAGTGCCCCTACAAGCGACGGGCCTGCAGCCCCAGGAACCAGCATGGCGAGCTGGACGAAATTTCTCCCGTTGGTGTCGATTTCAGCCACATGGGTGCCGGAGATCGTCTGGCTTTCTGAACCCGTTTCCGTTTGCAAGTGCACAGCGGGAGCCGTCACCGTGACTTCCTGAGAGACGGAGCCCAGACTGAGTTGGAGATTGACTCTAACGGTAGACCGGACGTTCAGAATGATGTCCATATGCACGGTTCTGGTGAATCCGGTTTTCTGTGCCCGCACGGAATAAGTGGAGACGGGTAGGTCCGGCACCGCAAAACTGCCGGTGCTGTTACTGGTGGTGACGCGGGCTATGGTACCCGTTTGCTGGTTCGTGACCGTTATTTTTACGCCCGGCACGGCCGCGCCGGAAGGATCAGTCACCGTACCCACGATCGACCCGAGATCTTGCGCCCGGAGGCCGGGAGCGCCGAAAATGAACCAAACCAACGAAAGCATTACGATGAACTTTGCCACCCCGGGGGATTCAGGCATGTACCACCAAACTGTTTCTTTCACAGTTGTAATCCTCCCCTTCAAATGTCGAAGATTATGATATGATTGTCAGCCTTCCTTGACGGCCGGGGCGGCAAGCCCCTAACCGCCGTCATGGTACCCCACCCACTGACGCTGGACGCAGGCATGTACACGTGTTCAAAGCGCTGCCATTGGCAGGTCGCTCGTTCATAAATTAATATGTACGGTTAGCTCAGTTCAACGATCAGGACATTATATTGGTACAATAAAATAGTCAATACCTATTTTGCGACAGGATATGGTCATTTTGCGTCATTGCGGGTATGAACATTGGATGAAGCTGACCGGCTCTGTTTTTGACCGGATCAACACGGTCTTTGAAGCGCCGCCGTGCTTCTGATCCCAAGTAGGACGATACGCGGCATGGGAGAAGTCTCATGGCAAAGCAGCGGTCTCTTCCCAGGACGCCCAAAGTGGCATTGCTCCTCGAAACCTCCACGGAATTCGGGCGGGGGTTGCTGCGGGGCATCGTGCGATATTCGCGGCTGCATGGGCCGTGGTCGCTGTACGTGGCGCCCGGGCATCTGGAACAGGCGTTGCCGAAAGCAAAGTCCTGGAAGGGCACGGGAATCATCGCCCGGGTCCGAACGCCTGAAATGGCCAGAATGATTCGCAGCACCGGGCTTCCGTTCGTGGCGTCCTCGCTCGATGAATTTATGACCAAGGACGGCCAGAACAAGTTCTGTCAAATTGAAACCAACTCTCCCGCAATTGCGCAAACCGCTGCGACGCATCTCATGGAGCGAGGCCTACACCAATTTGCATTTTGTGGATTCGTAGATTGTCCGTGGTCCTCTCTGCGCGAAAGGGTGTTTTTTCAGCGCATAGAGGACATGGGCTTTCGCTGCCAGGTCCATCGCATCCAGCTCGCCAATTGGATGCAGCGGTCGAACTGGATTCAGACATGGGAGCATGAACAACCGCTGCTCTCGCGCTGGTTGAAAGCATTGCCGAAGCCCGTGGGCCTGATGGCGTGCAACGATGTCTGCGGCCGTGAAGTCCTTCAAGCCTGCGCTTCGGCCGGCCTCCGCGTCCCGGATGACGTCGCGGTGATTGGGGTTGATAATGACGAGTTAATGTGCGAGCTCTCCTCGCCTCCGTTGTCCAGCGTTGCCCTGAACCTGGAAGGTGCCGGCTACGAGGCCGCCCGCCTGCTGGATGGCCTGATGTCAAAAAGGCTGAAGGGTAAATACCAGGTGCGGGTCGAACCATCTTTCGTCGTCACCCGGCGCTCAACGGATGTGATTCCGCAGGATGATCCCGTGGTAGCCGGCGCTCTGTGGTTCATCCGCGACCACGCTCCCAAACCCATCGGCGTGATTGACGTGGTTGAGGTTGTGGGAATGTCGAGAAGAACGCTGGAGCGCCGGTTTCTGCAGAGCATGGGCCGCTCCATTCTCTCGGAGATCACCCGCTGCCGCTTGGAGCGCGCCAAGAGCCTGCTTCGGGAAACCAAGTTGCCCTGCCTCCGGGTGAGCGAGGGCGCGGGCTTTGGCAGCGTTAAAAGCTTTAACCGCTGTTTTCGGCGTTTTGAAAGGGTGTCTCCCAATGAGTTCCGCCAGAGCGGGCTGTGAACGAGAGGAAGATCAACACCCTCTGCCGTCCGGTCGTCGCGCGGCTTGTTTGCTGTAGCGGCGCTCTATGAGTGCCGACCCTGGACCCACAACGGTTTTCGGCGCTCGCTGTCAGGGCAAGCTCCGAGCGCCGCTACAGCAAATTGCGCCACTACGTGCTGTCCCTTGCCGCGAGCGCTGCGGGGGTTGATTACTGCGGTGGGGCGGGGGCGGCGCCGGAGATTTCGCGGTATAACCGGTCCTGTTCCTTTTGGTGGAGTTGGTCAACCGCGTTCAGTTCCGCCTGGGCAAGTTTCTCCTGGCCCTGGGCCCGATAAACGGCAGCAAGCCGGTAGTGCGCATCAGCGCGCTTCGGATCCAATGCAATGGCTTGATGAAATTCGGTGATCGCCTGCGGATATTTTTTCTGTTGGGTATCCAAAATACCGAGATCATAGTGAGCGATGCGAAGCTTGGGGAAGAGGCGAAGAGATTGCATGGCCAGAGCCCGCGCTTTGGTGAAGTCACCTTGCTTCAAAGCAATATCGCCCAAATAAGCTTCCGACTGCGCGACCGATCCGCTCTCTTCAATCTCCCTCTGGAATTCGGCCGCGGCGCGGGTGTAATCTTTCTTCTTCCAATAGAGATAGCCGAGGCCAAAATGAACGTTGGGTTGGTCCGGAGCGATGTCGGCAGCGGCTTTGAACTCCCGAATGGCTTCATCAGTGCGGTCCAGCCCGTCCTCCGCTTCACCCATCAACATATGGATGGTGATGGAGTTCGGGGATGTCTTTAGGAGACGCTGGAAAAAGGTAAGCAACTGCCCGCTCTGGCCGCTCCGAAGATAACTTTCAGCGAGCAGATACTGGAGCGTTGTGTTGTCCGGCTTCGCGGCAAGCAACTTTTTGAATTCCTGGCTGGCGGGCTTGAAAGCTTGGGTCGAAAAATAGGACATGGCCAGCAGCGTTCGCGCCTGGAAATTGGCAGGTTCAAGGACCACGGCCCGCGAAAGGGGCTGGATGGCGGCGTTGAAATTACCGCCCTTGAAATAGGCGAGGCCCAGATTGACCAGGAACGGGAAAGAATCCGGCTCAAGCTGCAAGGCGCGCTCGTAAGCTTTCGCCGCCTCCGGATATTTTCCCATGCGGGCATAAAGGACTCCCAGGTTATTCAGAGCGGTCAGGGAATCCGGAGTTAGCCGGAGGGCTTCTTCGTAAGCCTTCGCAGCGCCAGGATAATCGCCTCGTCCGGTCAGCCGCTGGGCACGGGCCAGAAGCCCGGAAACTTTCTCCTGGCTTGCGCTTCCCGGATTCTGAGGCGCGGAAGGAGCGGACGTGGGGGTTAACATCGTCCAGACTGCCAACGCGCCCACCGCTGCCCATCGAACCGCTCGGAAGGAAAACGGACTCCGAATCCCGCAATTTGCCATTTTGCCCACGGTGCATTTTAACTCGGATTATTCACGATGTTTTACTCGAAGACCGTCAGGGCACGGTTTTAACCGTGCCCTGGAGTTTCTACATTTTGT
>CALCEB010000088.1 GCA_937900045.1 uncultured Acidobacteriota bacterium
TTTTAAGATTGCGCGACGATACCCCACGGGTAACATTTTAGCTTGCGCGATACGACGTCTTGACACGGCCTCAAAGCGCTTCTATCATTAGGCGGAAAGCTCTTTCAATTCTGAGGGTGGACCACATTCCGGAAATGCAGGCGGTTTGCACCCCACATTGGTGAAGAAAGGTACACTCATGAAACTCAATGGTTCGCTGCCTGTCATTCCGACCCCTTTCAATCACGGCAAGATTGACTTTGATAGCCTCGTGCGGCTGTTTGATCATATTTTCCCAGATCTCGAGGGCTTCACGCTCTGTGGCAGCACCGGCGAGTCGGTTTCGCTCTCTTTGAAAGAGAGGATCGAGTTGATGGAATTTGCTGTGGAGAACGTGCCCCCAGGCAAGACTGTTGTTGTTGGCCTCACCCACACCAATCTGGCAGAGATGATTGATCTCGCAAACCATGCTGCTACAATTGGCGTGCGCGCGGGCTTAGTTCCATGTCCCTACTACTTTCCCAATTCCTTTCCTATGGTCCTTGAATTCTTTAAGGCCCTCGACAACGCTTCGGATCTGGATGTGGTAATTTATGATAATCCGGTATATACGAAAACTTTCCTTAGCGTGGCAGATCTCTTTTCGATCATCGACGTCTGCCCCCACGTTATCGGGGTGAAGATGACTGATCACGACCTGGACAAAATCACAGCGTTGAAGAAAAACCGTAATGTTGCCGTCTTTTCAGGCGACGACATTGTCGCGTTCCGGAGTCTCTTGCTCGGCGTAAATGGGAGCATGATTATCGCACCCTCGGTTTTCCCTGCCGACTACCAAGAGGCTGTCCGTCTTGTTGAGGAGGGTGCGCCGGAACAAGCACTTGGAGTCTTTTCCGAAAGGATCCTCCCCTTCATCCATCTTTTTGGACCGGGGGATGAAATCCCTAACACCAAGGCATTGTTTAAGGAAATAGGGATCTTCCGATCTGCGGAAGTGCGGTTGCCCCTCCTGCCGTGCTCGCCAAGCCGGCTCAGGGAAGTCATGCTTGGCTATCACCTTTGTAGTGGGGCTGCGCGAAAAGCTTAATGAGGCAAGGGGCGGAAGGCAGAAGAACCGCGGAACCATGGGTTTCCATTTCTTGCATGAGGCGAAACGGGTTTGGCATGGACAATTCAAATTGCCTTTAAGCGAAAGACAACAAGCGCATTCGAGCCGGCAACCTCCCTATTAGCCCCAATACTGTTCACTTAAGGGGGTTATCTCGTGGGGGCGACCCTGGTGGTCGCCCCTACAGCGCGTGGAAATCGCCGGCAATAGGATATTGCGCTAAGTGAACAGCATTGACTTTAACCCGGATTATTCACGAAGTCTTATAAGAAGACCGGAAGGGCACGGTTTTAACCGTGCCCTGACGGTCCCCTATCGGAAGTTCGTGAATGATCCGGGTTAGCCGAGGCCGTCATCAGTCAACGATCGTTGTCTTCAGGTAGGAGGCCGCGAGAGAGCACTCTCCCGGCAGTGTGGATATCCCGTACGGAAGGCATGGCCATGCAAGTTAGCGGGGCCCGAATCCATCGCGTGATTTCGATTTGCTTAACGGCCATGGCCGCTCTTTGCCTTTTTTTCAAATGCATTCCGGATGGCAAGAGAAATCTTGGGCTAGCGCAGCCATTTTATTCAGCTTCCGGATCGAAGGCAGGTTGGGTGCAGAGCTCCACCTCCTTAGAAAGTGCGATTGAGGGCGCCTTAGCTGGTGGTCAGAATTCGAAGGCTGAAACTATGCTTCGTACACTCCTTGCCCAACCGCAGAGCAACCCTGACCTTCTCCTTAATGCGGGGATCAGCTTTGCTCAAAGGGGCTTGTACGGAGACGCGGCCCTTGCCTTCGAGCGGTGCTTGGAAGAGCATCCGGAGATATTTGAAGCGCACTACGACCTTGCTCTCTCAGAATTCGCCCAACAGAGGTACGCAAAGGCGATTGCCATACTAGGTGCAGCCCGTCCTCAGAATAAAAGGCAGCGCTTGGCGCTTTGCTATATGCGGGGTAAGGTCGAGGACGCCCTTGGCCATTCGCAGGAGGCCGGGAAAGACCTCGCCGTTGCCTTCTCCGGTGATCCAGAGAACGAGGACTATGCCCTTGATCTTGGTCTCTATTATATCCGGCATGCCGGTTATATCCAGGCAACTAAGGTTTTGGCTAAATCCATGACCTATCACCCGGATTCTCTGTTCGTTACATTGGGACTAGGTTTAGCGCAGTATCTCGCGGGGCAAACTCAAGACTGTTTGCATACCTGCCATCAACTTTTGTCAAATCATCCGGATTTTGCTCCGATGCGTGCCCTCCTTGCATTTACACTTTATATGCGCGGGAGTTTTGCGGCAGCCGAGGCAGCATCGAGGCAGGGACTGAGCTCTTCCCACCCTTATCCATATCTTTATTACGTCCATGTCGCGGCGCTGTTGAAGGGCCAATCGACGGACTATGGCCCCATGCTTGATGAAATTCATACCGCCGAAGAACAAATACGGAACTGTAGTTTGTGTTACTTTGCAGAGAGCGAGATCAACGAGTGCCGGGGATCAAATGAGGCCGCTGTTGAGGATCTCGAAGCGTCCATACGGATGGATCCGGCGTTTTCTGATGCTTGGTACCGGTTGGCTATCCTCTATGATAAGATGGGACGGCCTGAGATGGCAGCGCAGGCTCGGTCACGATTCGAAGTCCTGAAAAAGCATAAGTCGCAAAGTGAGGATACACTGTTGCAGGCGGAATTTGTTCGGGCTCTTTCGCGCGAGGAAGCCGGACCTGCACATTAAAGCGGAGCCCAGGAAGTCTCTGCTAAGCAGCCCTATAAGATTCTTTGGATTACTGAAGTCGGCCACTCAAATTGTGGTTAGGATCTTCCGATCACCGGTTCATATGGCACCTCACCGGGCTGGCCACGGAGAAAATCAAAGTCGCACCCTTCGTGTGCTTGCAACACGTGGTTCATAAAAACTGTGTAGTATCCCCGGCGGAAACGAGGTGGACCGGGATGCCACGTTGCTTGGCGGCGGCGCAGTTCTTCATCGGAGACCAACAAATCCAACCGCCGTCCCCTGACATCGAGACAGATCAAGTCTCCTGTTTCCACCACAGTTAAAGGTCCGCCGATTGCAGATTCGGGGGAAATGTGCAGTACGATCGTTCCAAAGCTAGTGCCGCTCATTCTGGAATCGCTGATTCGCACCATATCCTGAACCCCTTGTTTTAAAAGCTTGGTGGGGATTGGAATCATTCCCCACTCCGGCATACCTGGAGCTCCAATTGGACCTGCATTCTTCAATACGAGAACGCTCGAAGCCGTCACTTCCAGATTAGGATCATCCACTTTGGCCAGCATTTTCTCGTAGTCCCTGAAGACCACAGCAGGACCCTTATGCTGCATCAGGCTGGGCGACGCTGCAGAAGTCTTAATAATCGCACCGTCCGGTGCGAGGTTTCCCGTCAAAACGGCAAGAGCACCTTCGAGGTGGACAGGATTCTCAAGCCGGTGAATGACGTCGCGGTTGTAACACTTCGCGTCTCTCACGTTTTCGGCAAGGGTCTTGCCGGTCACTGTAATGGTGTCAGCGCCCAATAGCGGCAGTAGCTCCTTTAGAACTGCTGGCACTCCACCCGCGTAATAAAAGTCCTCCATCAAATATTTCCCTGAAGGCCTCAGGCCGGCAATAACTGGCGTGTTGTGGGATAAATCATCAAACTTTGAAAGTGGAAGAGATATACCCAAGCGGCCGGCGATCGCAATCAAGTGGATTACGGCATTCGTTGAACCGCCCAAGGCATGCAGCGTTCGAATGGCATTGTCGAAAGCCTGTGGTGTGAGTATTCTTGACGGCCGCAGATCCTCGTCGACCATTTCCACGATCCTTCTTCCCGTTGCCTCCGCCGCGGCAAGACGGCGGGAGTCTGGCGCAGGGATCGCCGAGGCCCCAGGCAGCATCATGCCCAGGGCTTCGGCCAAAGCAGCCATTGTAGATGCTGTGCCCATCGTATTGCAGTGGCCCGCGCTGCGGGAATAGCAACCTTCGAGTTCGTTCCAGTCCTTCTCATTCAGGCGTCCGGCACGCCGGTCATCCCAAAACTTCCAAAGGTCTGTTCCGGAGCCGATCTCCTGATTCTGCCACATCCCGCGCAGCATCGGGCCCCCGCTGAGCATGATTGCTGGGACGTCCATGCTTGCAGCTCCCATCAGCTGAGCCGGCGTAGTCTTGTCACACCCGCAAAGTAGCACCACACCATCAAGCGGATTGGAACGAATCATCTCCTCAACGTCCATCGCCATCAGATTGCGATACAGCATGGTCGTGGGCATCATGAGCTCTTCGCCCAACGAGATAGTCATGAATTCCAAGGGAAAGCCGCCTGCAGCCCAGACGCCTCGCTTCACAGCGTCCGCGACCGCCCGCAGATGCACATTGCAGTTGTTGAGCTCACTCCAGGAATTGCAGATTCCGATCACGGGCCGGCCTGTAAAGGCCGCGCGCGTAAACCCCTCTGCACGCAATGCCGCGCGGTGCTGAAAGCCGGTGTCATTATCAGGTTCAAACCACCTGGCACTGCGGAGATTTCGTTTCATCGGAATTCTATCGCGTCGTGAAGAAACAAGATAATCAGTGGCAATGCGTTATCCGCCCACTGTCTGTTCGATGGGTTGTGTCATGTCAAAGCACAGAGCAAATGACACACTCTGCCGAAAACGCAGGCGCGTTCTAAATACTTTTCGACGGTACCACTTGCAGGAATCACTGTCGCAATCCTATCGGCCACATATGATAACATTCCCTGAATGCACATGCCTTACGCGCACCACATAATCCCCGCCATCCAGCCGATAGGCCGTATAGCCTTCCTGTCCTAGGTCCTGGCGCTCATTGAGTGCCACCCCACCGGCCGTAACGGTGGTGGGCTTGAATTTCAAGCGCAATACCTCGACGGCCTCCTTGTCGAAAGTTTGATAGCTAAGCCCATGTCCGCCATAAGCTACTTTACCGACTACGGAGGATGACCGCAACAGGTGGTTCTGTCCCTTGGGTGCGAACTCGGGAATGGCTCCCATCGCCCACATAAAATTGCGAATATAATCGCCATAGCCATCGTCAAACCAATAAGAGTCGTCAACGCCAGAATTCAGGACGGCTGAGGAGCCATAATCCACACCACAGCAGGCCACGCGGCCCTGTGAGTCCGCGAAGTAGGTGGCGTAATTGAGCGAGCGAAAAGCGTCTTCGCGCGCCTGGACATCACCGGTCCTTTCGTAGTAGAGAGCGTTAATGGCCCCCCAGCGAGAAGTGTCACTGGCCAATCCCGCCCGCGAACAGCACCATGTGCGCTCCGTCACAGGCCCCCAGCCACCTTCCCTGTGACCTTGTTCATTGATGGCCCACGCCCCCAAAAACGGCCCTAAACCGAGCGTGCGGCGCACCCAGTCAATTAAGTGCCCCACATCCTCCTTCCAGGAAGGATCCACCGAGTTGGGGTCAGGCCGGCTCAAGATGTAATATGCCGTCATCGTGGGCGATGCCTGATTAACATCCTGGGGATCGTAGGGTACGTCTTCGAAGTAGCACGCCCACTTGCCGTAATCCTCGCTCCGCGTGTTCATCGGGTAATTTCGGATCCAATCCCATGCCATTTTGGATGCCCGCTGATAGCCTGCGATATCGCCCTCACGGATGCGAATCAGTTCGTCGAACAGACGCACGGGCGCCACGATCATCCCGCCGTACTCTTCTGTGCCTCCATTTATATTGCCGCCGACGGCCTGCCCCGTGCGGCCATCGACCCGGAACGGCCACGGGGTATGAGCGGCGTCCCCTGGCCGGACGTGCTTCTCCAGGGCGTCCGCGCAGTGGATCCCAGCTTCCAGATACTTGCGATCACCTGTCATTTCATAGAACAATACGTACCCGATGCCAAGTTCCCCAATCTTGTCTGGTTCAATGCCGCCAATATAATCGGGTGGCAAATCGGTCATGCAACCACCATAAGTGTTCGCACCATTGCAACCATCGCTGAATGGCACCTGCGCCCAATTCCAATCCGCCTGACTCGTGCCGTGCGCAAGCTGATAGTCAAGCATTCTGTGCACTAGGGCAACCGCTGCCGTGTCTCCCGAATACGGGTACCATCCAGCCAACGAATCCACGAATTGCCCGAACATACTTGCGGGATTATTTTGTGCCGAACCTCGCAGCGAGCCATTGAGAGTCCGGGCATTGAAAACGGCGTAACCAAGATAGGCTGGCTTCCCGGTTCTCGGATCGTTTGGCATGTGCTGGAGGAGATTCCAGGCAAGTTTCATCACCTGGTCATAGCCGAGGTTTCTCTCCGGATGGTACCAAGCCAGCAGGTGCCCTTGTGAATCCAGGACCGGTGCATGCCAGGGCAGTTGCGCGTTCACATATTTGTGAGCAGGCAGTTCCTGAGCCCGCAATGACACGCTTATTCCGAGACCCGCCACGAAAAACAGAAAAGTTGCCAAGGGCTTTCTACTCATGTCCTGACTCCTCGCCTGATATGGTTTTGAGAGCACTTTCTTTCATTAACCTTTGATACTGATTTCATTCGAGGTTTCGTGATGGATTCGCACCACGTAGTCACCCCCACCCAAAGCCTGTACCGTATAGCCTTCCCGGTCTAGATCCTGTCTTTCGTGGAGGACAATTCCGCCTGCAGCTACCTCCTCCGGCTTGAAATGCAGGTGCAGAACTTCCGAGGCCTTCTGGTCGAAGGTGCGGTAACTGACACGCCCTTCGCCATAGCTTACCTTTTGAACCACAGAGGTTGAGCCGAGTAAATGGTTCTGGCCTTTGGGCGCAAATGCCGGGATAGCTGACATCGCCCACATGAAATGACGGATGTAATCGCCATACCCGTCGCTGTACCAATATTGCCCGTCGAACCCTTCGCCGCAGCAGGATACCCTGCCATCCGAACCAGCAAAATACGTGGCGTAGTTCAGTGAACGAAAGGCGTTCTCGCGAGACTGCGCGTCTCCGGTTTTTTGGAAGTACATGGCATTGATTGCTCCCCAACGCGAACTATCGCTGCTGATCCCGGCCCGTGAGCAGCAGCCGTAATAGTCTGGCGGAGCACCCTGCTCGTCAATTCCCAACGCGCCAAAGTAGGGGCCCCGTCCAAAGTGGAGTCGCGTCCAATCGATGATTCGGCCCACATCTTTCGCCCAATGAGGATCAACGGAAGCTGGATCTCGATGCTTGAGGATGTAATAGGCCGTCATGGTGGGTATCGTCTGATTGACGTTGTGGATGTCTTTTGGAACATCCTCAAAGTAGCCGCTCCAGTGCATGGTCTGCATGGGATACTTTAAAATCCAGTTCCATGCCGTATCGCGCGCTGTTTTGAAGCTAGCGATGTTCCCTGCCTTCAGATGGATCAATTCATCGAAAAGCCTGACGGAACCCACAACCATGCCCCCGTACTCCTCACCATCAATGACCGCACCGGTACGCCCGTCCACTCGGAAGGGCCAGGGGGTGTGCGTCGCATCACCAGGCCGGATATGCTTGACAAGCGCGTCCGCGCAATTCAGTGCCGCCTGCAGATACTTCTTTTGCCCTGTCAACTCATAGAAGAGGGCATATCCAGTGCCAAGTTCCCCGACCTTGTCGGTTTCAAGCCCTCCGTAAAATTCTTCAGGCACATCCCGGAGACATCGGCCATAGTCTGCGCTATTGTTGCAGGAGGTTGCGAATGGGACTCTGGCCCAATTCCAATCAGCGGGCGTTGTGCCATGAGCCAGCTCGTAATCTAGCATTGCCTGAACCGCCTTAATCGCTTCCTGATCTCCTGAATATGGATACCATGCCACCAGAGAGTCTACGAACGTCGCATACAGCATGGCTGGGTCGTGCTGCCAATTGATGCCCAATAGGGTGTGGGGATCGAAAACCGCATTGATCAGATAGACCCTCACTCCAACCCGCGGGTCAGTTGGCACTTTGTGCTCAATGAAATTCCAGGCAAGCCTTAAAACGTGGTCGTAGCCAAGATTCTCACTGGGACGATACCATGACAGGAGTCGGCCACTAGAATCCAGCACGGCCTGATGCCATAGCAGTTGCGCGTTGACATAATCGTTTTCTTGAGGGGCCGACCAGAGATTGCACACGATCACGAACAGAATTACGACTAGTGGGAACGCGATTGCATGTTTTCGTTGCGACATTCTGAAACTCCTTTCCATTGTCAGAAAGATAAGATGGCACCGTACTTCGGATCCGCACATTTGTCAAGTCCCGAAAAGTATTTCGAAAAGAGGCGCCCCATTCTCAGAAATGGCTCGACGCCGGAGTGGCGAAAAACAGTTGACATCAGCGGGCCGATTTGGCACTGTCTTGGTTCGAATATCGTTCCCGTTTACTAATTGAAGGTCTCTTCGAAGTCTTTGCTCGGTCTACACATCAGAGGTAACGATTATTATGTTATTAAGTTCGCGTCTTCGGGATTGGATTCTTTTGCTTTTCTGTAATTTCGTCTGGGCCAGCCAGTTCGTCCTGCTCAAGATCGTTCAGGAACAAATGGGCCCCGTGTTTGCAACTTTCTTTCCTATTACAATTGCTGGGCTCATTCTGATTCCGATTGTCCGCCGTGAGCAAGCCGGCAGTCGAAGACAGGAAATGCCGTACGGAATCCGCCCTCGTGACATTGGGGATTTTGTCTTGTTGGGCGTCTGTGGGCAAGTGGTGGCCCAGCTCTTTATCACTTGGGGAGTACGCCTCTCCTTGGCATCCAATGCCGCTCTCCTTATGTTAATCTTGCCGGTTTCAACTGCTTTGATGGCGTATTTCTTTCTTGGAGAGCGCATGACGAAGGTGCGTTGGATTAGCTTCATTCTGGCCATCGCGGGGGTCTTGGAGTGTTCCGACATTAACTGGCGAGAGCTTAACTTTCATAATGGTGGATTCTTCCTTGGAAACCTGATGATCTTTCTGAGCGTCAACGGCAGTGCATTTTACAACGCTTATAGCAAGAAAGTTCTGACCCGGTTTTCACCCCTACAAGTCTTGCTTTACAGCTACTATGTGGTCTTCCTTTTTATGCTCCCGATCACCCTTTACAGTGAGCCTAAGAGCTTCCATAACCTGCCCCACTTCAGACCGGTCGTGTGGTTTGGGATCATGGCCTTGGCAGTTTTTCAATACCTTCTCTCAATGGTGGTTTTCCTCAACGTCCTTACCCGCCTGGACGCTACACAAGCGGCGCTCTCTAACTATCTGATTCCTTTTTTTGGCATCGTCATCGCTGCCCTGGTACTGCATGAGAGACTTACGACATTTATAGTGTTGGGTGGAATCCTCGTGTTGGCCAGTACTCTCCTGATCACAGTCTATGAGGAGCGCAAACGCGCGCGCGATGTCTCCGCGCTGGGGACTCCCTAAACTGTCTGCCAAACAGCACCACCAGCAAGGGGCCTCTCGTGCCGCCTGGCATCTCTCTGTGCAGTTCCTCTCTTCATATTCCACGTAGCGATGCGGCCCTCGGATTTCCGCTGTGGCAGGCTTAACATGCATGGCCGCTTGCCATACTTTGGCACAATCCAGGATACATGGAGGGAAAGATTATCATATTTTTTTACTTGACAAACTGTGTGGATTAATTGTATTTTCTCTAGAAACAACTTTCAGTATATTGAAATATGCAAGCTTGAAGATTACCGCCAAGGTCGTGGGCTGAAGAGAAAACGATCACGGAATGAGCTCCTTATCCTCTGGGAAGGGCCAGGAGGGAACGATGAGTTACGGACGAAAGGCACGAACTATCGGAATTCTGATGGCGGCATTTCTGGTTGTCACTCCGCTGCGCGCTCAGTTGAATCGTGGCGTGATTGAGGGTACAGTCACGGACCCGCAGGGAGCGGTCGTTCCGGGCGTTGCCGTGACAGTGACAAATCTGGAAACCGGCGTTTTGCAAACATTAAAGACTAACAGTGCCGGATTCTATAGGGCACAGAACTTAGTGCCCGGGCGATATAGTATTCGGTTTGTAGCCAAAGCCTTCGTTGCGGTGGAAGTGAATCAGGTCCAGGTGCTTGCCGCCCAATCGTTAGAAGAGAACGCCGCACTGAAGTTGGGAGCGTCTCGCCAGATGATCCAAGTCACCGCCGCGCCGCCTTTGGTCCAGACTGGGGCTACAAACGCTTCAAGTACGCTGTCGGGCAATATCATTGAGAGCGTCCCGTTGGCGGGACGTGATCTGCAGCAACTTCTAAACCTGCTGCCCGGCGTGAATAACGTGGCGGGGCCGCCCGGAACACTCTTTGGTTTCAACAGTGCCTACGGTTCGTTCCCCGACCCGACGCATGTCCAGGGGTCCAACGTGTCTGTTAACGGGGGGCAAGCGGGAGCGAATGCTTGGTACCTGGATGGCAACCTGGATTTGTCCGGGATCGGCGAAAACATGGCTGTAGACCCCTCGCCGGACGCAGTCACCGAATTTCAATCGGTCACCAGCAACTTTGCCCCCGAATACGGGCGGACGGGCGGAGCCATCTTCAACGTTGTGCTCAAATCCGGCACCAACCAGGTGCATGGTGATCTTTATGACTATCTTCAAAACAGCTCACTGAACGCCCGCAATCCCTTTACCTCCATCAGCTCGACCGGCCAGCTCATTCCGCAAGCTCAGATACGATACAACGATTTCGGAGGAACAGTGGGCGGGCCGGTTGACATCCCACATGTTTACAACGGCAAGGACAAAACCTTCTTTTTCTTCTCCGAGGATGCAAACATTCTGCATGATTCTAACAGCGGCGTTTTCACTGTACCCACTCCTTTAATGCGGCAAGGGAACTTCAGTGAGGACCCTAATGCGGTGGCGTTTGGGATCTGGAATCCGTACTCCACCATCGGACCCAATCCTCAGACTGGCCTGTTTGACCGCGTAGCTTTCGGCTCCCCTGTTGCTGGAAACCCTTACGGCAGTCTGGGTTGTCATAACACCTCGGTGGAGGCGGGGTCTGCCGCGGGTATCAAGACCTGCAACTTCTCGCCTCAAATCCCCGCCAATATGCTCAATCAAACCTCCATGTTTTACATGAACTCATTTCCGCTGCCCAACTACAATGACCCTCTGAGCACTTGCTCGATGGCGTCAGGTGGGGCTTCCAAGATCTGTCAGAACTATCTAGCTACGGTGGGCAGCACCCAGGATTCTCAAAATATATCGCTCAAGATCGATGAAAAGTGGAGTGACAAAAGTTCGTTCTTTGGTGAATGGCTCTTTGCCCCCACGGCGTTTAACAACTCCCGCGTTCCCTGGACCGGGCCTACCTTTCCAATGGACTCGCTTGGGACGGCGTCCAACTACCCCTTTAGCATGGGCAGTACGATTATTTCCTTGGGTAACAATTATATCTTCACGCCCACTCTGCTGAATGAGTTCCGCCTGACTTTTAGCCGACAGGCGTTCACCACAAACCCGAGCCAGCCTTACCCGAACAGTGTCACGGACCAAGCTGGGGTTATACAGGAGTTGGCGCCAATCGGCTTGCCGAGTAATACGTACTTTCCCATGCCCCACTTCTCCATGTCAACCCCGGAGAGTTCGCTGTCCTTTGGTCCGACCGCCTGGACGAATATGAATCAGGGAGCGCAAGCTTACACGCTGCTCGACGACATGACCAAGATCATTGGCCGCCATACGCTGAAGACGGGGCTCATGTTTCGCCACGACATGAATTGGTACCAAAGTGGATTCCCCATCGATTTCGGTTTCAGCGGGCAACTGGCGCAGGATCCGAGTACTGGCCTCGGCGCCAGCGGTCTAGCTCAGTTTATGATGGGAGCCATCTCGAACGCGGGCCGTGACAGCTCAGCCGGTGTGATGTGGTCTCCGACTGAGCGTTACGATTACTGGGGCTTCTACGGCCAGGACGCGTTCAGAATCACGCCAAACTTTACATTGAGCTATGGCCTGCGCTATGAGCTTTATTCGCCCTTTTCCACGCTACAAACTCCCCTTTCCAGTTTCTGCCTGACTTGCCAGAATGCAACTACTGGGTTACCCGGCAAAACCATCTACCAAGGCGGGCCGAACTGGCCGGGAGGAGGGAGCAGTCTTGGCCCTGCCAATACGAACGATTTCGGGCCAAGGCTCAATTTCTCATGGGCGCCTTTCCAAAACCGCAAGACCGTTTTCCGTGGCGGCTATGATATTTTCTACAGCAATGCCTACGACGGCATCAATGAGCCGGGCCAGGGAGCAGCGAACGCTCCGGGATGGAACCAGGAGTACGACTGGAATAATAGCTTCTATCCTGGCCAGTGCGCTGCGTTCTCCGGTCAGTGCGTTGCGTTTCCGCTCGCCCCCACAACCATGAGTAAGGCAAGCCTTTCAGGTCTGCCGAGCACCTTCCCTGCGGCCAATCGAGCCCCCTTGCTTGGGAACAGCCTGCTTCAGTTTTTCACTCCGCCCTCTCAGGATCCGACCATTGAAATGTGGAACTTTGAAGTTCAGCGCCAACTCCCCGGGAATATGATGGTGAGCGTCGGCTATGTTGGCAATCACGGGACGAACTTACTTGGGGAATCGTTCCGTCAGTTCAACTTCATTCCTATCAACGACCTGCGAAAGTATAAGACGGGGATTAACTCGGACGTTCCCATCACCACTGTATACTCTGGGCAGACAGCAGCCATGCTTCAGCAAGTGTACGGAAGCCCAGACTTGCCCCTAAGCGTCCTTTTGAAGCCTTATCCTTTCTATGGCGCGACCGCCGCCCTCCAAAACAACACCTCATTTGACGGCACGAGTGTTTACAATGCCTTGCAGGTTACTGTCCAGAAGGAGTTCTCTCACGGGCTCAATTTTATCGCCACCTATACCGACTCCAAAGATATGGTGAACGCTTCAACTGCAGAGTTGGGGCAAGGCTTGGTGGACCCGATTCATTTCGGCAGGGCCAATAATGTGGGGGGGCGTGCAGGAGCTACGGGTGGAGTCTTTGGTGGGAGGTATCAGAATCCACTGAATCGCGCAGCAGACAGTTCTATAGCGCCGTATGACATTCCCCAGATATTTAACTTTGCTGCCACGTATCAGTTGCCCTTTGGCGCCGGAGAGCAATTTCTCAATCGAAAAGGCATTGTTAACGCTTTGCTTGGCGGCTGGGAACTGAGCCCGAACTTTAACGCAGAGAGCGGGCTTCCTTTGAGCATAAGCTGTCCGAGTGACCAGGTAACAAACCGATGCAATCTCATCGGCAACCCTCACTTCAGCCAAAGCCGTACCAAAGCACAGCAGATCAACGATTGGATTAATCCTGGTGCTTTCCAGCCGGCTTTCGGAGGCAATCAAAGTTTCTGGGCTAACTACAACCCGAATGATCCGCGCGCCTATCTTTACGGAACGGCCGGCCCTGTGCTCCCGCAAATCCGTGGACCCGGCTTTTGGAACATTGACTTGAGTCTGATGAAGGACTTCCATCTGAATGAAACGAAGTATTTCGAGTTTCGGATGGATGTATTCAATGCCTTGAATCATCAAAATCTTGCACTGCCCAATACGAACTGGTGCCTGCCACCGGGTCCGAACGGTCAAATAAATGTGGTTAACCAAGCAAGCTGCGCCTTTGGACAGATTACGAACGTTCAGAACGACCCGAGGAGTATACAGTTCGCGTTGAAGTTTCTATTCTAGATTCGCCGGACTGGATGGGATGGAGTCAAGGGTTCCCTTGCCGCCTCACCCTCAACTCTTCTCTCCCATGCAGGGCAGAGCGTGGCCCACGTTGCGGGACGTGCAGTGTCTTGTATGCCCAGTTTGATCGGAGAAAGGCCTTGCGAGGGGAAGCCGAGTTTTGACGGAAGCAATTAATCTTGAGAAAGACCGGCATCGCCATATAAACTACTGCGATGAAGCTTTCTATATTTGCCGCATTTCTTTGGGTATGGGCCGTCGTAATGGTTCCACTTGCGGCGCCTTCCCAGACCTTCAGGGGACCTCTTCGTACGGAAGCGGCTTCCACTGAAGCCAACATTGGAAAAGGCTACCGAGACATTCAGAATCGTCGCTATTCGGAAGCAGCGCGCGAATTCAAAGCAGCGCTTTCGAGCCATCCTGGCCTGACCCAAGCCCGTTACCAGTTGGCAATCTGCGAATTTGCGTTGGGTCGCCTGGAGATTGCAAGAAAGGAATTTGACCGGGTCGAAAAAGAGAAGAAGGCCAGCCCGGAGGTCATCTACTATCTTGGGCGAATCGATCTTCAGGAAGGATACTATGAATCGGCAGTTCACACCTTCTCCGAAATAGCCTCCTCACCGCCTTTCCCCGACACTTCATATTACCTCGGCTCTGCCTATCTGCACCAAGGCAAGTTGCAGGCGGCTGAAAAATGGTTCCGTCAGGCTGCAAAACTAAATCCTCGTGACTTCCGCATACCCGATCATCTCGCGCGTGTTTACCAGAGAGAAAAACGAACAGCGGAGGCAGAAAAGGAATATGCTCTTTCAGCTAAGCTACGCCGGTACTATGACCAAGGAGCCAATGAGGCAATTTCCTGTAGCCAAGCACTGGCGACCCTTTCGGCGGCTCAGGCTCGCGCTATCTGCCAGCGATTATTTGATCCTCTCGATCCGGACAAACTGACTCTCCTCGGGACAATTTATGGGCAATACGGCGACTACCAGGATGCGCTCGCATCGCTCGATCTTGCCTCCAAGCTAGACCCGGATTCATGGGCGGTGCTGCACAATCTTGGCCTTACCGACTTCCGACTGCACCGTTATTCGGAGGCGCTTGCCCCGCTTCAAAAGGCTACGTCCTTGCGGCCGGAATTCTTCGGCTCTTCAGCTTTGCTTGGAGCAACCCTTTATGCTCTCCATCGGGATGAAGCAGCTTTTCAAACCCTGCAACATGCTCATCAGCTAAACCCTCAAGACGCGGACACGAAACGGCTCCTTTTCAACGAATCTCTCGTTCTTGCCCGACAACAATATGTGAACAAGAACTACTCAGATTGCCTGAAATTCCTTCACTATGCAGCAATCTTGCGCCCTGGAGACGAAGGCGTTCAGCGCCGCATCGCCAATGTGGAGAAATTGCTAGCAAGCAGCAAGCCGTAGAGCCTACCTTGCAGGTGAGGAAGTTCTTTGTTGCTCTAAGGTGAAGGCATGGCCATCAAGCCTTTGAACTCCAACACCGTCACGGAATGAGCTGGAAAGCGATAAGAAATCGTTGCCTGCTGAATGGCAATCGTCTTCGGCAAAATGTTTACGTTTGCGGTGCCCCCATAAGGGTTGAACGCATCCCAACTCTTGCCGTTTAGCTCATAAACTTGAACCTGCGCACCTCTCGCGGGGATCCATCTTTTCAGATGTATCCGGGAAGAAATCGGGTCATCCTGCGACCGATTGACTACTGCAAGATAAACGGTGTGTCCATCTCCATCCATTGTTGCGACAGCGTCTAGGGATGCAAGTTTTGAATTCCAAGGCACAACGGAAGAGTTCACCTCCGTATCCAGAACTTGGCTTCCCGTATGGTTCGCGTAAAGAACATAGGCAAAATAGGGGGGTGTAAGTTTGATCGCCACAGGATTCACCTCTATCATCCCCTGCACATTGATGAGAGAGCACGACTCGGCGAGAAAGATATACTTGGAATGGCGAAGCAACGCATTGAATACCCCTGCGAAATAGAGAGCATTGGCGAGACGATAATCCGGGTCCGTCGTCTCCGGAAGCCACCAAGAGTTGAACTCAGTAATCGCAAAGAACGGATGGTTCGGCAATAGGGTGCCCGCGCTACGGATGTTTGCGTCTAGCTTGTCTTGAAATTGAAGGGTCTCAGCCACGACTCTCTGATAGAAGTCATTCTGATCGCATATTTGTGCAACTGTACCGAAATGACCAGTATAGATGGACGTCGCCATCAAATCGACCGGCATCGTCTTGAGCATTTTCCGCACCCACTCGGGCCTTCCGACGGAAGAAGCCATGACTCGGATCGACGGGTCAACCCTTTTCATTGCCGCTTCATACTCATGGAATCGCTTTGCGTAATCATTAAGCTTCGTACCGTCAGTGTATTGTTCGTTGCAAAGATTTGGAGCTTCGTTGCCCACCGCCCAAAGCTTGATATTATAAGGTTCTGAATGACCATTCTTAGCTCGCAACTGTCCCATCGGCGACCTGGCCGCCCCGTTGGTGTACTCCACCCAATCGGCCGCCTCTTCAGCGGTTCCCGAATTGTAATTGGTCGTGATATGTCCGTCGTACCCGATCATCCGACCCAATTCCGCGTACTCGTCTGTTCCGAAATCATTGGAATTCCATTCGCGCCAGGCTGTTGACCACGTCTCAGGCCTCTCGTCACGTGGACCAATGCCGTTCATCCAGTCGTAGAAATCTGCATAACAGCCGCCAGGATAACGTAAGACTGAAATACGCATCGGTCGTAAGGCTTCCA
Organism: uncultured Acidobacteriota bacterium; assembly: GCA_937900045.1. Taxonomy (GTDB): domain Bacteria; phylum Acidobacteriota; class Terriglobia; order UBA7540; family UBA7540; genus CALCEB01. Next base: position 16,458 of record CALCEB010000088.1, read on the forward strand.
TGAGGTCGCGCCGCATGCCGTCAATATTGTCTGTCGGCATAAGAGAAGCGGAGTCCATCCAAAAAGTTCCAACTCCCTTGAAGCCAATTCTTATTCTGCCATGGCGTGTGTCTTCTGGTGCCGTGAAGTCCGCCGTGTATTTCTCCCATTTCGCGTTCAGCTCGTAAAAATCTTTGTGGAAGAAGACCGGCCCGCCGAGCTTGTCAAACTCCACAAAGGCCTTTCCTGTCCCTTGCGCTCTGAAGTATGTGTAGAATGTGTAACGACGATCTTTGCCAAACTGCAAGTTGATTTGGTAAACGCTGGCTTGATTAGAGGCCGAACCAAGGAGTTGAATGGCCTGTGACGCTCCTCCTCCGTAAAAGATCTTGTGGTCGACGTAATAGCGGTCGTTTAGCCCCTGGCCATGTCGCAACTGCCAATAGCGGTCTTGGACACGTTCTTCGGGCACCCATGGAGTAGCTACGCCGTTCCCATCCAGGTCACCCTCCTCAAATTTGCGGTCTTGGAGGAGCTCCGCTAACAGGCCGTTATCGATGGTATTGTGCTCGTGCTCCATGAACTGACCGAATAGATAGCGGGGGACCTCACCCTGGACGTTGCTTGCATCCACCTCGATGACACTTTCGGTATGGGGCCCTGCGGCTGCTCGGTTCCCTCGCATTCCCCAACTAGCCAGCACTGTCAATCCTGAATCCGGCGTGAAAAGCGCTGACTTTAGGATTCGAGGGGCCTGAGTCGG
>CALCEB010000089.1 GCA_937900045.1 uncultured Acidobacteriota bacterium
AGTCAATCTGTCAAGTTTTCGATCCCTATCTCCAACAAAACAAACAGAAGAAAAGGGCAATAACCGACTTGGCTAACCAGTGCCCGAAAAGAAAGAGATTCGCATCTGAATATCAGATGCCGTAGTATTTCAGCGCAGGAGGTGTTTCCACATGTCGCGAAGTCTGCTACTCTATTGCTATCCTGCGTGCAGGCAACACGCAAGTTGGGGTTACGCGGCGGCAGACGATATAACCCTCATTAAATCAAAGTAATGCAGACTATACGGTGGGAACCATTTTTCCCTCCGTAGATGGCTCCACCCCGAAAGTTGTGTAGCGGTTTGGTGCTACGAAGGGTGAAATGTAGTTGAAACATAATTTGTATGGAAGAGGAACCAATCATGACCACAGCGCGCCCAGACATGCCGAAGGTGTTAAAGTGCTTGCTGTCGCAAGATCAAGAGACTAGCAGGTGGAATGGTCACTGCCTGAATTTCGATATTGTTACGTCCGGCCGAGACGAAGAAGCCGCTTGGAGCAACCTAAAGCTCGTGGTGCGTCACCACATCGAAGAGTGCTTTGAGAAGTTTCCAGACGGGTTGAGGAATACTGCGAGTCCAGACAAATGGACAATCTTTAATCTGCTTGCCGAAAAAAACGGCATGAAGAGATCTGATAAGATACACCTCAACCTTGTTGTTCCAGAGGACGAAGACCTTTGGATTGAGGCCATCGATCTGAAGGTGAAGTGTGGCCAAACTCAAACCGCTAACGTATAGAGCTTTCTGCGAGGTTATATACCTTTTGGAAGGTTGCTTTGGCCCTGAAGTCGAGGGCCAAAGGATGATCTATGCGTCGAGAGGTTCTGGCTACATGCCATCGCCATCGGGTTTCCGTTGTTCATTCAAATGCCGGGAACTCGACGAAATGGTCACTGTTTTGGAGATCGATGCGGTTTTGAATCACCTCAAGTACAACGCCGAAGTTTGGCAACAGGTTTCTGGAAGCCTTCAATTAGAGCCAATGCCTACGGCCATCGATAAGGTACCCGATCCAGTGATCAACCCGACATCTGGCGACAAATCTGGCGAGGGCCACGCTTCTTCCGATAGGGATAGTTAGGCCGCTGGGGCCAACCTCCCCGTCAGCTCTGCATAGGTCAGACGACGCCCCACAACGTCTTTCAGCACAGCCTTGAATCGTGCGGCGTCCGTGTGATTCTTGCGCAAGTTGAACCGGAATACTTGCTCATCGACATAGCGGTCGAGATGGAACGGCTCCACGCTGATGTATGTACCATTCAATCCCCGCTTTAGGCAAGACCAGAAGTTCTCCATTCCGTTTGTGTGGACGTGATCCCGAACATAGCCTTCGATGTGATTGATGATTTCATGCACATACTGATTCTTGGCCGCGATGAAGGGATAGTTCGCGTGTTCATCGGTGATGAGATGAGAGCCAGGGTGGACGTTGTTCTCTAACACGGGGGCCATGCTGTGCAGCTTGCGATCCGCAATCACGCCAGCCCGGACACGTCCGCCACGCTCAAGCATTCCCATGACGATGGTTTTGCCGCCGCCCGCGAGATAGTTCATGCCCTTTACCTTGCGGCTCTTGTGCATGTTCTTGACCTTGCCGCCCACGAAAGTTTCGTCGCACTCGATTGGGCCATTACCGCCTAGCTTTTCCGCCGTTGCATCCGTCATAGCCTTGCGGATGCGGTGGAGCATGTGCCATGTGCATTTCTGGGATACGCCGATGGCGCGCATGATCTCGTAGGAGGAAACGCCATTGCGGCAGTTCGCCAGCATCCACACGGCAACCATCCACTTATCGAGTCCGATAGGGGAGTCCTGAAAAATCGTGTTGACCTTGACCGAGAATTGCTTCTTGCATCCCCGGCACTTCCACCTCTTCTGATTGGCCAGCCAGATCGTGTTGCCAATCTCGCCACAACCAGTGCAATAGACCTGTCCATCAGGCCACCGCAGGGCCGCCAGCGTGTCTATGCAGGTTTGTTCGTCGGAATAGAAGCGGACAGCCTCAGCAAGTGTCTGAGGTTCGTATGGTGCGTTCATGGCGTTTCCCCTTGATTTTTGGGGGAAATAGCCTCAAACTTAGTATTGGCGTCTGAGTGTTGGGCTAGTCCCCGATGCTTGGATTTAGCTCCGTTCCCCGGTTACAGCCGGGGCGCGGAGCGCCTTAGATTAGAGGATTGCTATGGTGGCGTTACCGTGATTTCCACGGTGGTTCCATCGTTCAAAACGACGGTGAAAGTGATCTTGCGCATCGCTCTCATCCTCCTTTCTAGGCCGGGTTTTTGGATGCCAGTCCGAATCCGGCCTTCAGTTCGTTTAGAATATCTAATCGCTAATGCCGAGTCAATAGATAAATTTATCTAAATCTTCCAATTGACAATCTCATCCCTTACTGTTACCGTCGGACAGTAGAGGTGCGGAATGGCAAACGTAGAGAGCATCGAGGTAGGCAAGAAGGAACGGCAACGCAGCCCCAACTATCCCGCTGTTGGGTTGAGGGAGGCGGTCGAGCGCGTCCGTAAGCTCATCCTGGCAGACGGGAAGGCGGGTGCGCCTCCTGAAATTGCAGCGAAGCACATTGGCTATGGCTCTGCACACGGACAAGCAATGACTGTTGTCGCGGCATTGAAGAAGTTCAATCTTGTAAGCGACTCAGGAGGTCGCCTCGTACCCACTCAAGGCGCGATGGAGATTGTCAATCTTCCCGACAATGATTTCCGACGTCAGAAGGCGCTTAAGGAAGCCGCACTTAGTCCCATCCTCTACCAAGAGCTTGTAAGTAATCACGAAACGACCGGGCTACCCAGTCCGGATACCCTAGAGGCAGAATTGACCACATATAGGGGATTCAATCCTAAGGCAGTAGGAGGGTTCGTTAGGGACTTTCTTGACACCCTAGATTTCGCTGGAATTGTCGTCGGCAAGGGAGTAGAATCAAAAAACGACGACGATAGCGGAGGAAACGCGGGTATGGAAACTGTTTTAGAAGGCGTAGAGAGAGAGCAAAAGCCTGATTTTTCTGCCTCAAACTTCTTTGCCACTCTCGGAGGCAAACCTATCACCCGGCGATACCCCTTTGATATCTCTATTCCCCGATCCCTTAAGGCAGAACTAGCAATATCTGGCGAATTCCGTAAAGAGGATTTGGAGCGACTCAGGAGCCAAGTCGGTAGGCTGATTGATAACCTTGTCGAAGCGTTCTCGGACTAAATGAAGGCAGATTATGGGCGGGCCGCCGAATAGGTGGCCTTTCCCTTTGCGCCCCGCTGGAGAGCCTGAGAGGATGGCTGGCATGACGTGGACTCGATTAGCGGATTTGATATTCGTCTTTGGCGCTGGCTGGTTCCTTCGCGGTGCTCTTGAAGTAAGGCGCGCCGGGAACAAAGACAAGGCGCAATTCCAGGTGTTGCTGATAATGGGTCTCCTCTGGCTCGGGTTAGGCATCTTCGAGTTCTGGCCTAGCCACTAATTCCCGTCAAATCTCGTTGGTTAGCCAAGGTAGTTATTGCCAAGAAAAGTGCCGTTGAGTTAAGCGTCCCTTGGTATACTTAAAAGTGTAGGAAAA
>CALCEB010000090.1 GCA_937900045.1 uncultured Acidobacteriota bacterium
GGCAAGTCTCCGTTCATGATCTGAGTCCGCGTATAGGCGGCCCTCACTCCTGGCACTGAGGCGGCAGCGCGCGCCGCGACGGCTTGTGCCTGCGCCAAATCGATCCGGTGGCGGGCCAGGGTGGCGTGGTTCAAAAAAATATATATGGCGTTGGAGTGTTCAATCCACTCATCCTGCCCAAATGTCTGGTTCATGGCCAGCTCGACCTCGCTGCGCAGGTTTGCAGGATTGAAATTCCCCAGCCCGAGGTGATGATCCTTAATGAATTTGGGATTGGGCGCCACGCCGTGGTCCGCTGATAGCGTCATCCAGATGTTATTCAAGCCAACGCTGTGGTCAAGTCCATCGAAAAACGCCGCGAGATAGCGGTCGGTCCGCAGTGTGGCATCGGCAACCTGGGGGCTGTAGGGGCCGTAAGTGTGGCCGATATAATCGTTGGCGCTCAGGGAGATCGTCACCAAATCCGTTCCCGGACCACGGCCCAGCCGCTCATTCTGGATGGCAGCCAAGGTGAATTTGAGCTCGACTTCATTCATAAATGGAGTCACCTCCAACCAATTGCGAAACCGGGCGTCCGGGCATGTTTCGCTTCCCTGGGTTTTGAACGCGCGCAGCGCCTCGCCGTGAGCGCCGGGAGTCTCAGGCAGCGCCATCCAGTTCTTGCCGCAATAGGAACCGGGGGCATTCTGAAGATTAAACTGCTTCACCCAAGCGGGCAGGCCGGACATGTAATAGGTGCTGGTGACAAAGCGGCCGCTTTTCGCGTCGTACCAATAGGCGGCGTTGGCAAGATGTCCACCCGGAACAATGGACGCGCGGTCCTTCACCGAAATCGCGATGACTTTGGATTTGAAATCTGTGGCGGAGCGCAGTTCGTCTCCAATCGTGCTACCGATCAGATTGCGGGGTGACATTCCAGTCCCATCCGAAGCTCCCACCGGGGTCACTCCGGGGTCTTCGACGCAGTATTCGCTACGATGAAGCGTGGGATCGTACCACTCATTGGCAATGATTCCGGTATTGGCGGGATAAGCGCCCGTGAAAAGCGTGGCATGGCCCGGACAGGTGAAAGTGCTCGCGTAGTTGTACCTGCAATCCACAAAGTCAGCGCCGCCGAGAAGCAAATTGAACCCACGCGGGACAAATTCAGGGCGGAATCGAACCAGGTAATCGTAACGGAACTGGTCAATCACCATCATGACGATCAATTTCGGCCGGGAAAAATAATGAGGGGTCATGGTCTGTCCGGCGGTTGAGGGCACGACCAGGAAAAGAGGCGCAATGAGAACTAGCACGATCCAATAAATCCTAAACTTTCTATTCATCAAGCCCTCCACGTTGATAACAAATCACATTTTGGAAACCGGAAGTCTACCAGAGGTTTGGCAAGAAAAGTATCATCGCCTGAGGTGTGGAAAACGTCCTAGTTTCAGATTTTCGATCTTGTGCCCAGATGCCAACTGTGGCTCCGCGGAGGCGTATAAAACCCCCTACCAACGAGCCGAAGAAAACACGGCCAAACGGAGCAACAAAGAGGACTGGAATCAGACTGCCTTTCGAGCGGGAAAAGAGGCAGCAAAGGGGAAACAAGGGCAAGAGTCAAGACTTCAGGAGTTTCTCTAGTTCTTGAATCAGCTTAATGTGTTCGTCCGTCTCAAGGGCCGCCTGCGAAAAGTATTGATTACTGGCGAACGGCACTCCATGTTTTCTCTCGAATCTGAAGGCAGCAGGTGCCATTGGCGTTTGCACATCTTCTGTCCAGAAATTGAGAGAGCCCATTTCAAATTGCCTCCTCTTGCCATCAACGGTCTTAACGCGAGATTCAATGATGCGAACAAATTTTGCTAATTTTGTATTTAGAGAAATAAGCGACAAATCAGATTCGACGTCAATCTGACTCAGATAGCCCTTTTTCAATTTTTCTCGGGGCGGTATTGAAAAACCAAACTCCTTAACTGCCCAAGAGGTTACTTCCATAAGGAACTCTGTAGAATCATCGGTGGAGGAAAGGGTATCAGCCACTAGACCATCGTTGTAAATACTGAACGTAATATTCAAGAATTTTTTTTGGGAGTTAGCAAAGGTTCCGGACTCGAAAGCCCAAGCCTTTTGTTCGTTGAAGTCGAGCTGATTTTGGGGTGACTTGGCGAAGCGATATCTTTCGCCGAGCTTCCTAAAAACCTCTTGGAAGCTCAGTCCCCGAGGGTTTAGAAACCTAATATCGAATATCCAGATTACTCTTGCCAACCCCACTGCTAGAACCTTCATGCTACCCCCAAAGCTTTGATCGCCCCTGCGCCCGCAACGGTCTTGTGAGATGGCGAGCTGTCCCCCCCGAACGTTCCCGGCGCCAGTGGCATCGGCCTAGCTTGACCTGCTTGTCGTTTATCTACTTCAACAATCGGCCCAAGTCTAGAATTCGGTTGAGACTCAACCGAAAATCGCTGTTCATTATGTATTCTCGCACCAATTCTTATTAGACCTTCGTCTTTATCAAAGGAAGGAGGACACAGTGTTCCTGCATCGCATGACCAATCCCATTCAACTAATTCACTGAATGGAGCGAGTCTCACTACAAGTGCAACGTCAAAAACGGAAGCTAACTCAAGAAGTGTGTTGATCGAGTATCGGCCATAATCTGGGTTTTCATAGCGGGAAATCATGGGTTGCAATTTTGGATTACCAAGACCCTTCGCGACGTCACGTTGCTCCCATCCTTTTGCTTTTCTGAGCTTGCGAAGCTGAAAAGCTATGGTGTCTTTCGCATGACCTTCAACAAAACCACGTCTGTACTCTGAATCTCGTAAATCTAGAAGTAGTTGTTCCTTACGGCTCAAAATCAATTGTCGTTCGTTCGTCATTTTCCACCTCTCCTTTGAGCCGTCTGGCAGTGCTCAAGCATTCAGCGGGATCATAGACGTTCTGCTTATGCGTGCATCCGATAACCAGTACAAAATAACCTTTCCGATCAAATCCCAGAGCACGAAATTCTTTGTTGCTAGCCTTCCATTTAATCTCATACACATGACTTCCCAAGTGCCGAAACTGGGTAGTGGGCCACTCGACACGGGGTATCCTCCGCAGGTTCTGAACACGTATTCGCAATCGCGCCCGAGCATCATGTTTAGACCTAAGCCACTTGGTGATTACCCCGTTTCCGCCAGCGTCGACTACCTCCCGAAGTCGCAGGTTCGGGGGCGATGTAAATTGTACTACGGTAGCCATCGTATACCAAAAATATTATTTTAACAATCCAGTTATAGAATATTACAATTTTGTTATTTAGAGGGCATCGTCAAATAGCGACTCAGTATATCTCAGCGTGTCCAGACTGTCGCGGCCATAGTCATGCCGCGCCAGATTTGAGCCATGACACAATGAAAGTTGGGCCGATCTAATGGCGGGCTACCGGCAGCGCAGCGAGAGCCCGGCGAGCCACATCCAACGTTGGATCGGCGACCAAGGCACGTCGGAATTCGCTTGCCGCTTCAGGGTAGCGCTTCTCGGAAGCCCAGAGCGAACCGAGATTATAGTACGCGCGCGCGAAGTTCGGTTCCAAGCGAATGGCCGTCTGAAAGTTCTCCTGAGCTTTGCCCGTTTCCCCGCGGTCCATAAAGAGGACCCCTAACGCATTGAAGACGCCGGGTGCTTGTGGACGGACGCGAAGGGCGGTGTTGAAATGATCTTCTGCGTTCTTCCAATTTCCTTCCACTTCGTCGAGCATTCCAAGGTCATAGTTTGCAACGTAATCGGACGGAAGCTGGGACAGAATATGCTTGAAAGCCGCTCGCGCCTCTCCGGGGTTCCGCATCTTCATCCAGGCAAGACCCAATAATTTCTCGGCGTTGAGGTCATGAGGATCGCCGACCAGGAGTTCCGTCAGCTCGCGAATGGAGTCCGGAAACTGCCCCGCCTGAAAGTAGCAATTGGCGAGATTCAAGCGCACCGAGATGACGTCCGGAGCCTCGGCCAGAATGCTTCGATACAGAGCAATTGCATCCAGCATTTTTCCGGTTTGTTCCAGCCGCAGTGCGCGCAGATACTGGTGGTATTCCGCCAACCGGTCTTTCGGGTCAGGGCCGGTCCCGGCCAAGGAGCGCCCTGGCCTGCTCACACCCATGTAGCCAAGCGAATTCAACTGCTCCTCAATATCCGGCGTCACCGCCGCCCGCTGTGGTTGGGCGGGGCCGAACAATGCCATGAGGGAGTGCAACTGGCCGCTCATGCTGGCTGCCAGCGACCGGTCGCGAGAATCAAGATTCGTTAACTCATGAGGATCTTCGTTCAGATCGTAAAGCTCAGGCTTGGGAGCATCAACAAATTGATAACGACCGAAGCGCAGGCTCCGCAGTGGCGCGCAATCGAGATAGTCCCGCGCATAAAGGCTCTCGCTGTATACAGCTTCCTGCGCTACCGAGTCCGGCCCGCCGAAGAAACGGAAAAGGCTGTGTCCCTGAAACTCCGGCGGCGGCGCGATGCGAAGGAACTGCAGGATGGTGGGAGCCACGTCGATCAATCCGGCGGGTTGCTGGACCTCTACTGGGAAGCGATGATGACTGGCCGGCCAATGAACGATCAGCGGCACCCACAATGTGCTCTGATAGATGAAATATCCATGTGTGCTCTCGTCATGTTCGCCGAGGCTTTCCCCGTGGTCGGAGAGGACCACGATCAGGCTCCGCTGGAAGATTCCCCGTTGCGAGAGCTGGCGAAAGAAATCCCCGAGAACGTCATCCACATGGGCAAGCTCCGCGTCATATCCGGCGGTTGACGGGCCCGGGGTCTTCAATTCGTAGGGCCTGTGTAAATCAAACAGGTGGACAAAGGCAAAAAATGGACTGGTTGAGTTTGCATTGATCCAGCGGATGGCAGCCCGTGTAACTTCTTCTGCAGGACGCTTCAGTTGAGTCGCGGATTGGGGGCCCGTTTTCGCAAAACCAAACGGGCTGTCATACACATCAAATCCCTGGTCCAATCCGAACCGTTGCGCGAGAAAATAACCCCCAATGAACGCGGCGGTCCTATAACCTTGGGATTTTAGAACGGTGGGAAGCGTCAAAAGGCTTTTGGGGACCCTTTCGCCATTTTCCTCGACACCGTTGACAAAGGGATAGGTCGAGCTCAGCAGGCTGGTGTGAGAAGGAAGCGTCAACGGAACCTGCGAGTCAATCCGCGCAAAGCGCGTGCCGCTCTTGGCCAAGGCATCGAGGTGCGGCGTGAGCTTCACGCCATAACCGTAACAGCCAAGATGGTCAGCGCGAAGCGTGTCAATGGAAATCAATATTACCGGCGGCTGCGATTGGGAATTGCGGACGAAGGCAGGACGGACATGGATCAGGAAGAGGATCGCAATCAGCCAGAATACGGCAGAAGAAGCGCTGATTGCCGGCATCAGAAAATTCTTCATAGAATTTATTCCCACATATTTTATGATAGCCGATTCCACGGAGTGCAATCGATGAGCCGGAAAATGAAGCAAACAACGGCCACAGGTCACAAGAAAGCACGATGCAACTTCTAGGCGAACGCCTTCGCCTTGGTCTATACTTTTTGCCATCTTATACGGAGGGACGTAAATCATTGCGCGATTGCTGTAGCGGGGGTCTATGACCACCGCGCTTTTCCTCTCCCGGCGCTCGTAGAGCGCCGCTACAACTTGAGTCCCTTTGTATCAGTCAACTAATGGAGTGAAAAAATTGGGCTTCGCCAACCAGAGTACTCGCCGTTCCTACCCTGCCATCGTCATGATGTTTCTTCCAGCCGCAATTTTCGGAATCCCGTCCGCCTTGCGGGCGCAGTGGGTGAACCCTGCCCTTTATTCGGGTCTGCGCTGGCGCATGATCGGTCCAACGCGAGGAGGCCGCGCGCTGACGGCCGCCGGTGTCCCCGGCCAGCCCAATGTCTTCTACTTCGGAGCTGTGGGCGGCGGCGTGTGGAAGACCACAGACGCCGGCCGCGTCTGGAAGCCTATCTTCGATCATGAGCCCGTCGCCTCCATCGGCGCCTTGGCCGTCGCGCCGTCGAATCCCGATGTGATTTATGTGGGGTCCGGCGAGGCGGATATGCGTTCCGACATTACCTATGGGAACGGCATGTACAAATCGACCGATGCCGGAAAAACGTGGACCTATTTGGGATTGCCAGACAGCCGGCAGATCGGCCGGATATTGGTCGATCCCCACAACCCGGACGCCGTCTTCGTTGCGGTGCTTGGCCATGCCTATGGACCGAACGGGCAGCGCGGCGTCTTCCGTTCAACTAACGGGGGAAAGACCTGGCAAAAGGTGCTGTTCAAGGATGAAAACACCGGCGCCATTGATCTGGCCTTCGATCCGCAAAATTTCCAGACGATTTACGCCGCGCTCTGGCAAACCCGGCGGCCCCCCTGGAACGTCTATCCGCCGTCGAACGGACCTGGCAGCGGGCTTTATAAGTCAACGGATGGAGGCGCCACCTGGAATCAGCTTACCGGGCACGGGTTGCCATCCGAAGGTTTGGGCCGCATTGGAATTGCCGTTGCCCCAACTGACTCCAAGCGGATTTACCTGATCGTCGACGCCCATCAGGGCGGCCTCTACCGTTCTGATGACGCGGGACAAACCTGGAAGCTGATGGACTCCGAACGCAGGATCTGGGGCCGGGGTTGGTACTTCGGCGGAGTGACGGCGGATACAAAGGATGAAAACACCGTTTACGTGGCAAACACTTCGCTCTACCGTTCGCGCGACGGCGGCAAGAGCTTTACGGCGTTCAAGGGAGCGCCCGGCGGCGACGACTATCACAGCCTTTGGGTTGATCCCGGCGATCCCAACCGCATGGTTCTGGCCAGCGATCAGGGCGTTGTGATCAGCGTGGACGATGGCCGCACCTGGACTTCCTGGTACAATCAGGCAACCGCGCAAATCTATCACGTGGTCACGGACAATCGCTTCCCGTATTGGGTGTATGGCGCCCAACAGGATAGCGGCGCGGTGGCAGTCCCCAGCCGCAGTACGCACGCCGAAATCACTGCGCACGATTGGCAGCCCATCGAAGTGGGGGGCGAAAGCGAGTCCATCGCCGCTGATCCGCAACATGTCAACATCCTGTTCGGCGGGTCATTTGGAAATTCTGTGGTGCGCTATAATTTTGTCAATAAACAGGCGCAGAATGTCTCCCCCACGCTGGGCCATCCCGGCCAGTATCGCAGCACCTGGACGTTGCCGCTGATCTTTGATCCGCTCAATCCCCACAATCTCTACTACGGCACGCAAATGTTGTTCCGCACTTCTGACGGCGGCCAGACCTGGAACATCATCAGCCCTGACTTGACCCGCAAGGAGCCGCAAAGCCTTCTGAATCTCGATCCAGCTACTGAAGCCGACGGTGGGCCCGCCGGCAGGCGGCATGGCGTAATTTACACGATTGCCCCATCCCGCGTCCGGGAAGGCGATATCTGGATTGGCACCGATGACGGGTTAATTCAGGTGACTCACGATAGCGGAAGGACCTGGGAAAATGTGACTCCCCCGCAGTTGACGGCTTGGAGCAAAATCAGCACGCTTGAGGCTTCTCCCTTCGATGCCAACACCATTTATGCGGCGGTGGACCGCCACCGGCTGGACGACCTGAAGCCTTATATTTATCGCACCCGCGACGGTGGGAAAACCTGGCAGACAATTGCAGGCGGTATCCCGGACGGAAGTTACCTTCAGGTGGTCCGGGAGGATCCCGTCCACAAAGGATTGCTTTTTGCCGGCACGGAAACGGGTCCGTTCGTTTCTTTTGACGATGGAAGCCACTGGCAATCATTGCAATTGAATCTTCCCAATTGCTCGGTGCGGGATATGGTCATCCATGGAAATGACTTGGTTGCAGCTACGCACGGCCGGTCCTTTTGGATCCTGGATGACATCGCCCCACTGCGCCAGATCGACACGGGCGTGGAACAAGCCCAAGCCTGGCTCTTCAAACCATCGACCGCGTTGCGAGTCCGTCCCGGTTCGGACGAAGGGACACCTTTCCCACCAGGGACCGCCGCCGGACAAAATCCTCCGAACGGAGCGATTCTTTATTACTACCTCAAAGACCAGTCTCGCGGTCCGGTCGTGCTTGAAATTCATGATGCGGCTGGGAAGCTGGTGAGAAGGTATTCGAGTGCCGACCACCCCATCAAGATCGATCCTGCCAAACTGAACATTCCAGCTTTTTGGATTCATCCGCCTCAGCCGCCTTCGGACAAACCCGGCATGTACCGCTTTGTATGGGACGCGCACTACGCCAGCACCTCGGCCCCACGCAACCCTTACGATCCCTTTTCCCGATTTGGCAGCGGACCTTGGGCGCCACCCGGCGCTTACGGGGTGACGATGACCGTGGATGGTCAAACCCAAAGCCAGGAATTGACGCTGAAGCTAGACCCCCGGGTGAAGGCTTCCGATTTGGAACTGCGAAGGCAGTTTGAATTAGCGACGAGGATCAATACGGCTCTAGCCAAGGGATCCGCCGCTTTGCGGAGAGCCGGCGCGTTGCAGAAGGATCTGACGCAGATT
>CALCEB010000091.1 GCA_937900045.1 uncultured Acidobacteriota bacterium
GATAGCGTCAAATCATGAGGATGGGTTGATACCTTTATTTATTTACGACACCTAAACGGCGTCGCAATCATCGAATTCCCCTATGTGAAGGACATGATCGATCGGGTGGAATTTGACACCATCTACCACGAGCACCTTTCCTATTTTTCTCTGACCGCCTTGGATCGCCTGATGAGAGGTCACGGGCTCATGATTCAGGACGTTGAGCGGCTCAGTATTCACGGCGGTTCCCTGCGGGTCTTTGCCGGGCATCAAGCGGCTGGCCTTGCGCCATCCGGTGCGGTTCGCCGCTTGCTGGTAGAGGAGAAGAATTGGGGCGTCGGGCGCCTGAGTTTCTATCAGGGGTTTGCGGCGAACGTTGAGCGTTTGAAGATGAGTCTGCTCGACCTGTTGCACGGGCTAAAACGCGAAGGCCGTCGCATCGCCGCTTACGGGGCTTCAGCAAAAGGGGCAACCCTTCTCAATTATTTCGGGATCAAACGGCAAACCCTTGAGTTCGTAGTGGACCGGAGCACGGCGAAGCAGGGCCTTTATACCCCCGGCACTCACCTCCCCATTTACTCAACTGAAAAGCTGTTGGAAGCGATGCCGGATTACACCTTGCTGCTCACCTGGAACTTCGCCGGGGAAATTTTGGAGCAACAGTCCGAATATCGCCGGAGAGGGGGCCGGTTTATCGTCCCCATTCCCGCGCCACAGGTGGTTGGAGCATGATTGATGGAGTCAAGATTATTCCTTTGCGGCGAATCCCCGACGAGCGCGGAACCGTCTTCCACATGCTGAAAAACGGAGACCCGCACTTCCTGCAATTCGGCGAGATTTATTTTTCGTCGGTCTATCCGGGTGCCGTCAAAGGCTGGCACAAGCACCGGGAAATGACCTTGAATTATGCCTGCATCGCAGGCCGGATCAAGCTGGTGATTTTCGACGACCGCGAGGAATCGAATACGCGGGGAGAGCTCATGGAGGTATTTCTCGGTCCGGACCAGTACTCATTGGCCGTTATTCCGCCTGGCCTCTGGAACGGGTTCAAGGGAATGAGCGATCCCCATGCCCTGGTAGCGAACTGCTGTACGCATCCTCATGATCCTTCCCGTTCCGAGCGGTGGATCCTTTCAAAAACCCCATTCCTTATGATTGGGGCTTGAAACATGGTTAAGCCGGCTGCGAAGATGCGCATCTTGGTTACAGGGGCCGGAGGGTTTGCCGGATCTCATGTTGTCCGGGCGTTGGCCCGGCAGGGGCACGACGTCTTCGCAGTCGTCCGAAAGAATCCCTCACCCGGGCACGATCCTGGGGTTCCCGCGAGTGTGCATTCGGTCAAACTGGACCTGAGTCATCATACGGCTCTCTGGACAGCCGTCCGCGAAATCCGGCCTGAGCTGGCGATCCATCTTGCTTGGTATACGGTGCCGGGAAAGTATTGGACCGCGCCCGAAAATCTAGAGTGTGTGGCGGTGAGTCTTGATCTTGCGCGGGCGCTCGCGGCGGGGGGTTGCAAGAAGTTGGTGGCGGCAGGAACCTGTGCCGAGTATGACTGGAACCATGGCGTTTTGTCTGAAACGAATACGCCCCTCAAACCTCGGACCTTGTACGGATCGTGCAAGAATGCGGCGCGTGAAATTCTGGAAGCTTATTGCGGTAGCGTTTCAATGGAATTCGCCTGGACACGATTTTTCTATATGTACGGACCGGGCGAGGCGAGAGCGCGCCTGGTCCCTTCAGTAATTCTTTCGCTGCTGAGGGGGGAAACCGCGAAGTGCACCGCAGGGGAACAGGCCCGCGATTTTCTTTACGTAGCGGATGCCGCTTCAGGAATTGCGGCGGTTGCCCTGGGTAGAGGGACAGGGGCGTTCAACATTGCCTCTGGCCGGCCCGTTAGAATCCGGGCCATCGTGGAGACCATTGCGGGCATGATGGGCCAAGAAAGCCGGGTTGATTTCGGAGCCATCCCGGCAAGTCCTGCCGAACCGCAATTGTTGGCCGGAGACATTCAAAGGTTGGCCTCAATCGCCGGCTGGCAACCCTCAACACCGCTCGAACAAGGTCTCGCGCAGACAGTGAGCTGGTGGAAAACAAGGTCAGGGTTAAGAGCGGTGAAGCCTATGAAATGCGCCGGACATGAACCGCCCTTGTCATCGGCGCAATCCGGATAATTAATCGAAAGGTGATCAAAGAAATGAACTCACCCATCAGGGCCTTTCAGCGGGAAAAGGAGGAGAACATTCAAAACCTGGAGTCCAACCGCGATTTGCGCGCCCTTTCCAAGCAGTGGCTGGCGGAGGCGGCTGCCGCCAAGTACTCGTACAATTTCGCTTGGCTCGGCCGGCCGGTGATCCAATACCCGCAGGACTTGATGGCCATGCAGGAGATCCTATGGCAGGTTAAGCCAGACCTGGTGATCGAAACCGGCATCGCCCACGGCGGATCCCTGATCTATTACGCGTCGGTCTTGGAAATGATAGGACACGGGCTCGTATTGGGTGTGGATATCGATATCAGGCTCCACAATCGCGAGGCCTTGGAAGCCCATCCGATGTTCAAGCGCATTTCAGTGATCGAGGGATCGTCTGTGGACGAATCCATCGTGAAGCAGGTGTTTCGCTTTGCGGCAGAAAGCGGAGCAAAACGCGTAGTGGTGGTGCTCGACTCCAATCACACGCATGACCACGTGCTCAAAGAACTGCGATTCTACTCGCCCCTGGCCGACGCCGGAAGTTATCTCGTAGTTTTCGACACCATTGTTGAGGACTTGCCTCCCACCTCTCTCGGGAACAGGCCGTGGGGCAAAGGAAACAACCCCCGGACAGCAGTCCTGGAATTCCTGGAAGAGACGGACCGTTTTGCCGTTGACAAGGATATTGACGCTAAACTCTGCATTACCGCCGCGCCGGGGGGTTACTTGAAGTGCGTTAAGGATTAGCCAGGCCCGCCTGTCTCGCACCGTAATTCGAGGAGGCGCCTTGCAAGATCGTTCGGACTAAATCACAAGGAAGGTGTTTCGTGCGGCGAGGTCCCCATGAGCATTGAAAATCTCCCCCTGGTCAGCATCGGTCTGCCAGTCTATAACGGCGGCAAATTCCTGCGGCAAGCGATCAGCACTCTGGTGGCTCAGGATTATCCCCACATTGAGTTGATCATTTCCGACAATGCCTCTGAGGATCAAACCGAGGCCGCCTGTCGCGAGTTCCAATCGCAAGACCCCAGAATCCGCTACATCCGTCAGCCGCACAATCAAGGCGCGCCTTTCAATTTTGAATTTGTGGCCCGCGAGGCGCGCGGCGAATACTTCATGTGGGCGGCTCACGATGACTTCTGGGAGCCATCCTACGCGCGGAAATGTGTGGAGATGCTTGAGACCTATCCCCAGGCGGTCCTCTGCTGCACTGAACTCAACTTGGTGAACGGCGAAGGCCAGCCGGCGGCAGGCTTCATAAATTATTCCAACATCGGAACTCTCGGCATGACCCCGGTCGAGCGTTTCCACGAGCTGATTTGCCGCATGGGGTGGTTTGCCATTTATGGTTTGATGCGCCGCGAAGCTACCTTGAAACTGTCATTAGGAATCAGCGAGTATGGACCCGATGTCATCTTAATGCTGGAACTCTTGCTGATGGGTGATTATGCCAAGGTCAACGAGCGTCTGTTTACGTACCGCATCCTCAAAGCGGAAAAGACTCCGGAAGACTATGAGGCGGACTTCAAAGCCGGAGCGCCCGCCACCACCACTCCCTACACGGACCTGGCCGCAAGCCTGCTTCGGACGGTTTACAAGTCCAATCTCGCATCCCGGCAAAAGGTTGAAGCTTTCGCAGACTTTGTTCTGACGCTCACACGGCAGAATCTCTATTGGCGCTGGAAGATCACTCGCGAGCTTTTGGGTGTGGACACGGTGAGTGACGCTGACTTTTCGCATTTGTTTACCCTGGCGGTGAGCCGCAGCGTCCCGCTAACGGAGTTCAAGCAGAATCCCCTCTTACATTCGAGCTTCAAGTCCGGACTCTACATGCCGGATCTGGTTCCCCTGGCTGCCAAGATCCTGGAAAGAGCAGCCTCCGAAGCGCCTGCTTCTTTCGAGGGAAAACTGAAAAAAGCTGTGCAGCTTTTCGGACAGGGACACTTTGCCGAAGCGCCCAATCTCTTTGGCGCTGTGCTCGTGGAGCGGGAAAGCAGCGAACTCTGGAGTGATTGGGCAACTTGCCGGCTTGCCTGCAATGAGCATGGGCAGGCTGAGCGCGGCCTTCGCCGGGCCTTAACGTTGAATTCGAATAATATGCAAGCTGCCGCCAAGCTAGGCATTCTCCTCGCCAACCTCGGTCGAACCAAAGAAGCCATACCCTACCTCGAGCGGAGCGAACGCGGCATTGATGCGCCGCAATGCCACGCCGTCCAAGACTTGCTGGCCGGGTGCCGGGCCAGTGTCTCCAGCCCGGCTGGAACAATTTCCGCACGGGTGTTATAGCTCGGATTCATCGAGGCGCGAGGACCGTCAGGGCACGGTTTTAACCGTGCCCTGACAGTCCCCTATCGGAAGTTCGTGAATAATCCGGACAGGCCCTTATTCGGCCCCATCGCTTCCCAGTTGGCTTGCAGGGACCACTTGCAACTGGACTTTACTCTCCTGGCCGTCGCTGACTTCGACCTCGTTCCCTTGATCCTTTATCCGGCTCAAAAGGTTCGGGTCAGTCCACGAACCTTCTTCGATTTGTTCAAAAGCAACAACGCGATACTTGCCAGGGCGGATTCCTCGCATAACAAATGCGCCATATTGGTCGGTGGCAGCCTCTTCGGTCCGGGTGTAATCCCCTGCGGCAGCCGGATCCTCCGGCAACAGTACAACCGTGGCGTCGCTAAAGGGCTTGCCATCTTTGGCCACCGTTCCCATGACGCGGCCGCCATTCGGTTCAATCACCACCTCCAATGACCCGGGGCTTTGTCCCTCGCTCACATCGAAACCAGACTGCGGCACGTCCTGGCCACCGAGACGGACGCTCTTGACGTAAGCGTCCTGGGGCAATCCCCACACTCGGAGTTTGTAGCCACCATCTCCGACATGGCGAAAAGTCAGGTTGCCCTTCGGGTCGATGATCGCTTCTTGGGAAGGAAAGTAGATTTGCTGATCGCGAGGTCTCAGCATCAAATGGAGTCCAGCGAAGTCGAGCTTTCCGCCGCTGGCTCTCACTTGGCCGTGGATTTCAGCGCCTGAAGTTAACGTCACGCTCAGGCCATTGATGTCGGAATCGGCTACATCCACCGGCAGCCGTGTCTGGAGTTGTGCGCCGTTAGCGTCAATACTCACAATCAGAAAATAGCTCCCAGCCTTGACCCCACCGAGATCAAAATTCCCGTGAGGATCTTGAACGAAGTCCTCGTTGTTGAAAGCCCCTCCGGTGAACCGTTGGCCGCGTGGAAGAAGGAGGGTCCATGCCCCATCACCGGGTCTGTTGGTAACGGCATTGAAGACTCGTCCCCGGATGTGGAATGTCTTCGCCGGCGCCAGGCTGATATCCACGCCGGAGAAGTCATTTCCGGCTGTCAACTGCAGCGGAGAGGCGGTCGATGCTTCCGTAGTGGAGGGGTAGAACGTGTCAGGATAAGAAAGGTTCGCGGGCCCTTGGCTGAACTGCCCGGCGTTAAGAGTTGCGCTGACGTAGTAGGAGCCGGGAGCCAGATCAAAGATGCGGTATTCGCCCCGGTCGTCGGTCGACGCAAAACCGGCAGGAAGTAACTGCCGCTTTCCCTGAAAGTACCGGTAGCGTTGGGCGCGGACCTGGGCGCGTTCGATCGGGTCGCCGTTCTCATCATAAACGTGGCCACTGATCGCCGCGGCCCGAGGCAGGTGGAATGAGATCTCCTTGAGGACTTGGCCGGGGGAAAGCGTTAGCTCGGAACTGGGCGCGTCAGCCGAGCGCTGGTCGTATCCCATGCGGACGTAGCCCGCATGAGATGCCGAAAAATAATAGCGGCCGGGATCAATGTCTTTCATCTCGAAGTATCCGTTGGAATCGGTCAGGGCGTATTGGGGCTTGGCCCGATTTCCGGTCTTACTCAGGGATAGGACGGTCTTGCGAAGAGGCTGGCCGCTGTCTGCGGCGATCACCGTGCCTTCGAGTTTGCATTTTTCACGGGGTTTGCCAGGAGTCATCGGTGGGGTCTGCTGGATGCCTGACGGTAAAAGGACTGATACAGCGAAAAATATCAGACTCAAGCGCATGAATGCACCTCCCCCCAAAGGTAACGCCATTTTACCACCAAGCGATGAATCTGCCAGTGAAGGCAACCTTCGCGCGCAGAAGCCGGAAAGTACAATAAAGCTGGAGATTACTGTCCAAGGGTATATGCAATTTCCCACTACCAGTCCTTGACAATGATGTACTTATGGAGTAATATATTGAAAGTATATGTCCCTCGAAAGGTTTCTCATGACCGGCCAATCCACATTAAAAAAGATGACCAAAATGACGCTCGAGGAACAAAGCCATTGCGAGCATGCGAATGAGCCAGTAAAAATGCGGGTGCGAGCAAAAAGTGGAGAAAAAACAATTCTTTTTTGCCTGTGGAAAAGTCTGTAATCAACTGAAAACATGGATAAATCTAGTGATACAAAGCCATTCAAAGCCATGATCAAAGCCATTGAGAAACCGGCTAACCCATAGATGCCGCGAAAGTTACGGCGATTTTTCGAACAAACCAACTCAATTTACTTATAATCAACAAGTTACAAGGCTTGCGCGGAAAAACAGCGTAAAAAATGGCTTTGTTCCCGCTTTTGGGCATTTCCACTGGACCTACGCCCGGAGGACGCAAGCCCGAAGACGGGGCAACACACCCCCGCAATTCCGCCGTCCACGACGCTGGTTTTTGTTGTCAACCCCACGAAGGTGGGGGTCCAGTTTTCCGCTCCCCGCAAGTAGGGGGAAACCGCGACATGGTCGATGATGGGCTCGGATTCGACGATGTGCAGTTATTCTCGAACGTACTTTAAGTGAACAGCATTGCACTTAGAAACGATGCCAGTCAGGCAACCGGCGCTCACGCTGTTGAACCCATTCTGCACACAATGCAGTGGCGGCGATCTAATAATCCTTGACTGACGCGCGGCGCTGAACTATATATCGCCTGCGCAAGTCAGGAGTGAAGTGGTTTTGCTTCTATCCTGGGATTAATGCTGAGGGAGAATTTGAACATGATCCGGCAATTGGGACTCTTCGGTAAGTGGGCCGCGTTTTGTGTGCTGCTGTCCGGGTTGGCGCGATACACGGTTGCCCAAACGCCCCATTACGACTTGCTGCTGAAAGGCGGGCACGTGATAGACCCTGGCAACCACATCGACGGCATGATGGATGTGGCCGTCGCCAACGGCAAAATTGCGGCCGTCCAGAACCATATTCCGGCGACCGAAGCCGCGAAGGTAGTGGACGTGAGCGGCCTCTACGTCACGCCCGGCCTGATTGACATTCACGTTCACATTGGGCATGGCGGCGCGCCACTCGATTGGTTCGCTCCCATCGGACGCGCCCACGAGACGCCGCTTGGCATCCCAGCGGACCTGAATCTTGCTTCCGGCGTAACGACGATAGTGGACGCCGGAACATCCGGCGCGGATACTTTTCTCCAGGAAAAAGAGGAAGTAATCGATCGTTCCCAAATCCGCGTGCTGGCGTGGTTGAACATTGTTTCGGATGGCATGCAAGGCGGCCTGGAACAGAGCCTGGACGAAATGGACCCGGATAAGTGCGCCGCGACCATTCGCAAGTATCGCAACATCATTGTCGGCGTCAAGACCGCGCATTACTGGACCGTGAAGCCCTGGGACGCCGAGCACGTTCCGTGGGCGGGCGTGGACCGCGCTGAAGCGTGCGCGCGCATGGCCGGCGTCCCCATCATGGTGGATTTCTTCCCGCGCCCGCCGCAGCGTCCCTATTCGGACCTGATCCTCAAGAAGATGCGTCCGGGTGATATCCACACCCACGTCTTTGCGCAGCAATTCCCAATCATCCTGCCGGACGGCAAATTGAACCCCATTATGCGGGAAGCCCGCAAGCGAGGCGTGATCTTTGACGTCGGCCACGGCTCCGCCAGCTTCTGGTGGCGCAACGCTGCGCCCGCCATCCAACAAGGGTTCGAGCCGGACTCCATTTCCACGGACATCCACCA
This sequence comes from uncultured Acidobacteriota bacterium, assembly GCA_937900045.1. Classification (GTDB taxonomy): domain Bacteria; phylum Acidobacteriota; class Terriglobia; order UBA7540; family UBA7540; genus CALCEB01. The sequence continues at coordinate 8,158 of CALCEB010000091.1, forward strand.
CGGCAATCTTCACCAGTTCGTCATCAGCTTTGACAACGTCGCCTCAAAATTTCTGGCAATGGGTGAATCCTTCCAGGATGTGGTCCGGCAATCGACCGTAAATCCGGCGAAGGAAATTCACCGCACGGATCTGGGCACGCTCTCGGTGGGATCCGTGGCGGATGTTGCGGTGCTCCAGCTTCTGCACGGTCATTACAGTTATGCTGATTGCGGTTTCGCGCGCCTGGATGGCACGGAAAAGTTGCGGGCACGAATGACCCTTCGCGCCGGAGCGATTGTCTACGATCCTTCCGGCTTGAGCATGGTGGAATGGCAAAAGGCGCGCAAGCAGTATTTCCATACACCCACGGACCAGAGCACCAAGCCGGCAACGGCCGATGACTTTCCGCGCCATGTGGGGAAAACCGTGGAGTAACGAATGGTTTGCAGAATGAACCAGCACATCCCCTGGCTGCGATTGTTCCCGCCAACCCTCACCTTGCCGGGAAATCCAGTAGTGACGCAGTTTGCTGTAGCGGCGCTCTATGAGCGCCGGAAACCGTTGAGGATACAAGTTCGGCGCTCATAGAGCGCCGCTACAGCAAAGAAACTGAACCACTACCAGGAAATCCAGGTCAGGTCTAACGCTGTTCACTGAAGCATTGAGAGACGGTCCGCAGCCATCGAGGCTCAACTGCTGCTTGTGCCCCCCGTCAAGAAGTCTTAATGGACTGGCATTCGAAGCTTCGACCCCGTCTGCTCCAGCCATTTGTTGAACTCTTCAATCATGGGGCGGGTCCAACGGCCGTCAATCTGACCCGGCGTGTACTTGCCTTCCCGCAGCATCTCGTGGCCCCAGGCATCAACTTTATGATCCATTTCGGCATCATCGGCCACCTTTTCCGCCATCTGCGGCGGGATGAATGTCACGCCTTCCGGATCACCCACCGCCACGTCGCCGGGCATCACAGTGGCATGGCCGATGCGGATGGGCACGTTGATCCCCATCAGCATCACGTTCTGCAGGTCCGTCGGATCAACGCCTCGAGTGTAGACTTGAAAACCCTTGATGCGCTGAATGCCCGTCATGTCGCGCACGGAGCCATTCACAACCAGACCGTTGTGGCTCTTGGAATAAATGGATGTCGAAAGATTGTCACCAACGATGGTGCCAAATTTGATTTTCCCGAAAAGGTCAACCACCATGACGTCGCCCGGCTTGAGCGTATCGATGATCCAGGAATTTTCAGCGCCGATTCTTCCTTCGGTCTTGCCGTTGGTCCGGATCACCGCGTCCACATCCGGCCGGTAAGGCATGAACACTGCGGTCACAACGCGGCCCACCAGACGCTGGCCAGGATTAATCACCTCCCATCCGCCTTCAAACTGATTGCGAAAATGCGCCGTTTGCAGCACATCCCACGCTTCATCGGCCGTTACGTCCTTCAAGCGCGCCAGTACCTCATCCGGCACCTTGGGGCGGCCGTCCGGGAACCGGTCTCCGTGCCAGTCTGGAGTAAAAGCCACCCGTTGGGCTTTGGAAAATGTCCCAAGCTGGCCAAACAATTGCATGGCACACACCATCGCCAAACTCATGGCGCTTGCGATTCGACAAGTAGTCCTCATGATTCTCATCCTCATTTTCTCCGCAGAAGCTGCACCGGCTCAGGCTTGGTTCTGCAAGGCCAAGCCCGGCCGTGGCAGGCCAACACTAACATAACCCTGTTGCAACAACAACGGAAGGCAGTGATAAAGTTAGTGGTATAGTTTGCTGTAGCGGTACTCGATGAGCGCCGCGATAGCAAACGATACCACGACAGAGTTCGATACCAGCTTGCCGGCTGGAAACTTCTAGCAGGCTGCGGAAAAACTCGTTAGGGCTGTCATTCTGAGCGAAGCGAAGAATCTCTGCATTTGAGCATCAAACACTTACGAGATTCTTCGTCGCCTGCGGCTCCTCAGAATGACAGGACGGCAGGGTTTTTCCGCAGCCTTCCGGGGAAACGGATCAAACATGGCCCAGGTTGCAACGAAGACCAAGCCTTATGACGTGATTATTGTGGGTTCAGGAGCAGGCGGCGGCATGGCTGCCTATGTTCTGACTGGAGCGGGAGCCAGGTGCCTGATGCTGGAGGCAGGTAGTTGGTTTGATACGGCCAAAGACTCAAAAATGTTTGTCTGGCCCTACGAAGCTCCTCACCGCGGTTTGCCAACGCCTGCAAAGCCCAACGGCTACTTTGATCCGGGCTATGCGGGATGGCACATTCCGGGCGAGCCTTATCTCAATGCCCCGGGTAGCAATTGGACATGGTGGCGCTCGCGAGTGTTGGGTGGAAAGACGAACCATTGGGGCAGGATTTCACTGCGCATGGGGCCTTATGACTTCAAGCCCTACAGCCGCGACGGCAAGGGTTTTGACTGGCCCATCAGTTATGAAGACCTGGCGCCCTACTACGATAAAACCGAAGAGCTAATCGGCGTGTTTGGCTCGGAGGAGCATCTGGAAAACACCCCGGACGGAAAGTTCCAGCCGCCTCCAAAGCCCCGCTGCTACGAGCTCGTCGTCCAGAAAGCCTGCCGCAAGCTGCACATTCCCTGCGTTCCCTCCCGATTGTCCATCCTGACGCGCCCCTTAAAGGGCCGTCCGGCCTGCCACTACTGCTCGCAATGTGGCCGGGGCTGCGCGACCTCATCCAACTTCTCTTCGCCCACGGTACTCCTGCCTCCGGCGCTGGCCACCGGGAAACTTGAGATCCGCTGCGACGCCATGGTTCGCGAAATCCTGGTGAATGATGAGGGCCAGGCCACGGGCGTCTCCTATATCGACCGGAAGACCCGGAAGGAAGTTCAAGTTCGGGCCAAGATCGTGGTGGTGGCCGGGAGCGCCTGCGAAACAGCCCGCCTCTTACTGAATTCCAGCAGCCGCCAACATCCCAACGGCCTTGCCAACTCCAGCGGTCTTGTCGGACGATATCTGATGGATACGGTGGGAGCGGATGGCACCGTTGGATTCCTGCCGGTGTTGATGGACCTTCCGCCGCACAATGAGGATGGCGTCGGCGGCATGCATCTCTACATGCCCTGGTGGAATTACCAGAAACAATTCCGCCATGAAATGCTATTCTCGCGCGGGTATCACATCGAGTTCGGAGGAGGCCGGAGGATGCCCGGCGCTGGCATCCTGGGAGGATCAGAGCGGTTTCTGGGCGGCGGTTACGGCATAGAATTAAAAACCGGTTGCCGGAAGCTCTATGGCGCGTTCGTCGGGTTCTCAAGCCGCGGAGAGATGATTCCCAATCAGGATAGTTATCTTGAAATTGACCGGGGAGTCCTGGATGAATGGGGTGTCCCCGTCCCGAAATTCCATTTCAAGTGGACTGACGACGAGATCCAACAGGCCCGCCATGCCCGGGAAACCTTCCGGGAGATCATCGAGACCGCCGGAGGCGAGGTCATCCGCACCGCGGGGCCGGAAGAACACTGGGGTATCTCAAAAGGCGGAGAAATTATTCACGAGGTGGGCACAGCCCAAATGGGGTCCAGTCCCAGAACCTCCGTGTTGAATCCTTATTGCCAGGCTTGGGATTGCAAGAATCTTTTCGTTACTGACGGCGCTCCGTTCGTCAGCAATGCGGACAAAAATCCCACGCTCACGATCCTGGCTCTCGCTTACCGCACCTCGGAGCACATTGTGGACCAGATGAAGAAAAAGAACCTTTGATCCTGAATGCTTGCACGTTTGGAAGGAGGACCGTTGAATTCGCCCGTGGTTGACTATTCCCTTTATCTTTCAGACCTCAAAGGTGTCCTCGATTCCCTGCCGCTGGATCAAGTGAAGCGCGCTGCCGACATTATTTTCAGCGCCCATCAAAATGGCCACTCCCTTTTCCTGTTCGGAAATGGCGGGAGCGCGGCGCTGGCTTCCCACATGGCTGCGGATCTTGGCAAAGGCACTCACGTGCCGGGGCCTGCGGCGCTCGCCAACGTAAAACGCATGAAGGTGTTCTCGGTGACGGATAACAGCGCAATTCTGACCGCCTGGGCTAATGATTCAACCTACGAGGATGTCTTCGTTCGCCAGATCGAAAGCTTCATCGGACCGGGCGACGTGGCCTTCGGCATCAGTGGCAGCGGTAATTCTCCTAACGTGCTCAAAGCTCTCGAACTGGCCCGGCAAGTGCATGCGACGACGGTCGGTTTTACGGGGTTCGGAGGCGGCAAAATGAAGGATCTGCTGGATTGCCCGATCGTCGTTGCCTCAAACAACATGCAGCAGGTCGAGGACGCCCACGTCATCCTTTCGCACCTGGTGTTCGTCGATTTGAGGGCGCGTTTCGCGGCCACGGTGGAAAAAAACAATTGAGGACTGCAAAACGCGGTGAGGTCACCGGCTGCGGCCGTGCCTTCCGCTAGGCGCTCAATTTGACGGGCCGGTTTTCCGCGCAAGACCGGTAAATGGCCGTGATGACTTTTTCATCCCTCAAGCCTTCCTCGCCCGCGGTCTTGGGCTCCTTATTGTTAAGAATGCAATCCGCAAAGTAATCCGCTTCCCGCGTGAACTGGTGCGGTGAAGGGTCATGATATTGAATGTCGAGAGGCTTACCGCCTTGCGCTTTCCCCGTCAGGCGCAAGCCCTCATAAACAAACGCTGGATTCACTTCCAACATGCCTTTGGAGCCGATGGCCCGCGCCGAGTCACCCACAAAATTGGTCCCATAACTCGTCGAGCAGTAGGCAAGAACCCCGGAGGGAAAACGGAAGTTCCAAACCAGACTTTCTTCGACTTCATTGAATCGCCCGTCGTGGTCGACTACCGACGAAAACCCTTGTGTCTCCACTGGCTCTTCGCCCGTCAAATACCGGCACGCCTGGATGCAATAGATGCCCACGTCCACCAGCGGTCCGCCGCCCGCCATCTTCTTGTTCAACCGCCACTCGTGTTGAGCGATATTGAATCCGAATGAGCAATTGATCTGCTCGACGGTTCCCACGTACCCTTGGCGGACCAGTTCGGTGGCTTTCAAATTGGTGGGCTCATAGCGGCAGCGGTAGCCAATCATCAGCTTTCGATTGGCTTTCCGGCAGGCGGCGATCATGTGTTCGCATTCCGCAACCGAATTGGCCATCGGTTTCTCGCACAACACATGCTTCCCCACCTTCGCGGCGCGAATCGTGTATTCGGCGTGCATCCCGTTGGGCAAGGCGATGTATACGGCGTCAATTTCCGGGTTGTGCCCGATCTCCTCGTAGTGGGCATAATCGTAGATCGCTTTATGGGAGACGCCATACTTATCCGCCATTTGCTCGGCCTTCGGGCGGTGGCCGCTGACCAGCGCCACGATCTTCGATCGCTTGGAAATTTGCACTCCCGGCATGAATTCGCCCATCGAGATGCGGCCCAACCCTACAATGCAGTAGCCAATCTTGCGGCCGCCTCCAGCCGTGTCTTTTGGTTGACCTTCGGGGGCTGCGTCGAACCCTGCCCCTGGAAGAAACGATCCGCCCACGGTGCTCAGCGCGGTGGTCAAGCCGAATTGTTTCAAGAAGTCCCGGCGCGAACTGCTCATGAGATTTGTCCTCGTCTCAAATTTGAATTCCACACAAGGCGCTATAAGTCGGCGACGGCCATTCGCTGTAGCGCCGCTCGGAGCTTGCCCTGACAGGGAGCGGCGACATACGGCGGTCGCAGACCGGCGCTACAGTCTTGGAGCGCCGCCGGCTTACCTCGTTGTGTATAGATTCCTATCGCCCAAAAGTCATACGCAATTTGTCCAACAACTCCGCAGGCTTCGGAAGGCCGTCTCCGCTTCATCCACATCCAGAGAATTTGTAGAGGCTACCTCTAGCTGCTGCAGCTCCCAATCCCCGCAAGGAATACCTCTGGCAAGTTATGCCGGCAGACAATGCCACGAACCCGCTATCGTCCCGGCCCAATATATACCAGTTTTCATCCGCAGCAATGCGGCATTTTGGTGCTTCCAGGCCCACCAGCCTGGGTTGCACATGCGACACCCAGCGGCCACGGGCCGCGGCAGCACCCACAACGGTTGGTAGTGACTCAGTTTGTTTGCTGTAGCGGCGCTCTATGAGCGCCGGAAACCGTTGAAGATACACGTTCGGCGCTCATAGAGCGCCGCTACAGCAAACTGGCACATTACCCGGTAATCAAGACTCTTGACATTTACGTAACGAGTAATTACTCTATAGTTATAAGTGTATTCCAGGTTTGGAGGGGGAGACAGAAACCAGAATAGACATGGTCGGGACAAACCGGTCGTGTCCTGTATGGTACACATTCTCTTCACGTTCGAGCCGGAAATCGGGGGGCCCAAGGACTCGCGCCATGCTCCATCTTCTCGGAGGCAATCTCAGGAAGCCGTCTCATCCCCACACGAGCGTAATTCCACCCCCCGTGGCGCACTCTCCTCGGATCGTCATTCCCGCGAAGCTTGTCCACGCGGAGGCGGGGAGCGGGAATCCATCACAAGAAAGCCTGGAAGGCAGGGTGAAGCCAGTTCGCAAAAAAAGAAGATTGTTTAGGGGGACAAACCCAAACTCGATTGAAAATAAAGGACAACTCGAGGAGCAAACCCATCCAAAGCTATTGGGCAAACCCATTGAAATCGAATAACTTCTGTATTATGAGTAAGTTGAGTCGATTTCGGGGGCAAAGCCAAGCATTTTATTTAGAATCAAGGAGTTAAGAGGACCTTGAACAACCAATTGGCTTTGCCTTGGTGGATTGGAAGGAGCAGCGCCGGGGTTCAGCCCGGCACACGGCACAGCCTTCCCGCGACCGGTGGAGCGGACCAGCCCATGGTGATATCCTCTAATGTCCGATAATGTCCGAATCTAAATCCTATTGAAAACAAAGCAAGACCACTGATAAAGCTGAAGAAAAAGAAAAGTGTAAAACGTAGGAATCATTGAAAATAAATGGTTTGGCTAGACTTTGACGGCAATACTGAACAATCGGCCAAAAGGTGTTGGAAGTTCGGCTTGGCCCGGTTTGAAAACAAGCCGCTGCTGTAACCAGCTACCGTAACGGCTGCCTCCGGCTACCAGGCGCAAACCATTTTCCCTTCGAGCTCTTCATGAAAACCGCAACCCACGAGCGAGCTACAGGGCTTGATTCCACACCCCATGAGTCCACCTCCTGGGAAACGGCGCCTCTGCACAAGCAACTGTTGGTGTTTGTAATTTTCTTTGTAGCTTTTTGGGCCCTTGACCGCTCATCATCCACCATCCAGATGTGGGCAGGCACACCGGCCTGGTATCTACCCACCGGGCTAACCGTAGCTCTGTTGCTTTGCGGAGGGCTTCGTTATTCACCAATAGTTTTCATCGTCGCCCTGGTTTGCGCCGTCTTGGACTACCATCGAGGCATCTTTTCCTGGACTGGGATTCCAGGAATCTTTGCAGCATGGGGCGGTTACGTTGCGGGGGCCGTCATCCTGCGGCGGAAATGGCGCATTAACATCGAGATGCGGCATTTGCGGGATGTCGGGCGCTTTGCGCTGGTTCTGCTGACCGCAGCGGTTCCAACTGCTCTCCTGGGTACACTGAGTTTGTTGGGAGATGGCCTGGTCACCCGGTCCGGCTACTTCGGCGCAGCCTTCAATTGGTGGGTCGGCGATTGCATTTCCATGGTCTCATTCGCGCCCTTCTTGCTGGTATATATCGCTCCCGGCGCCGAACGATGGATGAAGGGCGAAGGCTGGCGGAAGGCGTCCACTCCCGACATCCAAGAAACGCGGGGGGCGTCCGCGACGCTTGAGGCGATCCAGTTCGGCAGCATCGCAGCCGCCATCTGGTTGGTCTTCGGCTTCGCGCCGGCGCTCCCTTACCAGCCGCTCTATGTCTTTTTCCTTCCGGTGATCTGGATCGCCGCCCGGCACGGCCTGCCAAAAGCGGCGCTTTCTATTCTCCTGATCAATGTTGGCATTATTCTTGGCGCCCACCTCACCCATGCCGGTCTCACCCGCTTGCCCCGGTTGCAACTTGTCATGTTGGCTCTGGCCTTAACAGGCATCTGCCTGGGCGCAGTCGTCAGTGAACGCCAGCAGGCAGAAGAAGCTCTGCGCGCGAGTGAAGGAAAGTACCGCACCCTGTTCAATCGCATCTCCGACCCGATATTTATTGCCGATGCCGCCGACTATCATTACCTTGACTGCAACGAAACGGCCCTCGAAGTCTACGGATACTCGCGGCACGAGCTGTCGACAATGACGCCCTTTGACTTACGCCCACCAGAGGGCCGGGCATCGCTGACGGACGCCTTGGCCAAGATGGCTTCGGTCATGTTACATTCCGCGCCGCTTCAGGAGGCGTTACGCGCCGGGCCTCGCCCTGGCCGCCTCGCGCCTTTTTCCGGCGTCCATATAACCAAGTCCGGCCGCCGCATGGACGTGGAAGTGTTCGCGGATACCGTCGAATACCAGGGCCGCGCGGCATACCTCGCCGTGGTGCGGGACGTGACAGCCCGGAAGTGGGCGGAAAGGGAGATGCTGAAGGCCAAAGAGGCCGCCGAGGCTGCCAGCCGCGCCAAAAGCGAATTTCTGGCAAACATGAGCCACGAAATTCGCACCCCCATGAACGGCATCCTGGGCATGACCGATCTGGCGCTCGAAACCGACCTGACGCCCGAGCAGCGCGAGTTCCTCCTCATGGTGAAGACCTCAGGAGATTCCTTGTTGACGGTCATCAATGACATTCTTGACTTCTCTAAGGTCGAAGCCGGCAAGCTGGAACTCGACCACATCGAGTTCAATCTAAGGAACATGCTTGAGGAAACCGTCAAGACCTTTGCGGTGCGAGCGCAGCAAAAACAGGTGGAACTCCTCTGCGACGTGCGAGAGGAAGCGCCGGACTTTGTGGCCGGGGATCCCAGCCGTTTGCGCCAGGTGGTGGTGAACCTCCTCGGCAATGCCCTGAAATTCACGGACCGGGGTGAGGTTCTTCTGCGGGTTGATCTGGAGTCCTGCGCTCCAGAAGCAGTGACTCTTCATTTCGCCGTCCAGGACACGGGCATTGGTATTCCTGTTGAAAAGCAACGGATCATCTTCGAGGCCTTTTCCCAGGCAGATGGCTCGACGAGCCGCAGGTTTGGAGGGACCGGCTTGGGCCTGACCATCTCATCCCGGCTTGCCGAAATGATGGGAGGACGCATCTGGGTGGAAAGCGAGCCCGGACGGGGCAGCGTGTTCCATTTCACGGCCCGGTTGGGAGTGGCAACAGCGGCCCCCATTTCGCCGGGGCCCAGAACCGAACATCTGCAAGGGGTAGCCGTGTTGGTTGTGGATGACAACGCTACCAACCGCCGTATCCTGACCACCACCCTTGAAAATTGGGGGATGAATCCGGAGGCTGCCGAAAGCGCCGCCGCTGCGCTCACCCTGTTACAGAGCGCCGGAACGCGGGGGAAGACTTTTGACATCCTTCTCACCGATGCCGAAATGCCTGATATGGACGGTTTTGCACTGGCCAACCAGGTCCGCAAGGACTTTGGAAGAGCCGCGCCCGCCATTATCGTTCTGACCTCGGCAGGACAGCGGGGCGACGGTGCTCGCTGCCGGGAACTCAACATCGCCGCTTACTTGACCAAGCCCGTGGGCCGCACCGACCTCCAGTCTGCCCTTTTGAACGTGTTGGGCAGGAAGTCCGAAGGCGGAGAATTCGCGCCGCTGGTCACCCGGCATTCTTTGCGCGAAGAGCGGCCGGAGGCTCGCTTGCAATCATCCCTGCGCATCCTTCTTGCGGAGGATAACCCAGTGAACCAGCAACTGGCGATGCGCCTCCTCCAAAAAAGGGGACATCACGTGGTGGTCGTGGAAAACGGCCGGAAGGCGGTAGCGGCGCTGGAGAATGGGAACTTTGACTTGGTTCTCATGGACGTGCAAATGCCGGACATGGACGGCTTTGAAACCACGGCCGCCATTCGGCGCCGGGAGCACAGCACCGGCAACCATCTCCCCATTATTGCCATGACCGCGCACGCCATGAAAGGTGACGAAGAGCGCTGCCGTGAGGCCGGGATGGATGGGTACCTGTCGAAGCCGGTCCGGGCTTGTGAGCTTTTTGCAACCATCGAGACTGTTGCCGCCTCAATAGGTTTAAAATCGGGAATGTGAAAGCTTGCCTGCTTCGCTCAACAAAACGGATTGAAACGAATCCACTCGATTTCACGGACACGCCCAATCCCGTACCGGCTGGCGGTCAGGTGCTTGTCCGCGTGATCGCTTGCGGCGTCTGCCGCACGGATTTGCATGTTATCGAAGGGGAGCTGCCACCTGGCAAAATGCCAGTGATTCCCGGTCATCAAGTGGTGGGGATTGTCGAACAAAGCGGCGACCGGGCCAATCGGTTTCAGCCGGGCACAGTCGTCGGCATTCCCTGGCTGCATCGTACTTGCGGAGCTTGTGAGTATTGCCGCGCCGGAAAGGAAAACTTGTGCGAAAGTCCGGAGTTCACGGGCTACACGGTGGATGGGGGCTACGCTGAGTATGCGGTGGCGCCCGAGGAATTCGTTTATCCTATTCCTGGTGGCTTCCCCGCGGAGCAAGCCGCTCCACTGCTTTGTGCGGGTATTATCGGCTTCCGCTCTCTCCGCCTTTCCGGAATTCAACAAGGCGGTCGATTAGGATTCTACGGGTTTGGAGCGGCGGCGCACGTCGCCATCCAGGTGGCTCGCTTTTGGAAAATTGAAGTCTATGTTTGCACCCGCGATTTGCGCCACCAGCAGTTGGCAGTGGAGATGGGAGCAACCTGGGCGGGTGAAACGCTGGCCGAGCCTCCCGCCAAGCTGGATAGCGCCATTATCTTCGCTCCAGCAGGAGAAATTGTGCCGGCCGCTTTGAAAGCCTTGAAAAAAGGCGGAACCCTGGCGCTCGCTGGCATTCACATGAGCCCCATTCCTCCCCTTGATTACGCGCTTCTCTACCACGAACGCGTTATCCGCAGTGTCGCCAACAACACCCGCCAAGACGGCGAGGATTTTCTGCGCCTTGCCGCAGAAATCCCCATCAAGACTCAGATTGAAGTCTTCCCGTTGCCGGATGCCAACCGGGCGCTCAATTCTCTTAAGAATGACGCCATCCGGGGTGCGGCGGTCCTCCGCGTTGTTTCGTAGTGCGGCCCGGCTTTGGCCCTGCGGCCTTCGAGATCGTTTATGGAAGGTAAAAAGCCAGATGATCTAGCCGAACTTTCGCAGTTGAGAGGCTGAACGGGCCGGAAGTGTTTTGTGGGTTGCAGATCGTCTTGTGAGCCGAGAGCCTCTCGCCAGATCGCCACTGTCGAGAAGCTCGGGTCAGCCGTCGTTTTGGGCGAACTCGGCGCCAGACCCAATTGAGTTGCATCGCGGGGCGCGCTGTGCGCCTCAATCAACAAAATATCAAAAAAGCTCTGGATAATTTTATCCTTGACAAACAGAGAGATGTATGGGAAAAGTGTCGAGAATTTCTTCTGCGATAGATAACGAACACAAGCCACCGAGGTCGAACATGCAGGAAAATCGTCCTGCATGTTTGTGGATTGTCATGGGATTTTGCCTGCCGGAAATTTGAAAGGTCCAACAAGGTCATCTAAGCGCACGGAGGGGGAGATGTTCAAGTCTGGCCGCTATACTTCTATCCTGGTTTCCGCAGGCCTGTTGCTAGTCCTCACAGCTCCTTCTCGGGGGCAAATCGCCAATGTGGGCGACACGACCTCTACGCCCGTCCCAGGTGCCGGCCACAATTACATCCACATGTTCTCGGAGACGGTGAACCCGGCCAATGGTTCGGTTAGCCTTCGAGCTCAAGTGCCGGTTCCGAGAGGCAGGGGCCTGACCGTGCCATTCGCCTTCGCCTATGACTCCAATGGCGAGGACGTGCTCTTCTCAGTCACGGGGCAGGGCTATTGGAGATCCAACACGACGTTTCTCTCCCAGAGTGGGTGGTCCTACAGCGTCCCGCTATTGAGCGCGAACAAAATATTCCTAACCGAAGGTAACAATCAGTGCCCGGTGATCACGGATTATCTGTTCCAAGGCCCGTCTGGAGACCGGCACGCCCTCAACTTGGCGAGCGTTTACTACCAGAACGGATATTGCTCGGGAGACAATACCCATCTGTCGGGTGGGGATGACGTAGCCCGCGCGGCCATAAACTGCCCAAGTGGCGGGCTCTGCTATCCTACCGCTATCGCCGACGCAGATGGCACCGTGTATCAATACCTGAATCCGGCGCATTCTCAGAGGCGGGACGGCGTCTCGGTCGCGGATTG
>CALCEB010000092.1 GCA_937900045.1 uncultured Acidobacteriota bacterium
ACCCCCCCCCCCGCAAGAGCTAACCAGGAACGGCGTCTCATAATTCCCCCTTAAAATTCAGGTTATGTTGACTGCCCGATTGCTTTGGATCGACTACTCTATGGATGCGCAAGAATTAATCACATATTGTTTCACTTGTCAAGAATAATTTTTAAAATTGTCGCAGTTCTCTGGACACCCATACCCATGCAAAGGGCTTATTGACATTGCGTCACGTATGAGATAATATAGTTTAGGTAAACGTTGGTTCCGGAAGACTTTTTTCATGGGCAGGCCGCTGGCGATTGGCTGTGGTTGGGATGAAGGCTTTCTGCCGCCCCTCACCTGCCGCTTCGCATCAGCCTCTTCCCGCTTGCGGGGAGAGAAGGGCAGGAGTGAGGGGGTGCATTCGATTCGAACAGCAACAATCCTGCTGTGACAGCCTCCGAAACCCGGCAAAGTATTGAAAAGGCAAGTAAAAATGTGAGTGTGCTGGGCTTGTCGAAGCCGCCAATTGGAGTATTTGTGCAACCCATGACGCGCAAGCTATTGAAAACAAGAGACCGGATTTGCCCTCGAGGAACAAAGCCATTGCGAGCATGCAAATGAACCAGTAAAAATGCGGGTATGAGAAAAAAGAGGAGAAAAAATAATTCTTTTTGCTTGTGGAAAAGTCTGCAATCCATTGAAAACATGGATAAATAGAATGGTACAAAGCCATTCAAAGCCATTATCAAAGCCATTGAAAAGTCGGATAACCCATAGATAATACGTAAGTTATGTCGATTTTTCGAACAAACCAAAGCAATTGACTTATAATCAATAAGTTACAAGATTTGCGCGGAAAAACAGCGTAAAAAATGGCTTTGTTCCCACTTTTGGGCATTTCCACTGGACCCGGGCCTGGAGGGGCCGACAGCGAGCAGCCCAGGGCGCATGCCCCAAGACGGGGTAACGCATCCGCTCGGTTCAACCGGACATGGCTCTGGCTTTTGTTGTCACCCCGCGCAAGCAAGGGTCCTTTGCCGTTCTCTGATACCATGATTGATTACCGGCCGATTTCGAGGCGGGTGATGAGCGGTTCCGGCAATCCGGCGGCTTTCATTTTGGCCTGGGTGCGGGGCAAATCGTAGGACGTACGGTAAAACTCCACCCTTCGCTCCCCGGAATCGAAAATGGCAAATGCCGCGCGCCAGTCCCCGTCCCTGGGCTGTCCCACCGAGCCGGGATTGATGAGGTAACGCGCGTCTTCCTCGATGGACATTTCAAGCGTGCATCCGTCTTTGGGACTCGACCCTCGGATGGACCGGAAGCCTTGCGTGGGACTCAACACAAAGGCTCCCTGGTGGTGGGTGTGGCCGAACAGCGTGATTGGAGTGGAGAGGGTTCTGAGCACGGGGAGCGCCTGACCGGGCCCGACGATGTATTCGTCTTCATCAGCAACGGATCCGTGGACCATCTGGAAGCCATTTACCGGTGCTGGGCCCGGGGGCAGGGCGCGAAGATAGTCGGTATGGGACTGGGTTAAATCCTGACGTGTCCAAAAGGTTGCAATCTTGGCGATTGGATTAAAGTCCTCGGCGTCCGAAAGGCCGCAACACGCCTTGTCGTGGTTGCCACGGATGATCTTGGAGGTCAACGCGCCCAGGTTGTCAATCACGGGGTTCGGGTCGGGGCCATACCCCACGAGATCCCCCAGACACACGGCTTCGTCGTATTTTCCCCTGGCGTCGTGGAGACACTGTTCAAGTGCTTCAAGATTTGAGTGAATGTCGCTCAGGACGAGGTAACGCAAAGTTGGCTCCCGTTCGCATTATAATGCGGACTGCCGGTAACGTCCAAAAGTGTTGGTAGTGGCGCAGTCTGCTGTAGCGCCGCTCGGAGCTTGCCCTGACAGGGAGCGGCGGAAATCGTTGAGAATTCAAGTTCGGCGGTCACAAACCGCCGCTACCCCAGCCAAATTGCGCCACTCCAAGATTGATCCGATGAAGAAAAACCTTTCGCTCCCGCGAGTTGTGATTGTGGGCCGCCCCAATGTGGGCAAATCCACACTTTTCAACCGCATCTGCGGGCGGCGCCGCGCCCTGGTGAGCGATGAACCGGGCATGACCCGCGACCGCATTTACGCGCCGGCGGAGTGGATGGGAAGCGGTTTTGAGGTGGTCGACACAGGTGGAATGGTGCCGGAGGATCGCAGCCTGATCGTGTCTGAAATATTCAGTCAGGCTCAAGTGGCCATTAAAGACGCAGCGTATCTGGTGCTGGTGGTGGATGGACGGGCAGGAGTAACTCCTGCCGACGAAGAACTGGCAAGCTTGCTGCGTAAGACTGGAAAGCCTCTAGCCTTGGTTGTGAACAAGATTGACTCCAACAGTTCTTCACCGTTGGCCGCGGACTTCTACCGGCTGGGTATTGCCAGGCTGTTCCCGGTTTCCGCCGAGCACGGCATGGGGGTGGATGATCTTCTGGAACAGGTAGTAAAAGACCTTCCGCAGCCGGTTGCCGAAGAAGAGCCCGTGGACCGGCCCATCCGTGTTGCCATCATCGGCCATCCCAACACCGGGAAGTCCACCTTGCTAAACCGGCTATTGAACGAGGAACGTTCGATTGTGACCCCTGAAGCCGGCACCACACGGGATGCCGTCGATGCGGAAGCCGAAATCGGCGGGCGCTGTTTTCGCTTCATCGATACGGCCGGAATCCGCCGCAAAGGTAAAACCAACTTGCTGGCGGAAAAGTTAAGTGTGATTCAGGCGCGGAAGCATCTGGAGCAGTCCGACGTTGCCTTGCTCATGATTGACGCGGTGGAAGGCGTCACGGCGCTCGACACTCATATAGGAGGCTACGCTCACGAAAGCCACCGGTCCGTCATCATTGTGGTGAACAAGTGGGATGCAATCGCCAAGGGGCAGTCCACAATGCGCGAGTACACGGAAGAAGTTCGAGACCGGCTCAAATACCTGGATTATGCGCCATTGGTTTTCATTTCAGCCCTCAAGGGGCAGCGGCTCGCAAAGCTGGTCGAATCCATCGTAGAAGTCGCCGCCGCACGCCGCCAGCGCGTATCGACTGCGGAAATGAACCGTTTCCTTGAAACTCTCAATTTTGACCGGGCGCCATCACCGAATGGAAAACCACTCAAACTATATTACCTGACACAAGCGGGAACGGCGCCGCCCACCTTCGTGGCCTTCACCAATCGTCCTGGCAAACTGTATTTTTCCATCGAGCGGTACCTTGAGAACCGCATCCGCGAAAACTTCGGATTCCTCGGGGCGCCGATCGTGATCAAAACCCGGCAAAGCAAGTAGCGACATGATCTTCCATCATCAGTAGATTGGCCGGGCTAAGACTTGCTGGGGCTCTCTTGCGGGGTTGCGGCCTTCCGTGCCAGGCGATAACGGTCAATGGTGGTAGCCATGCCAGACGGCTGATCCAGGCTGCTGGATCGTCTCTGCCTCACGACCCGGCCCTGCCCAATCATTTCAGCCCGGTTTCCTCCTAAAACCTCGCTGGGCAAAGAGAGGACCATCTCTACTTTGGCCCCGGCGCGTAGAAGAAATGGGGACACCAAGAAAACTCCGGTACGGCTGATGTTTTCAGTGACGCCCTCGTGCCACTCGTCTTGGCCGTGAATCCGGAAGCGGATCGGGGTCCGGACGGGATAGCGTCCCGCACGCTGGAGCGATTCAGATTGGTGGTCCGCGTCGATCTTCATTATTCTTATTTCCCGGCCTTCATGATACTCACACAAGACTCTTCCGCTCGCAGGGTATTGCACCGGGCCGCACTGTCCGCCCCACCGGGCCAGAATCGAATCAATGCCTGTTACCCATCCTACCGCTACCGGATGAATCCAGCTATATTGTGGCTCACCGCATACAGAGCCAGTTCCATGCGATTCGAGACTCCGAGTTTATCAAAAATCTTGAAAAGTTGGCGCTGGGTAGCTTGCTCGCTCAGATCGAGCTCCTGGGCGATGTCTTTGTTGCTGTATCCGGTCACAATCCGCCGGACAATTTCCAATTCCTGGTTGTTCAGCAACGCGAGCCCTTTGGACTCGGGTTTACCATTCCGTCCAGACCCGTCCTCAGATCTGCCGGACTGTGTTTCTGGCAGGGATCGAGGACGCCGGCGGAAGTGAGCCGTTCTCCCCGGGTTGCCTGCCGATGCGGCGATCGCCGCGAAGGACGTTGCCAGTTTCCGGTTCGAAACCTTGCTGGAGATCATCATATTTTCCCCCTGCGACTGCACGGCCGAGTTGGAAATGCCCAGAATCCTGTTGTGGCGAGACTGGAAAGGCTACGATCGGTTTCGGGATATTGTGGCGAATGCTCGGGGACGCAAATACTGCGGAGTGCTTCGATCAACCAGCAAAGGTTAGAGAGACGACATTTCACCAGTGCCAAAGTTCCCCCGAACTTCGGTTCCATAGAAGACCTTATTGTTTAGCAAGTCCAGCCCGCTTGGCAAGTACTAACTTCAGCAACTTCCGGAGAAATGATAACCAGTGCGCAATTACGTTCCCACTCCACTGGGTCTACATGCACGCTAATTGACCGCGAAAGTCATTGTTTGGGAAGAGACTCAACCTTTGCGCCTTTCGGTTTCTTGGCTTTCTTCCCGTTTTTTTTCTTGTGATGCTTGCGCGGGAGTCCTGCAAAAAAAGTAGATATCCTGTTGACGCCGGCAGACCCTCCAGCTTGGACCGCCACCGCCATCGAAATGGCGGAGAAGACCAAAAAGAGCATCAGGATGGCTGGTTTGACTGACTTCATAGTCGCATCCTTCCCTGAAAAAACAAAAAAGGCGAAAGCCGAATCTTCAGATTCCACTTTCGCCCTAAGTGTTGCCGGGAAGCGTGAGCGTTCCGGCCAATTTAGCTTGAAGCTCAACTTACATGCCCGAATTACATACCCGAAGACTTTGCCTTCTTTGCCTTCTTGGCTTTCTTGGCGTGCTTCTTCTTCGCCTTCTTCTTGGTGCTCGTGGTCGTACTCTGGGGTACAGCGCTCGGAGTGGCAAACACCGGCATAGCCAGCGAGAACACCAGAACGCTACCGAACAGCAGTGAGAGCAACTTCTTCATAAGGGTGAAACCTCCATGGAAGTAAACTACACACTCATCGCTAGCACCTTCGGTTCCAAATAGAATTCCGAGACCTGACTATCTAAAATATACTCATTGTAAATGACTTAAATCCATAACAAGAAGCCGGATACCGGATTCGAAGAATAGACCGTGGGAGATATTACACGATTCGGTATAGGAAATACACCAAACCGTGCGCACATCGCTTTTTCCAATAGCATTCCTCGATTCTTCCAAGACGAGGAACCCGTTTTCTGCCATAATGGCCCTTCCGGGGGAATAAGAATGGAAAAGATCGACATCAGAGAAAAGGGGGCTGTCCGCAATGGTGAACGCCTAGTTTCCGACCAGCGGCTCTTCATGCAACTGCTGGCCCTCGGGGGATGCACAGACACCAAGCCCTTGGTCAAGGCCTTAGCCAAGGCGGGATTTGAAAGCGTTCTTTACGAAGACATTAATGACCCGCAAGGCGTCGCCCTACTAGCCTGGAACAAAGACCCCGATTTCTTCGTCACCTGGCTCCGACGGTTTCTTCTGAATCCACCTTTCATCTCACTGATTCCTAAGCTCGAATACACCATGTTGGGCCGCACCTACGCCATTGGCCATGAACCAGACCTGGAGGATTGGCTACTGGAAAAACCCCGCCTGACTGTTCTGAACAAGGGATGGCCGTGGGCTGTCTGGTACCCATTGCGCCGTGCTGGATCTTTCGCCGCACTTTCGCCCGAGGAACAAGGGCCGATCTTGGGCGAACACGGCCGGATCGGGCACGCATTTGGGGATGCAGGCTTGGCTCATGATGTCCGTCTGGCCTGCTTTGGCCTCGACAAGAACGACAACGATTTTGTGATCGGCCTGATTGGTAACCATCTTCATCCGCTCTCGGCCTGCGTTCAAGCCATGCGCAAGACCAGCCAGACCTCAAAATACATCCAGAACATGGGACCGTTCTTTGTGGGCAAGGCGGCCTGGCAAAGCTCTCTCAAGGCAAAGGAATCCGAACCTGCCCTGGCGCAAACTACGGGCTAAAGGCGAATGCCCGCAAGCCTGGAAGCCATTGCCAGGAGCGGTTGTAATTCCGCATGAGTGGCGGCGCACAGGTTGGCGTGGCCTAGCTTGCGCCCAGCACGCAGCAGCTTGCCGTAAAGATGCAGGTGCGCGCCGGGAATCCTCAGCACCTCCTCCGGCGAGGGCAGCTCGCCGATGAAGTTGAGCATGGCCGTTACGCCTCGAGCTGCGGTTGAACCCAGCGGCAACCCTGCGCCAGCGCGCAGATGGTTTTCAAACTGGCTGGCCGCCGCACCATCCAGCGTCCAGTGGCCGGAATTGTGAACCCGCGCCGCCATTTCGTTGGCGATCAGCCGGCCCTGCAAAAGAAAAAATTCAATCGCCAGCACGCCGACATAATCCAATTCTACAAAGATGGCTTGAGCTGCCGCCTGGGCTTGAGCTTCGATTTCAGGTTTAAGGTCCGGCGCCGGAGCGATCGAAGCGCGCAGAATTCCTTGGTGATGGGTGTTCTGCGCCATGCTGTAAAAGGCGGCCCGGCCGTGGCGCCCACGCACCGCGATGAGCGAAAGCTCCCGCTCAAAGGCGATGAATCCTTCCAAGATCAATGGCGTTCCGCCCAGCGCCATCCAACCCTTTTCCACATCCTTCGGTTCGCGCAGCAGGGCTTGACCTTTGCCGTCGTAGCCCATGCGGCGAGTCTTTAAGACGGCCGGAAAACCCAAGTGGGAAACGGCGCCGACCAGGTCCTGCAGCGAATCCACCCGCTCAAATGGGGTGGTACCGATGTTCAGTCGGCGGAAGAGATTTTTTTGTGTCAAGCGGTCTTGCGCCATTTGCAGCGCCTTGATAGGAGGGAAAAAATAGCTCACCCGGCTCGCCACCCGCTGCGCGGCAGAGAGGGGTGAATTTTCAAATTCGTAGGTGGCGAGGTCCAGCCCCGAAGCGAAGCGGTCGAGCGCCTGCGGGTCTTCGAAGGCGGAGTTGAACCGCTCCGCCACTTGTCCGCCGGGAGATTCGTGAGAGGGATCGTAAAAGCGGAAGCTGAACCCCAGCGGATAGCCTTCGAGCGCCATCATGCGGCCAAGTTGCCCCCCGCCAATCACGCCAATCTTCATGCACCGGCTCGAGGATCGGGGTGATCCAGCACTTGGCGGGTCTGCGCGTCCCGGAAGGCGCGCAGCGCCGCACGGATTTCCGGGTGCTTCAAAGCAAGGATGCTGGCGGCCAGCAGAGCGGCGTTCGTAGCGCCTGCTTCGCCAATGGAAAGCGCTCCCACCGGCACGCCGCCAGGCATTTGCACGATGGAAAGCAGCGAGTCCAGCCCTTTCAGGGCGCGCGACTCAACCGGCACTCCCAGCACGGGCAGCAAAGTCTTGGCGGCGACCATGCCGGGCAGATGAGCGGCGCCGCCCGCCCCGGCGATAATCACCTGAAGGCCGCGTGCTTCGGCTGAAGACGCATATTCAAACAGCAAATCGGGTGTGCGGTGGGCTGAAACCACGCGAACCTCATAAGCCACCGCCAACTGATCCAGCGTTTCCGCTGCCCGTGCCAAGGTTGACCAATCCGAGCGCGAGCCCATGATGATGCCTGCGAGGGGTTGCATTTCCTCTCCCGCTGTTGCTTAGTCTTCGCCTTGAGCTTTGGTGAAGCCCGGTGCGCCGTCGATTTCCTGAAGCTTTTCGATATGCATCCAGGCGTGCTTCTGGCCGAGGCGCTGCGTCAGGGCCAGAATGTCATCGGGATAAAGCTCCACCTCTGCAATGCGGGCCACAAAACGGCAGCGCCAATGGTCAGAACAATCGGTCATGGCGCCAGTGGGAGTGTAAACCTTGGTGCCGCGGTTGGAAATCATCTTCAGCCTCAACGGCGAACCCTCACTGATGGCTTCAAGACTCTTGCCCAGCGCTTCAGCGGCGAGCGGCGATTCCACAAAGATATCCGCCCCCATCAAGCGGCGCGATTGGGAAACGACATAATCAATGCGGCTCGAAAGCTGGGGCAGCTTGATGGGCTTGTAGTCGCGCGCGTGCCAGTGCGCGGATTTTTTGCCGAGGTTCGAAATCACGGTGTCCGTAAAGGTGGTGGTAGAAGCTCCCTTGTCGTAGCCCACCACGTCACCCGTCTTCACTTTGCCCTCTTCCAGCGTCACCAGCACGGCATTCTCAACGCTGGTGGCGGCGTCAAACTCGCCCAAGTGGCGCAGCATCAGCACGGCGGAAAGGACCAGCGCCGTGGGGTTAATCACGTTCTTCCCGGCGTATTTCGGAGCGGAGCCGTGAACGGCTTCGAAAATCGCCACTTCGTTTCCGATGTTCGCCGACGGCGCGAAGCCCAGGCCGCCGATTAGCGCGGAGGAAAGGTCGCTGATGATGTCGCCATTCATGTTGGTCGTCACGATCACGTCAAACTGCTCGGGCTTTTTCACCAGTTGGTGCGCGCAGTTGTCAATAATGATGTGCTCCGCCTCGATATCCGGGTATTCCGGGGCGACGGCTTCGAAGGTGCGCTTGAGCAGGCCCTCGGTCAGCTTCATAATGTTGGATTTGGTGGCGCAATGGACGCGCTTGCGGCCCTCCGCCCGCGCCAGCTCAAAGGCCAGCCGGACAATCTTCTCGCAGCCTTTGCGCGAGATGAGCTTCAAGCACTGCGCCATGCCGGGTGTTTGCATGTGCTCAATGCCGGCGTAAACGTCCTCCACGTTCTCACGCACCACCACCAGGTCCACGTTGCGGCCGCTGTAGGGCGTGGGGACGCCGGGCATCTCCCGCACGGGGCGGATGTTGCCGTAAGTCTCAAACAGCTTGCGCAGCGTCACATTGGCGCTTTTTTCGCCATATCCGATGGGCGTGGTGAGCGGCCCCTTGAGCACCGCGCGCGTCTTGCGGATGGACTCAATAGTTTCCGGCGCCACGCCGGAGGGCAATCCCTTCTTGAACACTTCGGCGCCGGCCTCGCGTTCCTCCCAATCTATCAGCGCATCGGTAGCCTCGATAATACGGCGGGAGGCTTCGACTACCTCGGGTCCGATCCCATCGCCCGGGATCAGCGTCACCAGCTTCTTTCCCTGCGGAGTGATGTGAAAGCTCATGAATTGGCTCCTAATTTGGGTTCTCTTGGAATAGAATCCTTCCCAGCGCTAAACAGAACCCTTTATTAGAGCACGACCCGCCAGATTTCGGAAGGACGAATGCAACCAGGTCGTGGCGCCTCGCCGAAAACATAGGACATGAAGTTCAGCGGAAATGTGTGCTAGTTTCCATCCAGTTCCTGATCTGTTTGACCAAATTTGCTAGGAGCGGGTACGATAGCTATTTGTCATTATCTCCAAAAACTCTTCTGTGGAGGGACAAGTAATGTCCGTAAAGGTAGGAGTAAACGGGTTCGGACGCATCGGCCGGAACTTCCTGCGTGCTTCTTATTCCGACCCGGCGGTAGAGATTGTCGCCATCAACGATATCACTGACCCCAAGACCCTCGCGCATCTGCTGAAATACGATTCCGTTTTCGGCACGTTTCCGGTCGAGGTGGGACACGGCGATGACTGCATCCGGGTTAACGGCCGGACCATCCGGGTGTTCAAGGAGAAGGATCCGGCGCAGATCGATTGGCCCTCAACCGGCGCTCAGATTGTGGTGGAGTCCACCGGACTTTTCACCAAAGCCGAAGACGCAAAGAAGCACCTACACGGTACGGTGAAGAAAGTCATCATTTCCGCGCCAGCCAAAGGCGAGGACATCACCATTGTGCTCGGAGTGAACGAGCAGAAGTATGATCCTGCCAAGCACAATATCATCTCGAACGCATCCTGCACCACCAACTGCCTGGCGCCGGTCGCCAAGGTTATCAATGACTCATTCCACATCATTTCCGGCGCCATGACGACAGTCCATTCTTATACCAATGACCAGCGCACGCTGGACTTGCCCCACAAAGATCTGCGGCGGGCGCGGGCGGCGGGCGTCTCCATCATTCCCACCTCAACCGGAGCCGCCAAGGCGCTGGGCTTGGTCATCCCGGAACTGACCGGAAAGCTGGACGGCTATTCGCTGCGTGTCCCCACACCCGACGTTTCCATCGTTGACCTCACGGCCTTCGTCGAAAAGCCCACCACCACCGAGGAAGTTCGGGGCGCGCTGAAAACCGCGGCTGAGGGGCCGATGAAGGGCATCCTCGAATACTCGACAGAAGAACTGGTCTCCATCGATTTCCGGGGCAACTCAAACTCCTCCATCGTGGACGCGCCATTCACTAAAGTTATTGGCAGCAATTGCGTCAAGGTGACGGCGTGGTATGACAACGAGTGGGGATACTCCTGCCGCGTGCGCGACCTGGCAAAATTCATTGCCAAGAGCCTGTAGCACCTCTGAAATTAATTTCTACACTTTTCAGGCTGAATATATTTGGCAACCACAGT
This sequence comes from uncultured Acidobacteriota bacterium, assembly GCA_937900045.1. GTDB lineage: Bacteria > Acidobacteriota > Terriglobia > UBA7540 > UBA7540 > CALCEB01. The sequence goes on from CALCEB010000092.1 coordinate 10,503, forward strand.
TTAGCCCAGTATTGATGCGGATTTGGGGGCATTTCAAAATGCGTCCAATTTTCCCTTTTTGGTTCCGGCTACGCCGGGTTAAGCACCCGGCAGAGAGCAGAGCGATTGCTATGACATCAAAACTGTCCATCCGAGACTTGGTTGAACATGACCAAGCAGTTCTAGCTCTAAAGGAGCGTGATCCAAGTCTGAAGGACTGGACCCCCCAAATGCGCTTGAAAGGTAAGAAGGTTTTCATGCGCGTGGACTTCAACGTGCCGCTGGATGCTGAGGGCAATATCACTGACGACACGCGAATCCGTGCTTCGCTCCCCACCATTCAGTTTGCGCTCGAACATGGTGCGCGCCTGATCCTTGCTTCACATCTTGGCCGGCCCAAAGGGAAGCCCAATGCGAAGATGAGTCTGAGGCCCGTGGCGGCTAGACTCACTGAGCTTCTTGGGAAATCTGTTGGGTTTTCCGCTGATTGTATCGGGGCTGAGGCTGAGGGGATGGCGCAATCGCTCGCTGATGGCGAGGTCCTGTTGCTGGAGAATCTGCGCTTTCATCCAGAAGAGGAAAAAAACGACTGGAAGTTCGCGGAAAAGCTGGGAGCTTTGGCAGAGGTCTATGTAAACGACGCATTCGGCACTGCGCATCGCGCCCATGCTTCTACCGAGGCCATAACCCATTTCCTACACCCTGGAGTGGCCGGCCTGTTGATGGAAAAGGAGCTTGAGTATCTGGGCAAGGCGGTGGAAGCTCCCGCCCGGCCTTACGTGGCCATTGTGGGCGGGGCCAAAGTCTCGGATAAGATCGAATTGCTTGAAAACTTCATCAAGCAGGCGGATGCCGTACTCATCGGCGGGGCCATGGCCTACACATTCCTTAAGGCGCAAGGTGTGGAGGTTGGAAAATCCAGGGTTGAGGAAGATAAAATCACGGCGGCGGCTGAGATCCTGCAATCCGCCAAGGACCGAAATGTAAAGATCCTGCTGCCGTTTGACCACGTGGTGGCCGACAAGTTTGACGCTTCCGCAAAAGCCGAAGTGGTGAACGGGCGAAATATTCCCGCTGACCGCCTGGGATTGGACATTGGTCCCGCCACCCGCGCCTCTTACGCCAAGGAAATCCGGCAGGCAAAAACCATCGTTTGGAACGGTCCAATGGGCGTGTTTGAGATGGATCAGTTCGCCGCTGGAACCATGGCAATTGCCCAAGCGGTGGCGGAATCTTCCGCGATCTCGATTGTAGGGGGCGGCGATTCCGTGGCCGCAGTTCACAAAGCCGGCGTGGCTTCCAAAATATCCCACATTTCGACGGGCGGGGGCGCGTCGCTCGAATTCCTCTCGGGGCTGAAGCTGCCGGGGGTGGAATGCCTCACAGAAGGGTAGGCAGTAGGCCGTAGGATGAAACGCACTGGAAAGTCGCTCGAAAAATCTGTAATCTCGGATTGGCATGCACCTCCAGCAAACCAAGCGTGGGAGCCGCAAGACCGGCGGTCCACAATGCTATTTTCACGACTTGTCAGAAGAGATTGTCCACTTTCTGCGGCATAAGAAAGCCGTTCCGGTGGCGTTGGTGACGCCGTATGGCGCTACTCGATCAGCATTCAGGGCATTGAGCCTGGACGCCAAGTTAAGCCCGGACGGAAATGTTGTTGGGGGCCGTGTTGGTCACGACAGGATTCAACAAGCCGAGGCGGGTGAATCGATCGGTGAAGCCATCCGGCGATGGTACAAATTGCCGGCTGGAGATTTCGAAAGAGTTGACGTTGAAATCCGAATCATTGATGCAAAATTTTACCTCACCCCAGTTGGTTACAAATATGCAGACCATCCGCGCCCGGGCGTCATTGAGAGGCCTGAGTTTCCCCTTTCATTCAACCACCGGATGCAAAGCCAGCTCTGGCGGCGGCAACTAGAAATTCTCAAGATGAAACATCCTGAGATGTGGAAATGGTCAGCGCAAGAGATCTGCCGTGTCTCCGCAGCGCACCAAAGCGATGGAATGGCTCGGTTCGTTAGGGAAGAGGATCTGCTGCGTGCATCCGGCCCATTGAAGATGTTGGGAGTTGAGTGTGGCCCCTATTTGGGCAAAGGATACGATTGCACGGGCACTTTTCAATTCTTGGATTATGATCCCTATGGGGCGCCCATCGAGATCAAGAAGTTGAGCTCTAATTTCAAGTATCAGCAGAAGAAATATTCTCCGGAGCTACTCTCGCGCGTGATCATTCTCTGCGCCCGGCATGACATGAAAAACGTGCCAGTTAATGTTGATGTTATCGAACTCGGGGCGCTCTGCGAAGCCCTCGGATAGAAGATGCCTTACGCCTATCCTGAAATCGAACCAATCACGCGACGAATCCCTGCGGACCGGCAAGGGGCCAAACGTCACTACGGAGTCCATCCCTATTTCACGCGGCGCCCGGCTAACGTCGTTCGCTCTTACATTGAACATTATTCAAAGCCTGGGGACACGGTATTGGACCCTTTCGGCGGCTCCGGGGTCACCGCCATCGAAGCGATGCTGCTCAACCGCCACGGCGTCCAAAGCGATATCAATCCTTTGGCAAATTTTATTGCCTCCCAGATTGCCGACACGACACACGAAAATACGCGGGCCATCAAAGAAGCTTATCTGGAAGTCGAAGCTTCTTGTCAATCTATGGTTGAGCGAGTGCCTCAGCTTACAGATGAAGAAGTGCAAGCCAATCTTTTGCGTGTCAGATTACCGGAAAACATCTCACTGCCTAAAACCTCTGACGTGGAGAGGTACTACGATCTTTTTTCACCTCGTCAGCTCCTCACCCTCGCTTTGATAAAGGATCGGGTCGACCGGATTATCGATCCGAACGCGCGTGGCGCGCTCCTGGTGGCGTGGTCGGCCACCCTGGGCAAATTGAACAAGACTTTCCTCTCCGCCAAGGGAAGGACGGAATCTCGGGGGGGGAGCAGCATTTTTAGTATTTATAGGTACAAAGTTGCAAACCGCCCAGTGGAACTTCCCGCGTGGGACATTTTCCGGGAACGATTGATGAATGTGATCGCCGGGAAAGAAGAAGTGTTGAGGCAAAAGCACCTCCTCGAGAGGACTCAGGGATGGCGCGGCACGTTCAAGGCGTATTCCCTGGATCTGGCCGCGCTCGCTGCGGCGTTCGGCCGCAAAGCCGATTACATTTTTACTGATCCCCCTTACGGCGGTCATATTGCTTACCTGGATTTGTCAACCCTCTGGAATCACTGGTTAGGTTTCGAGGTTCCTCTGTCTGCCCGCAAGAGCGAGATCATCGGCGGCGGAGAACAGTGCTTCACCGAAGATCATTACATCCAGCGGCTGAGGGAAAGCGTGCGGTTGTGTCTTAAAATGCTCAAGCGCAACCGGTGGTTTTCTGTCGTTTTCCAGCATTGGAACGTCCGCTACTTCGAAGCTATCCTGGAAGAGACAGCCCGGTCAGGCGCCACACTGAGGTCTGCGGTCACGCAAACGGGTGATACCATCTGGTCGATGCATAAGAAGAAGAACAGCGAGAAAGTACTCGCCGGGGAGGTGATTCTAACCTTCTTCAATGATGGAGAGAGCCAGTTTCCCGGGCAGCGCGTTTCTTCCAAACCCGGCCTTGACGAAATCATCGAAAATGCTCTCGCCCAGGTGTCACCGGATGGAAGGCCATTCGCAGGTGAGTCGCTTTTCAATCACATCATCCTTGTGGCCTGGAAACGAGGCGCGCTGCATTCCTTGGACTTAACGCGAGACGATTTTTCCGAAGTGCTTGTCAAGAAGGGATGGCGCTACAACCTAGTTCGACACCAATGGTTTTACATGCCTGAGAATGTCCGGTCAGGATTTCAACTCGCCTTTTGAATTTGGAGATGTAACTACCTCCATGCGACGACCCGTGATTGCTGGCAATTGGAAAATGTACAAGACCATCGGCGAAGCGGTCGATTTCGTCAAGCAACTGCGGCCGCTGGTTTCAAAAGAGAATCATTGCGGCATCGTCATTGCGCCGTCGTTTACGGCTTTGCGGGCGGTGGCGGACGCAGCGCGCGGAAGCAACATCGAAGTGGCCGCGCAAAACGTTCACTGGGACCGCGAAGGCGCGCACACCGGCGACGTTTCCGCGCCCATGCTGGTGGACGCCGGATGCAGCCATGTGATTATTGGCCATTCGGAGCGCCGCCAGGACTGTGGAGAAACCGACGAATCGGTGAACCGTAAGCTCAAGGCCACCTTGTCATCCGGCTTGACTCCGATTGTCTGCGTGGGTGAAACGCTGGCGGAACGGGAGCAAGGGAACACGAACACCGTGCTTTCCCGGCAGTTTGCGGGCGGGTTTGCCGGGTTGACCCCCCAGGAATTTTCCCGTATTATATTAGCCTACGAGCCGGTGTGGGCGATTGGCACGGGCCGGACAGCCACCCCGGAAATGGCCGAGGAAAGCCACGCTTTCATTCGATACCTGGGAGCGCAGCGGTTCGGCGAATTGCCTGCCGGCGAGGTTCGGATTCTCTATGGCGGCAGCGTAAAACCCGAAAATGTGCGCGGGTTGATGGCCCAGACGGATATTGATGGAGCCTTGGTGGGTGGCGCCAGCCTGAAAGTGGAGTCTTTCCTCGCGATTATTCAGTATCTTTAGGACGTCGGCGCTTGCCGGTGTGGAAGAAGGGATTCGATGACAACCGCAGTCAGTGTGATTCACATTCTGGTAGCCATTCTGATCGTGCTGGTGGTGCTGATCCAGGGCGGCGAGAATGTGGACATCACCGCGGCTTTCGGCGGAGTGAGCCAGGCGGCTTTTGGACCTCGAGGGACTGTTTCGACATTGGCCAAGGCGACTTGGGTTCTGGGCGCCATCTTCATGGCGACCTCGATTACGCTTTCCGTTTGGGCATCGAAGAGTTCCACCGGATCGGTTCTGGAAAATGGCACGAAGCAGTCGGCGCCTGCCAAGGCTCCGGCGAAAGCTCCAACTCAAGCTCCACCGCTTCCCACCAATCCGTTCCAGAAGTAAGGGGGTGTGTTTCTGGGAGAGATGGCTGGTTGTACAGAGCACATGGCGTCCCGTGGGAGATGGCAGGCTTTGAAGAACACCCTCGATGCGATTCTCGATTAGGTTGCTCAGCGCGGAAGTGGCGAAATTGGCAGACGCACCAGCTTGAGGGGCTGACGGTCGCAAGACCATGGGGGTTCGAGTCCCCCCTTCCGCACCATTTTTTCTGCTCGAAATCATGCCGGATGATTCACCGACATTCCTTTGAACATGACCCAGGTCTGATCTTGGCTAGCCGATCTACATAACGGCCGTGCGGTTCAACGTGTGGCTGAAAAAAACAACCATTCGATTCCAGGCATCCGCCGCAGCCGCTGCGCGATAGCCTTTCTTGTTGTTAGGATTTTCGAAAGCGTGGCCGCAATCGGGATAAACCTTCGCATCCACCTGCTTATCCTGCGCTCTCATGGCCTTGACGAAAGCTGCCACCGCCGACGGTGGAATGCCTTGGTCCAGCGCCCCGAAATTGCCAAGCACCGGCGCACGAATGCGCGCTATCGTTTCAGCATCGGCCGGCAACGCTCCGTAATTCACGGCGCACGCAGCCAGCGTGGGCTCGTTTTCCGCCAGGTCGATCGACCATCCTCCACCCATGCACCAGCCCACGGAGCCAATCTTCTGCGGAATCACGTCCGGTCTGGATGCGAGGTAATCGAACCCTGCCTTCAAGTCGCGAATGGCGTGGTCGTGGGGGACGCCCCGCGCCAGTTCATGGGCCACCATGGGGTCGCTGGTGCTCTTGCCACGGTAAAGGTCCACCGCCAGCGCCACATAACCCTGAGTTGCAAATTTCTGCGCCTGTTCTTTCACCCACGGCGTGAGTCCCCACCATTCGTGGATCACCACAAGCCCAGGATGCTTGCCGGGCGTTCCAGGCAACGCCAAAAAGCCCTTCGCCTGCTCGTTGCCGCTCTGGTAAGTTACGGTCTGGGTTGTCAGGGCGCCTTGTGCTGCGCCCACCCAAAGCAGCAGGCCGGCCATGAGGGTACCGGATACTGCAATCTTAAAGTTCACAAGTCACCTCCCAATGAATTCAAATGGGCATTCTAACTGAACGGCACGGCGGAAGCCATGCCCCTGCAGCGCCCCAAGACTGTAGCGCCCTGTATAATACGGGCCGTGGAACCGCGCAAACTCATCAGATCGCTTTCCAAAGGCTCGCGCGTCAGCCTGATTTTCCGGTAGTGGTACGTTTTCGCCGCTACAGCAAACTGACCCACTACCGATTTTCCGCTATACTTGACGGACCCGGAATTTGCGGGCGATCATCTTTTTTATGGCCGGATTGAAGAGCTTACTATGACGATGTGGCTTGGCAATCCACGATGTGCCGGGATTGTCCCGCCAATATTCATTCACGTTATCCAGGACTGACGGAGGGTTGGCAATGGCTCAGAGACTCGTAAAGTGTGTGAAGCTTCAAAAAGAATTGCCGGGTCTTGACGAGCCGCCGTGGGCCGGAGAGTTGGGCCAGCGCATTTACGACAACGTTTCCGAACAGGCGTGGGAGATGTGGCTGGATCACCTCCGCATGATGATGAATGAATACCGCTTGAACCCTGCAACCGCGGAAGCGCAGGAAATCATCGCCCAACAAATGGAGAAGTTCTTTTTTGGAGAGGGCGCCGCTTTGCCTCCCGGTTACGTGCCGCCCCGGCACTAATTCCGGGCCTCGCATCGCCAGCCGCGCAAGAGCACAACTCTCTGGGCCAAGAGGGCAGGATCACCAGTGAATGAGGCCGTCCTTTGCTCAAAATGTTTTCGCGACCAAGGACTCAGGCTCGACTCGTTCAGTATCGGCATTCAAGACGAATCCGCCTGCGCCAACTGCGGTTCAACAGATGGCAGGAAGCTGAGTAGGGATTTGATAGCGCGCCTCGCTCATAGGTTCTTCGTTAGAGGCACGACTCATCGCACCCACTTTGGCGCTGCCCCAATTGTTCAGTTCAACGAACACCAGACCACGAGTATCAGGGCGGCGCCATGGTTTGAGCCCGACCTGAGGCTCATCGAGAAAGCGATTGGTGTCGGTTTCTTCTACTATGGTCCCCACTTGTGGATGATCGGAGACGTGGAGCCTCTCAAGGCCCTTGAACGACCAGATCAAAGAGCAACTGTGGTAGAAAGGATACTTGCCGAATACCCGGACAGATCACTCTCCGAGGGAGAGTTGTTCTACCGACTTAGACGAGATCCACGAGAGCCATCATCGCCAGGGGAGTATGAC
>CALCEB010000093.1 GCA_937900045.1 uncultured Acidobacteriota bacterium
GGGGAATCCAATATCCCCCTAAAGATTGGCTTCGGGTTCTGCAGCAGGCGCCTCCGGCCGGACCCGCTCCCGTTTCCCCGGCATCCGCACAACAAATGGCTTTGTCTCCAGGCCCGGCCCATCCCGCCCCTGGCGGACTCGAAAAAGGTCCGGCCTACTCGCAACCCCCTGCGGTGACAACCCCGGCGCATCCGGCGCCAGGAACCTCGAAAACTGTCGAAATTGACCTTGGCGCATTTGAAAAGCAAGCGGAGCAGAGCGCGGAAGCTCTGCTAAAGGTTTTCGGCGCCAAACTGGCCAAGCTCGGCGCCCAAATGGGGGCACGAATTCAAACCGGTTTGAAGGAGGCGGCGGATCGCGTCGAGGAAAAAGAGCAAACGCTCTCTGGGCTCGATGCCAAGCTGACTCATCTGTCCCAAACGCTCGACGGGACGCTGGCCCGCGCCGAAACCATCCTCACATCGGCTCAGGAAATTGGCCAGCGCACTGCTCAGGAGACACAGCAGCGCGAAGACGAATTCCGCAACCAGCTTCAGCAGATGCTGGGTTCGGCGCTGGAGGATTTTGACCATCAAATCAACCATCGGGTTCTTGCTTCCACAGTTGCCCAGAAGGAACAGCACTCACGGCTCCAGCAAGAAACCGTGGAGTCCTTGACTGAGATTCAGGACCACATGCGCGGGCAAGTGGAGGCAATTTCAAAGGAAGTCCTTGCCAGCCTGCCGGGTGAGCCGTACGGAAGCCATCGCCCAAACCAGTGGGAAAGCTGAGGAAAAGCTAAGCGCCGCCATCCAGAGGTTTGAACAGAGGCTCGAATCCGTGGCGTTGCAAACTCAGGAAAACGCCGCGGAACGGATGAGGGTGGAAACCCTGGCCAAGGTCATGCCGGAACTCGAGGGTTGCCGGGCCCAGATCATCGATCAAACTCAAAATCACGTCAAGCAGACTCTGGAAGCAGCCCTGAGCGAATTCGGCCAGCGTTTACAAACCAGCGCGGCCCAAGCCCAAGAATCAGTTTCGGAGCGGCTGAAGGCGGAGACCCTATCCAAACTCTTGCCGGAGATGGTGGCCCGCCAAGTAGAAACCATTGACCAGGCGCGGGAGCGAGTCAAGCAGACAGTTGAACTCTCTCTCAATGATTTCCAACAAAAGTTGCAGGCAACGGCCAGCCAAACTGAAGACTGGGCGGCGGAACGCTTGAGGGTGGAAACCCTCGCTAAACTGGGGCCGGAGCTTGAGGCTCGCCAAGCTGAAGCCATCAATCAAGCCCAGAACCAAGTCAAACAAGCCCTGGAAGCTGCCCTCGGCGAGTTCGAACAGCGGTTGCGAGGGACTGCGGCCCAAGCCCAGCAATCCGCCTCCGAACAGCTACGGACGGAAACCCTCGCTAAACTGGGGCCGGAGCTTGAGGCTCGCCAAGCTGAAGCCATCAATGAGGCCCAGAATCAAGTCAAGCAAACCCTGGAAGCTGCCCTCGGCGAATTCGAACAGCGGTTAAAAACCACCGCCACCCAAGCCCAGGAATCTATCTCGGAGCGATTGAGCGACCAAGTTCTTGGTCGGCTTACACCTCAAATTGAGGCCCGCCACGCTGAAGCCATCCAACAGACTAACGACCGGATCGGCCAGAATATCAGTTCTGGACTCAAGTCATTTCAAGAGGAACTCCGAACTGCCTCAGCGGAGGTACGACAAGCCGCAATAGAGCGCCTAAGTACGGAGATGTTGGCCGGGCTTGCTCCCCAACTTGAAACTCGCCAGTGGGAGGCTGTTGAACAAACCCAAAAACGAATTGCCGATAAGCTTGAGGCGTCATTCCGGGAATTTGAGCAGCGCCTGCAAACCGCGTCAGCACAGTCTGAAAAGGTTACGATCGAAAAACTGGGCGCCAAATTCCTCTCCACTCTGGCTCCCGAGCTCCATTCCTGCCAAACCGGGATCCTTGAGCAAACCCGTGGGCAGACCCAGCAGTTGTTGGAATCAGCCCTTGGCGAATTCCGGCAGCAGTTGCGGCTTGCGGCAAGTCAAACTCAAGAAGCCACCACCGAACAACTGAGCGCCGGAATTCTCACCAGGATCGTGCCCCAGCTTGAGGCCCGCCAGGCGGAAACGCTTGACGAGACCCGCAAACAGGCCCAGCAGACCCGGGACAATTCCCTGAGCGAATTCAATGCACTGTTGCAGACCGTCGTTGCCCAAGCCCGGCAAACTGCCTTAGAAGGTTTGACTGCGCAGCTTCTAGGTCAACTGCAACCTGAGCTCGAATCACGCCAGAATGCCGCAGTGGATCAAACCCAGGTACGCGTTCAGGAAGCCCTGCAAGCAGGGTTGGGCGACTTCGATCGGAGCTTGAAAGCTGCCGCAGGACAGGCCCAGCAAGTGGCTTTAGAGAAAATGATCTCAGAGGCGCCGGTCAAGCTGAAACCGGTGTTCGAAGATCAGCAGGCCGGTATCCTGGGAAAAATCCGCGGCCAGATGGCCGTTGAAATTCAGGAAGGAGTCCGGTCTCTGAGAGAACACGTGGCGAATCAGATCACGGAGTGCCAGAAGTCCGCCGATTCTCTTCTGCAGAAGCCATCCGAGCTGATCCAGAGATATGCTGAAGATACGATGGCGATGCTCCGGGAAGAAATGATCGAACAGCGCAACTCCGCCATTGAATCCGCAAAGCTGGAGGTGCGGGCCATGATGCGGTCCACGCTCAACTCACTCAACGAGGAAGCGAGCGCATTTACTGGTGAATTCCGGGATCAAATCAAGTCCGCGTGGGAGGGCATGAAATCACGGGGGCTTGAGGAGCTGGAAACTCTGCACAAGGAAGCGGCGGAGCAACATCGAGAGTCGGTTTTGGAACACTTGCAGAAAGACGCCGAAGACTTGACTCATGTTGCCGTTGGCCAATTCCGGGCCCAGTCCGAGGAAGCCATCCACGAAGCGAATAATGCCATCAATAAGCAAGTTGGGGCAGCAGCATTTCTGTTGAAGGATTGGATGGACCAGGCGACCACCCGGCTGGAACGCTGTCTGGATAAGGTTGAAACACGCGCGGAAACCGCCTTTGAAGCCGCCCAGGTGCGATCTTTGAAGCTGCAGATGGAAATGATGGAAAGAGTCCACCACGAATCTGAAGAAATTGCATTGGAACTGCATGACCGGTTCCAGCAGGCAGCATCTGCCTTGCGGGGAGGTCTATCCCGGATTCCGGATGAAGCGCCCCACGCCGCTGGGCATGACCGCGAGGAGCCAAAAATTCCGCAAGCGTCATCGAGATTGGAACGTTGATAGAAAAATGCCACGGCTTACAGGTGCAGACAATTTGGAAAGAGCGCCACGCCGCTGTTCCATGCCAGGGGCATGAGAGCGAACGCGAAGTAGCGCCCCTTACGAATGTTACCCGCCGGGCCACCGTTGAATCTCCCCGGAGATTTCCGCTGCCGCCGGCGGATAAACCGCCATCGGCCGAAAGCTGAGTGCGCATTATGGCGACAGAACGTAGACGATCTGACCGAGTGATGTTGACCGTGCCGCTCCGCGTCACCGGCAAGGACGAGCACGGCCAACCCTTTGAGTGCAAGGCCAACACCATCAGCTTGAATCGTCACGGCGCACGGATGTTTATTGCAAAAGGATTGCGCGGCGGCCAGGTGGTCAACGTCGTCAATCTTATGAACCGCCGGCAGGCGCCCTTCCGGGTCGCCGGCCCGGTGGTCCCTGTCACGGATCGAGGAGGCGAATACGGTATATTAGGTCCGGTTTTGGCGCCCAATGGAGGCACCGCAGAAATAGGGCTTGAGTGTTTGGATCCCAAGATTGACCTTTGGGGGATTCATTTTCCACCGCCCAGCGCGGGCGACGAGATCGATTCCAAAGCCCTTCTTGCCTGCCACGTCTGCAACTCCGCGGAACTGGTGCCGCTCGCGCTGGTGGAGGTGGACGTTCTTGAAACCTCCGGAATCCTAACTCGCCACTGCCAGAAATGCGACGATACCGGCCCTTGGGGCTACGCTGCGAGTGAACTTCCGGCGGAGAGCGTTCCGGACAGTACCCGGATTGCCTCCGGCGCCGAGGGAGGACCCGCCACGGAAGCCGAGCGGCGGCGCAACCGGCGGGCCGTCCTTCAACTCCCCATTCGTGTGCGCGACTATTTTGGCGGCGTGGAGATTGCCCGGAGTGAGAATGTGTCCAAAGGCGGTATTTGCTTCGGTACGGAAAAAAACTACCATCCTGGCGAGGGTATTTTCGTTGCCTGCCCTTACGATAAAAGGGGCCAGATCATTGAAGTCCAGGCCCTGATTGTGAGCCGGCGGGAGGTCCTGAAAAGCAACCGCAAGATCTACGGTGTCCGCTACAGACCCATAAGATAATCTTCCACTCAGTGGTCCGCAGAGGACTCTATATCACTCTGTTAGGTTCAATCAGGCACAGCCGCCGTATGATGGGAAAGCGGGAAACGATGGCTACCGGAGAATCATCCGCGCCACTACCCGGCTCGAAGAACTTGCTCCACGCCTAGGAGCTTCGGTTTCCCATGTTCTCCAAGCGAACCTACTGGCCGCTCTCGCTCAACCGTCTCACACAAATCCTGGTGCAGCAGCGCGGCCGATCTATCATTGACCTTACAGAATCGAATCCCACCCGGTGTGGGTTTGTCTACGAAACGGAGCGCATTCTGTGTGCCCTCGCCAATCAAGCTGCGCTTTCCTACCGGCCAAATCCGCGCGGCCCCCAGGAGGCGCGTGAAGCGGTGGCGAGCTATTACCGGGAACGCGGCGTCTCTGTGGACCCCGATCAAATCTTCATTACCAGCAGCACCAGCGAAGCATACTCCTACCTCTTTCGCTTGTTGGGTGACCCCGGTGATTCCATCCTCGCCCCGCAGCCTAGTTATCCGCTGTTTGACTTTCTGGCACAACTGGATGACATCAGAATCAGCGTCTATCCGCTCGTCTATGGCCACGGCTGGCAAATGGACCGCTTCGCTCTTCAGCAGAAAATCCGACCGGAATCACGGGCTGTTCTGCTGGTGAATCCCAACAACCCCACGGGTTCCTACATTTCATGCGATGATCGAGCCTTCTTGGCCGCACTTTGCCATGAGCAGGAACTGGCGCTGGTGGCGGACGAGGTCTTTTTCGATTACCGGCTCGAAACGCCGGCGGACCGGGCTCCACAGAGTATGGCTGGGGAAAAAACGGCCCTCACCTTTACCTTGAGCGGCCTATCCAAGATTTCAGCCCTGCCACAGATGAAGCTCGCATGGATCGTCGTGAACGGCCCTGCAAAGTTGATGGATGCAGCTCTCGGCCGCCTTGAAGTGATCGCGGACACTTACCTTTCCGTGAGTGCTCCAGTGGGGTTAGCCTTGCCCGAGTTGTTACAAACACGCTTTTCCATCCAACCGCAGATCCAACAGCGGACGCGGACCAACCTAGCGCGTCTGGACGCGATGCTCCCCGCACGGTCGCCGGTCAGCCGACTATACGCTGAGGGCGGATGGAGTGCAATTCTGCGCGTCCCTGCAGTCCACACCGATGAGGAATGGGCCACCACGCTGCTTGAGCAAGATGGTGTTCTGGTTCATCCTGGCCACTTCTACGATTTTACCGCGGATGGCTACTTGGTGGTGAGCCTGCTGGCCGATTCTGAAAAGTTCGTGGAAGGAATTCGGAGGCTATTGAGCAGGATCGAGAACGCCATTTGAGGCGGAGAGATTCTGTCGGCAATCGGCAGGGATTTTCCGGGCCGGAGCTTGATCGCTTCGTATCGGTAAGTGGGCCCAGCAGGATTCGAACCTGCGACCAACGGATTATGAGTCCGCCGCTCTGACCGGCTGAGCTATGGGCCCGTCGTTCGCCAATGATTATGAATGATCTACCAGCGAGGTTCAATGCTTCCGGAGGAAAGCTCCGGCCAGCCGGACAGCGTTCCAACTCGCGGGGGTTTCAACCTGGCGCCAGCACGGTTTCCCGATTCGGGCAGTTGAAGCGGCACTCGCACCGGCTACCAAATCTGGCAGCGGTCGCTCGCGGGACGGACCATCGCGTCACCCGGCTTACAGTTAAACGCCCTGGCAAAGGCCGGCATATTGGAGAGCGGACCCAGTACCCGGAATTTGGCGATCGGATGCGGGTCCGCAGACACAAGGAGCCGGGCAAACTGGGGGCGGACGTTTTGCGCCCAAATCTGCGCGTAGCTCAGGAAGAAGCGCTGCTCGGGCGTGTAGCCGCCGATGTCCGGCGGCTTGGGTTTCCCCTCCAGAGATTTCTGAAAAGCCGCGTAGGCGATGGTCAAGCCGCCGAGATCGGCGATGCTTTCACCCAAAACCAACTTGCCATTCTCGTGCAGGTTATCCTCCACCACAAAGCTGTTAAACTGCTTGGCCACGCATTGAGCGCGGGCTTGAAAGCGTTTCAGATCTTCAGAGGTCCACCAGTTAACCATGTTTCCTTTGGCGTCAAATTGGCGGCCTTCATCGTCGAAGCCGTGCGTCATTTCATGGCCGATCACGGCGCCCATAGCCCCGTAATTCACGGCATCATCCGCGTTGGCGTTAAAGAACGGAGGCTGCAGGATTCCCGCAGGGAAAACGATTTCATTCATGGATGGATCGTAATAGGCGTTCACGGTGGGTGGAGTCATGTCCCATTCCGTGCGGTCCACCGGCTTTCCAATTTTGTTAATCTCACGATGAAACTCGAATTGGCTGGCGCGGAAAACGTTCTCCATGAAAGGTCCGCGATTTACCGCCAAGGCTGAGTAGTCCCGCCACTTGCTGGGATAACCGATTTTGCGGTTGAAGGCCTGAAGCTTGGCGATTGCGGCGTTTCGAGTCTCAGGTCCCATCCAGCTCAGGGCTGAAATGTCACTGCGCAGAGCGGCGATGAGATTTGCCACCATCTGCTGGGCCCGAGCCTTGGCGGCGGGCGGGAAATATTCCTTCACGTAGATCTGGCCCAGCGCTTCGCCCAGACCGCGGTCCGTGGCAGCGGTGCAGCGCTGCCATCGCGGCAGATTCACTTTGGAGCCGGTCAGGATATGACCTTTGAAATTAAAGTTCTCCGCGACGAAGGGAGCGGAAAGATCAGGCGCTGCCCGGTCAATCAGGCGCCAGCGAAGATAGGTTTTCCAATCTCCCAAGGGGATACCGCTGAGCGCCTGGTTCACTTCTTTGAAAAATGCCGGAACATCGACATTGATGGCGCCCATGCGCGGATGGCCGACTTCGGCGAAATACGATTCCCAATCGAATGCCGGGGTGAGCGCCTTCAGTTGCACCGTGTCCATTTTGTGATAGAGAGCTTGCGGATTTCGCCGCTCAACCGGGGTTAGCGAAGCCTGGGCGAGGCGAGTTTCAATATCCATCACAGTCTTGGCTTCGGCCGCAGACCGGGTGGCGTCGTCACCCAGTAGTTGGAACATCTTTGTAACGTGGGCGACATATTCCTCCCGGATCTGCTTGGACTTTGCATCCTGCTTGGTGTAATAGGTACAATTCGGCAGTCCTAGCCCGCCTTGATCCGCATCTCCGATTTCCTGGTCGCTGTGCTTCAAGTCCTGTGAAGAGGTGAAATTGAACAACACGTCCACGCCGATTTTCTGCAGGCTCGCGGTTTCGGTTTCGAGACTGGGAATATCGTGGATGCCGGCAATCTTTTGGAAATCCGCATCCAGCGGCTTTACTCCTGCCGCGTCCCGGGCCGTCTGATCCATGCAGCCTGAGTAGTAACTGCCAATTTTTTGCTCGTTTGACCCATTCGCTGCGCCCTTGTCCGCGGCAGCCTTCTCCAGAATTTTACGGAGGTTCTCGCGGTTTCTAATCGCCAGCTCATTAAACCGTCCCCAGCTTGGATACTGGGGAGGAATGGGGTTGTGAACCAGCCACCCCTCATTGGCGTAAGTGTAAAAATCCGCGCAGGCTTTCACTTTGGGATCAATACTCTTCAAATCCAGCGCATCTTTAGCCGACCCGCTTGCTGGGGAGGTTCCAACGGCTTGCGAAAAAAACCGATTCGCCCGGCGGCCGAGCGACCTCGCCGACATGGGGCCATTGCTGCTTGAAAGCAGCGCCAACGCTACGGCCACAAGGAAAAAAGCAATTATCCAAACGCACATCCTGATTCGGCGCATCTGCAGATTCACCTCATTCCCCTTCATCTGTCTGAAAGCAAACCCATATCGTAACAGATATTCGTCCCTTGTGGCCGTCCGACTTTCATCACCATCCGCGGGGTTGCGTTCCGGCCGGCTGCAATCCCTTATAGGACTGGCTTGACACATTCTCGCGCGGCCTCTACACTCCGCTTTCGGCCAAATCGTTGCATGAGGCTGCATGGATAATGTCACACACACATTGGTGGGTGTTGCGCTGGCGAGGGCTGGCTTTAATCGCAAGACCCGTTATGCCACTTGGGCGATGGCCATCGGATCCAACCTTCCAGATGGGGATATCATCGCCGCCTGGCGCGGCGGCATCAATTATTTGCGGTACCATCGCGCTATCACCCACTCCCTGATTGGAGTAACCGTTCTGGGGTGGGCGCTGGCCTTGATTTTCTATTTCTTCGGCAGGAGGGCTCGACAGAAGCCGCACGTTCTCCCCGTCAACCTGAAGTGGCTGATAGCCGCATGTTGGCTATCTACAGCCCTGCACCTTTTCATGGATTATACCAACCAATACGGCGTCCGGCCTTTCCTGCCATTCCGCGGGAGGTGGATTGCATTGGATATCATGCCCATCGTTGACCCGTGGCTGCTGCTGATCCTGGCCCTTGGCCTGGGCCTTCCGGCCATCTTCCGGATTGTCTCCGAGGAGGTTGGAGCAAAGAGCAAAGATTCAAGGACGGCGCAGCGCGGGGCCATCATTGCTTTGTGCGGAATGGTCCTCTTGTGGGGTATCAGGGGGTTTTCACATGAACGAGCCGTCAAGATGCTTGAAGCTCACATGTATCGCGGCGAAATTGCCTACGCCGTAGGAGCATTCCCTTCCGCAGTGAATCCCTTTGTTTGGACGGGCGTGGTGGAAACGGATTCCGCCTTCTACATGCTTCCGGTAAACTCATTGGATAGCGATGCCGGCACGGACCGTGAGCGTGCCTTCCGCAAGCCCAAGCTATCTCCGCCCATTCTTGCTGCGGAGCACACTGACACCGCTCAGGTTTTCCTGAACTTCGCGCGCTTTCCTTGGGCTCAACTGGACGAGGGAGTGGAAATGGATGACGTGACGATTCGGGATCTGAGGTTTGCCTCCCTCGGCTCAAGGCGCTCGGGATTCATGATAGAAGTCCTGCTGGATAAGAATCTGAAAGTGCTCAAGCAATTTTTTACGTTCGGAGGCCGGACGCACCGGAGCAGAGAACAATAAGGTGTGGATAAGAGCCTAGCAGTGGACTCTGGGCGTCTCACTCAGAGTGAGCTTTCGCGCCGCTTCTGCGCCCAGCGATAAGCGAGCGTGGCGGCCACAATCGCCACCACGGCGGCGAGCGACATCCAGCCTATATTTTGCTTCAAATATTGGGCCGCCGCGGGGCCGTATTTTGCTCCAAGCCATGCCTCCGCGCCGAAGCGCAGGCCGCGTCCCACGATGAGCGCCAGGAGAAATCTGGACACGTCTACATGCAGGCCGCCGGCAATGATTGGAAAAAGCTTGAATGGAGTTGGAGGCGGCAGCAATGAACCTACCAGGATGGAAACAAAATCGTTCCGCTCAATCCAATGCCGAATTTGCGTTTTTTGTTTCGGGGTTCCTTCTTTCACCACCATCTTCTTACCGCGGCGGGTGATGGCGTAGAGCACGTAGGCTCCAAGAACGGATCCCAGCGTCGATATGATTGCGTCAAAGAAAGCATAATGGGGGTTGACGCTGGAGAGGTTGATCAAAAGCAGATCGTTAATCACTGGAAAAGCCAGGAAAGACGAATCCAGAAATGAAATGGCGAACAACCCCCAGATGCCGTAGCGGCTTAGGATAGGTCCCAATGCAGTGATGATAGTTTTAAGATGACCCATCAACGGTTGCCCTCGGCATGGCGGACCATTGTACCGGGAGGCCGCGAGTTGGTGCAATCTTCTTCTGGTCCTCGAATGGAGCGTGCGGATAGTCCAGGATACGGTTAGAGCTTGTATCCAACCACGTGCAGCCACTATCGCTGCCCCGGCGCTGCTGGCCCACGACACGCGTGGAGTTGGATAAGAATAACCGATCTCCAAGGCGGAAAATGGCTCGCTTGATGCGTTGCGGAGTGGACACGGGCGGCACCTTTACGGACGTTGTTATCTTTGAAGGCGCCGAACTCAGAACGGTGAAAGTCTTCTCGACGCGGGAAAATCCGGCGAGAGGAATCCTGGAGGGACTGGCTCGAATCCTTCCCAGTTCGTCCCGCCCACGCGGTACGCTCGAAGTGATTCATGGAACGACCGTGGCCACCAATGCCCTAATCGAACGGCGCGGTGCGAGAGTAGCATTGGTCACGACAGAAGGCTTTGAAGACCTCCTTGAAATCGGACGTCAGTCCCGGCCGCGGCTCTATGACTTCAAAGTCCGGCGGGAGCCGCCGCTGGTTCCGAAGGAGCGGCGGTTCGGAGTGGCAGAGCGAACGGACGCTAACGGAAAAATAGTCCGCCGGCCAACCCTGGCCGGACTTCGCCGTCTCAAGAAGAGCCTGCTGAAAAGCGGTGCGGAATCGGTGGCTCTCTGCTTCTTGTTTTCCTTCGCGAACACAGCCGATGAGAAAGTTGTAGCAGAATTTTTGCGGACCACGGGTCTGCCCATCTCCGCATCCCACGAAATCCTGCCTGAGTTCAGAGAGTACGAGCGACTCTCAAGCGTGGTGGTGAATGCCTATCTTGTTCCATTGATGAGCAGCTATCTGAGGCAACTTGAAGAAAGCCTCGAATCACGGAATGCCCCCTTTCCCGGACAATCCACCAAGGCCAAGACGCTGCAGGATGCTCGCCAGAAGGTATCAACCCCGGCCAAATCCTTGAACGTAAGCGTCGCCAAGGATGGCGCGTCCAGTCTCGCACCGTCCGGAGATTATCTTCAGGGTTACGCTTCCAGCCGGGTTTATCTGATGCAATCGAGCGGCGGAATTGCAGCCGCTGAGCGGATTCGGATGGAGCCGGTTCGAACCATTCTCTCCGGGCCTGCCGGAGGTGTCGCCGCCGCTCACAGGCTTGCTTGCCGCTTGGGACTGCGGAAGGTAATCAGCTTCGACATGGGTGGTACATCCACGGACGTGTGCCTTCTGGACGGAAGCCCACGCATGACGCGCGAGGCGGTTGTGGGCGGGCTGCCGATTGCTGTCCCGATGATGGACATTCACTCTGTGGGCGCTGGCGGGGGGTCACTGGTGAGAATCGACGCCGGAGGCGCCTTGCGTGTGGGACCGGAAAGCGCCGGCGCCGAACCCGGGCCGGCCTGTTATGGCCGCGGGGGCGACCGGCCCACCGTGACCGATGCCAACCTGATTCTCGGCCGCCTTGATTCTTCCCACTTCCTAGGCGGCGATTATCAATTGAATGAACAAACTGCCCAGGTCTGTTTCCGTCGATTCCTGAAAGAGAACCAGGCCCTGCGGTTAGGCGCCACGAAGTCCTATCCGAATGTCTTCAGCCTCGCAGAGGGAATCATCGCCGTGGCCAACGCCACCATGGAGAGGGCGCTGCGGGTTGTGTCGGTCGAGCGAGGCCACGATCCACGGGAATTCACCGTGGTAACATTCGGGGGAGCGGGTGGACTTCATGCTGCGGATCTGGCGCGTTCCCTGGGAATCCGCACTGTCATTATTCCTCAAAATCCCGGCTCCTTTTCGGCGCTCGGAGTTCTGCTTGCAGATTTGGTCCGGGACGTTTCGATCTCCGTGTTGATGCCAGTTCCGCTGTCATCGCAGGGCACGAAATCAGATCAAGCCCGGAATCTACTCGATGAATTGCATCGGCGTTTTGAGAGGCTCGAAAATACCGGCCGGACCGCGCTCGAGCAGGAAGGCTTCGACGGGCGACTGGCCCGCGCCGAACGCCGGCTCGATGTACGCTACGCCGGGCAGGGTTACGAACTGACGGTTCCCTTGAGCGCTCATTTTGCTGACGATTTTCATGTGGAACACTTCAAGGCCCACGGGCATTCGCAGCCGGGACGCCCGCTCGAAATCGTCAGCCTCAGAGTGCGGCTGACGATTCAAACTCAACAGCCTCCGGTACGAGCGCGACGGTCAGGAAAAACAAATTCCAAACCGGCAGTGATTGGAAGGAAAGCAGTTTGGTTCGCGGGGAAAGCAGTGGGTAGCCAGGTCTACGCCCGTCACTTGCTGCGCCCCGCCATGCGCTTGCAGGGACCGGCGATCATTACCGAATACAGCGCAACCACGGTTGTTCCCCCGGACTATTCATGCCGGGTCGATCCATTCCTGAATCTGGTTTTGGAGCGCCATGCGCGTTGATGCCGCCGAACTTGAAATTATTAAAAATCTCTTCCACTCAGTCGCCGAAGAGATGGGCGGGGCATTGCGGCGGTCAGCGTTCTCGCCCAACATCAAGGAGCGGCGGGATTACTCCTGCGCGGTTTTTGACGGCAAGCAAAGAGCGGTGGCGATGGGTGACCACATGCCCGTGCATTTGGGATCCATGCCCATGTCCGTGGGCGCCGCCGTCTCAGCACTTGATCTGAAGCCCGGCGATATCGCCATCTTAAATGACCCTTATGCAGGGGGAACTCACCTGCCCGACATCACCTTGGTGATGCCGGTGGCGATGCCCGGGAGCGCAGCGCCAATTTTCTATGTTGCAAACCGCGCCCATCATTCGGACGTGGGAGGCGCTCAGCCGGGGTCCATGGGCTTGAGCGAGGAGATCATTCAAGAAGGCTTGCGGATTCCGCCGGTCCTTTTCTTTCGCGCCGGAAAGGTAGAGGAAGGCGTGCGCGCAATGCTGCTGGCAAACGTGCGGACACCGGCCGAGCGTGAGGGCGACCTGATGGCGCAAATCACCTCCTGCCGCCTGGGCGAGCGCAGGCTGCGGGAGATTGTGACCAAACATGGGACCGCGAAAACGCGCTTCTATCTGGAAGAGTTGCAGAACTACTCCTCGCGCCTCATGCGCCGTGCCATTCGCAATATACCGGACGGCATCTACGCCGGCGAGGACTTCTTAGATGATGATGGAATTGAGAACAATGCCGTGCGGTTGAAGGTTCGCGTCACGGTTCGCGGCGAAAAAGCTCAAGTCGATTTCACGGGCACTTCACCTTCCTGTCGCGGAAGCATCAACGCGGTGTTGGCAATCACGAAGTCGACGGTTTTCTATGTGTTTCGGTGCCTACTGGGTGAGGAAGCGCCGGCTTGTTCCGGCCTCATGGAGCCCATCACGGTTATAGCGCCGCAAGGATGCGTGCTCAATGCTCAGTTTCCAGCAGCGGTTGCGGGCGGCAATGTCGAAACTTCTCAGCGCATCGTCGATGTTCTTCTGAAGGCCCTGGCTCAGGCACTGCCGCTGGAAATCCCCGCAGCAAGCTCAGGGACGATGAACAATCTGTCATTCGGCGGAGTCGACCCAAGGCCCGGGCCGCGACAGGGCGAGACGTTCACTTACTACGAAACCATTGCTGGCGGGATGGGCGCCCGGCCGGACGCAGATGGATTGAGCGGCGTTCATACCCATATGACGAATTCATTGAATACTCCGATTGAAGCCTTGGAGTCAGCTTATCCGATCCGGATTCGGCGTTATGCGCTGCGGTCAGACTCTGGGGGCAAGGGTTTGTTTCGCGGCGGCGATGGAATCATCCGGGAAATTGAATTCCTGACGGACGTGAATTGCAGTATCCTTTCCGACCGGAGACGATTTTCGCCCTACGGTCTACAAGGAGGCCATCCCGGAAAGCCGGGCCGGAACGTCCTGTTTTTGCCAGGGACCGTAAAGGGGCAAGCGGTTAAGTTACCATCGAAGGCTATGTTTGCCGCGCCAGCGGGAAGCTGTCTATCAATCGAAACACCCGGCGGCGGCGGTTGGGGTATTCCGCGGGCGAAAACAAAAGAGAGACGTGGTAAGCAGCACCTTAAATAAAACTTGCGAGCATCACATATCATTCACTTCACATTCCTGAAGAGAGGACACAATGGAACCAGTCGATCGCAGGGACTTCATCAAGACAGTGGCGGGAACAGCAGCGATGGCAGCAGCTGACTTCAAGAGCACCTTAGGAGCGGAACCCGCCAATGCGGCAAGTGGATCAGGAGGGCCGGTTTTTCTGGCTACCTGGCCTCACGGCAAACCTGCAGTTGATAAAGCGGCGGAAGTGTTCCATTCGGGAGGCAGTCTTCTGGATGCAGTGGAAAAGGGCATCAACGTGCCAGAGGATGATCCCAAGGTTATGAGCGTCGGTTACGGCGGACTTCCGAATGAACAGGGCGTCGTGGAATTGGATGCAGCCATTATGGACGGCACGCGCCACCGCGCCGGATCCATCTGCAACCTGCACATGATCAAGAATCCCATCTCCGTAGCGCGCCTGGTGATCGAGAAGACCCGGCACACCACGATGGCAGGCGAGGGCGCTTATCAGTTCGCCCTGAAGATGGGTTTCAAACCGATGCAACTGCTGACCCCGGAAAGCCTGCAAAAATGGCTGGATTGGAGGGCCAAGCCGAATCACGAGACTTTCTGGGCGGTCTCGGCGGACAATCACGACACGATCGGCTTCGTGGCGACGGATGGCAAAGGGCACATGGTTTCCGGTTGCTCCACGTCGGGCCTCGCCTGGAAGATTCCCGGACGAGTGGCGGACTCACCTTTGGTGGGCTGCGGTGTTTACGCAAATGACAGCGTGGGAGCAGCATCCGCCACCGGCGATGGCGACCTGATGACCAATTACTGCACGAGTGTTTCGATTGTCCACATGATGGCAAGAGGCTTGACTCCGCAGGCGGCTTGCGAGGAGCTGCTGCATTTCATGGTCAAGACCGATCCCGCAAATCGCACCAGTGAATCGGCCGTAATTGCGATGAACAATCAGGGTGAAATTGGGGCTGCGTCAATGAACGCCAAGTTCCACCTGCAATACGCCTTGTGGCGAAACGGCGAAAGCAAGATGGCCGATTCCGTAGTGCTCTATTAGCTGCGCGCTTAGGCCACGTGCCGTCGCTCAAGAACGTGAAGCATTGACGCGCTACTTGCCATCAACAGAAAACGCCAGCAGCACGTTTCCGGCAAGGCCGTTGGTATAACCCGCATCCATGTAAAGCACCCCATCGACGATGGCCGGACCCGTGGCATTCAGCGACCCGCCGCGGGCTTTGACGCCATTGACGGTTTGGAAATCCCGTGCTGTTTCAAAGTCCCACAGAAGGTTGCCGTTTTGCGCATTGTAGGCGCGGATGTGGCCGTCCTCAGACCCGGAGAACACCACTCCAGGAATCGCCGTGACGGGCGCCATCTGTGCGGCGCTACATCCGAACTGGCTGGCGCAGTCCGGCTTCGCTGGGGGCGCATACCAGACTTTCTTACCGGTGGCAACTTGCAGTGCGAAAAGACCACCACCGGCAGCGGGATTGCCATCCTGCCAGTCGGAAAGGGGGAAAAATACTTCGTGACCTTCAGTTGCGCCACCCCATTCGATTCCACCAAGCGGACCACCCTTGCCGATGCGCGACGCCCAAATGACACGACCGCGGTGCGCCGGGTCCAGGGCATAAACAACACCTGACTTTTGCCCAGCAATCAAGGACTTTTTCCCCCCAGGCGTTGAAACGAGCATGGGCGGGGATCCGAAGTCGTAATCTGTGCCTGGGTTCTTGGGACAATTGGCTTTGTCGGGAGCAACACAGGCAGTGTTCCAGCGGTCGTTCGGGGTGAACTGGCGGGCCCAAAGCATTTTCCCCGTATCCAGGCTCAGCGCGATCACCGCGTCCGTATAAGGACTGGTTGGGTCCGAGTAGCTGTTACCGGTGGCCACGTAGATGACGCGACGCTTAGGATCGATGGTTGGAGGGGACCAAACTGCCGCTCCCGAAGGCCCCCAGAGTTGAGTGCCAGCCGAATTCTTACCCGCCGGTTGGGCCGGATTGGGAATCATGCACGTTTTCCATATCTGTTTGCCAGTCCGGGCATTAAGGGCCACAACGCTCCCCCGAAAAGTACAGCACGGGTACTTCGGATCAATGGCGGCGCCTTCCTCTCCCGACGAAACCGGAACGTAGAGTCGCCCATGCCATAGAAGCGGTGATCCCGTGATGCGAGCCGCGGGATGAGCGTCCACATGAGTTTGCCACAGGAGAGCTCCGGTCAAAGAATTGAGGGCGTAGACATTTCCGCTGACATCGCCAAAGAATGCGGCACGCCCTTTGAGGCCGATCGACACGGCGGTTTTGACCGTTGACGGCGCCTTATAAGTCCAGTATATGCATCCCGTGTTTGCGTCGAGCGAATAAACTGTTCCATCTTCACTGCCCGCAAATACTCGCCCCCCATAGACAGTTGGTTGACCGAACGTGGCGGACGCGCCCGGAAATCCAAAGGCCCACTTGAGTTTCAGCCTGGGAACATCCGAGGCATTCAATGCGGTAACTGCTTCCGGTTCAAATCGCGTATTGGACGTATCGAATCCCCAACCGTCCCAGCCGGGATCATTCTCAACAATATGGGGCTTTGAGGTGCAAACACCTGCCTTGGCTTTCTGTGCCGTGGCCTCGACAGATGAAAGGAATTTCGCAACAGCTTCCCGCTGGGCCGGAGTCAGATGAGAACCCTGGATCTTCATCGTTCCAGTTGAAAGGGCGCTGACGATTTCTTGGCGGGGCAACTGACGGAGAGCATTTATCGATGGAGCGCGAGCGTCCCTGCTCTTGATATGGCACACCGCACAGCTGTCGTGAAAAATCGAGGCTCCGTCCTTATGTTGATGTTGCCCAGCCCGGCGAGCTGAATATGCAAACGGCAGTAAGAAAAAGCTCCAGCAGACGGCCAGGGTTGTCAGTCCGTCGTTTTTCCCGCATCGCTTCATATGGATATGTAAAACTGCCCACTCCCGGGCAATTAGATGTTCCAGGTTGTGTTAAGATGCCTCGCGGCAACGCCTCCAAGCTGCCTTCCAAAAAAAGCAGTGTGCCCGAAGCGGGGTCGTTGCACGCCTATCCCTAGCATGACAGATTCGCAAGTTTGATGGAATCAGGTCACTGCCCCAATTCTCAGAGGGATTCCATGTAGGCCTGGCGAACTTCCCGAAGGAAGGGACCACTTTGATCTGACTATCGCTGAATGGCTAATTTGCGTTCACGACCAACCCTTAATTCTGCTGCGTGCAGCCGCGCTTTCGCCGTTTCCCGGAACCAGCAGCCACAAGAGGAAAATCACCAGCAGGACCGCAAGAACAGCTCCATTCCACCGGAATGAAGAAATCGGAACTCCGAGAAGTGACACGATGGAGCTGGCACACCCGGCCACCACTGCCGCGCCCATGTAAGCGGCCACATTATCCCGAAAAAAGAAGGCAACTAGAATTGCCCCGGCAATCACAGGGAGAAACCGCAGTCCCCAGACTGCTGCATATTGCCGCACGGAGTGGGCGCCGGAAGGTCCAAGCGTGACCAGGAACAAGCCAAGTCCCAGCCAAAAGAGTCGGCGGGCATGGCGCCAAAGAAGCAAGACTCCATAAATGGTTACGGCCGCTCCTGCTGAAGAGGCAATCCCATAAAGAAGAGCGTGAAGGAAGGCGCCAAGGGCCGGACACGAGGCATCCACCTGCGGTGGCGCGAGGCTGATACTGACTGGCGCAAAGGCATGGAAGCGGTCCGTAAACCAGGCTAGAAGCTTTCCAACACCTTCTGACACTCCAGCCGCCAGCAGGATCACAGCGGCCGCGTCCCGCCGCCAAATTCGCCGCGAGTTCCGGCTCAGCAGGCGCCACGAATCCGGATAGAGGCTCGTCCCAAGTCCTACCAGCAACCAGATGAAGAGGCCGGCTACCACAGGCGAGACGACAAGAGCCACAACCGCTTGAAGCTGAAAGTTCGAATAGGAAATGGATGTGTTATACCCGCGGTTAAGGGTGGAGAGCTGATTCAGTTCAGAAACGAAAACAATTGCGGTAAAGATCAAGCCCACCTTCAGAGCACGGCCCCAAAGAATACTACCCTGCTTCACCTGCCGGATGAGCAGCCAGACGACGCCTCCGGCAACTCCTGCCGCGAAAAGAATGGTCAGGCCCCAGAGGATGGAGTTCGGCAGTCCCGAGGACTCATGCTGACGAATCCACGCCTCCGGCAACTTGTAATAACGGGAAAAGCTGACCACCTGGTCCCCTGCGATCTCCACATCAAGTCTATAAAACGCCCCGCCCACGTTACGAGGGTCTCCGGGCTTGGCTTGCCAAACCAGCGAATAATCCATCCTCGCCTTTCGCTTATTTGCCTGCTGGCTTTGAAGAACGAAGTTGTCAAGCTTGTATCCGTATTGCTCAACTGCCTTCTCCGCAAGAGATTTCGCCTCGTCAACCGAAAGTGAAGCGCCAGGAGCATTCTCATCCAGCAGGTGTTCGACGCCAAACACTTTCCCGTGAATCGCATCCACAAAAACCCGGTACTCTTCCTTTTGCAGGGGCCTGAAATAACGAACCTCCCACAGCAGCATTTCAGTGGATTGGCGGTAAATCTGGTCTGTCTTCTGAACCGGCTCGCGTTCCAACAGATATCGAATCGTTAATGGGTCAACGTTTTCGTCGAACCAAGCAACTTTTTTGTAGCTTGCCGGATTTATATGCAGACCCTGAAGGTAAAGGTCTGCCTGGCGAACGGCCTCGGCTTTGGTTTGGTGAATTTTCAATCCGGAGCCAAAATGGTAAACGTGGACGATCGAAGCTCCAAGCCCTAGCGCGGCGAGGAGGATGGCCAACCGCACCCGGCCGGGTGTTAGAATCGGGTAGTCCAATGGCGCTTCCGCCGCCGGTTCCGCGGCCACTACCGGAGCGCGGGATACTCCTTCGCGCGCATTGGTGAAGCCGGATTCGTCCTTGAAAGCACCGGTGCGCCAATAGGCGGCCAGGGCCACTGCCAAAGGGATGAGCATGATCCCGGCGGACAGACCGCCGGAAATCATCAAGTAATGGTTGGGTGAGCGAAGAAGAAGGAAAGCGGTGTAAAGAGCGTCCACGGAGTAATGCCATATGAGGGTGGCAAGGATTCCGAATCGCAGCATGATGAGACCCGTGATGATGCCGCCCACACCTACTTCCACGCCGCGAATAAAGAACGGCTGATTGGGATATGCGGAATGGAGAAAACCCCAGTTGAATGCCGCCAAGACCAGCGCCACGAACCATGAACGCGAGATCTTCCGAAGAAAGGGGATGGCGAAAGCGCGGAACTGCATCTCCTCAGTGACGGCGGGAAAGAAACCCGTGAAGAGTACGGCAATCCACGGAAGCCGCGTGTTCAGCTCATTTGAAAACGGAAGGTCAACGGGAGCCCAAGCCCCCAGCTTGTTCGCCGCGAGATAGAAAACTGTCTGATAAGCAAAGAAAAAAAACGTGAGGCAAATGCCAACGATGTTCGCAATCAGGAAAGAACGCGAGCGCAAGCCGCCCCAGCTCAGATAGCGCCGAAGGGAGACGAACCCCGGAAAGCTTTCCCGATAGACCGGCTCCGAGGCGGCCACCACAAGAAAGATGAGGACTCCAGTACCCAGGGCGCTGGTGAGACCCTGGAAAAAATAGCTCGTGATGAAACTCGAGAAGGAATCCGTGGTGTTGTAGGAAAATTCAGTGAGAGGAAATGTGTTCAAATGCCCGAGGAAGGCCAGCACTGCGGCCACCGCCCCGAAGCCGAAGCACATGCGCACGGGGATATCCCGGTCGCGGATACGGCGGAAGAGGATCACCAGCATGGCCACGCTCAGCAACACCCAAAAGACTTCGTCCACTACTTGCGCCGAATCGTTGCGCGAGCGTAGCTTTTCATAGCCGCGCTGCCATTGCTCGGGGATCTTCACGTATTCGCCGTAGCCATTTACTTGATCGCCGGCGATATCCACTTCCACGCGGAGGCTGCCTTGCCCCAAATCAACATTTTTCTCTTTCCAGGTAAAGGTGTGGTCAGTCCGGGCAGGGCGCTGCTTGCTGCTCGCTTCGACAAATGACAAGGCGCTCAGGTCACTGTGCATGACGTTCCGCAGAAAACCCTCAGCGATAGATCGGGCGTGGTCTTGAGACAGGTTGGCGCCGGGCGCAGTCTCCGGAATCTCGTGTTCGAAACCCACCGCCTGGCCGGCAGGTGTTACATCCACTCGAAATTCTTCTTTCTGCAGTGGCCGGAACCAGCGGTGCGACCAGCGCCAGAGATGGATGGGCCCAGCGGTCAGGCGGTTCATCCGGCGCAGTCCTTGCGTCCTCTCCAGATAGAGTTTGGCTCTGTCGTCATAGTCGAAGATGACGGCATGGCGATATCCTTGAAGGTTCAATCCGCGCGCCGTGAGAAATTGGCTTGCGATCCCAGCGGACTCCTGGGCGTTCACACGGAACTGAATCGTAGCCTCCGGGAAAGCACGGGAAAAGTATTTGAGCGAGATGGCGAGACAGCCGGCGGCGATCAGAACTGCCGCGGCGATGATCCTATATTCCTTGGAGGTCAGCTTGACCGGCATGAAATCCCTCACGTCAGATTCTTGAGCATCACCCACGCTGCTGTTCCGTCAGAATAATAGGGACTGACGCGGCGTCCTTTTCGAAAGCCCAGGTTATGATAGAAGGTCTGAGCCTGAAAGTTGTCATCGGCAGTCTCCAAGGAAATTACGGTCCGTTTTTCGCGAAGAGCGAGATTCTCCGCCGCCAGCATCAAAGCGCGGCCCACCCCCCGGCGCCTCCAACCTTCTACCACATCCAACGTAACAATGTGCAATCTTCGGGCTTGAACCCGGATTGCAATCAGGAAGCCTGCCACTTCACCCTTGCCCTCAGCCACCCAGGTTTGCGAATCAGGATGACTCAGGTAATCGGCCATTTCCTCTCGTGAATAAGCAATCGCCAGTGAGAAGCATTCCCCATCAATCTTCAGAAGCAAATCAAAATCAGAGGGAAGATAATCACGGATGATAAAAGTCAAAACCGGTAGGTTTGAAACCTGCGCATTGGGCATCGTTTGTCCTTCTGGCGCTTGGCGCTTTATAGGCGACCGGGCCCGCCTCCATCACCAGAGGGCTGTGGCGGACTGAAGCCCGGCGTTACTTCCGGCCAGCATGCGCCTGAAATGGCGAGTACCGAAAGGGCAGACGTGTTCCGCTGGCTTCAAATGATTCATCAAGTCGCTCAAATCCACCAAGGCAAAGCCAATCGGCGTCTCACGGTTCCCATAACTCCTTGATTCTAAATCAAATGCTTGGCTTTGCCCCTGAAATCGAAGTATCTTACGCATAATGCAGGAGTTAGTGAATGTAAATGGTTTTGCTCAATGGCTTTGGATGGGTTTGGTCCTCGAGTCGTCCTTTGTTTTCAATCGAGTTTGAGTTTGCCCCCTTAACAATCTTTTTTTCATTGCGAACCGCTTCACGCCTACCTGCCTTCTTGACCTCACTCGGTGGATTCCCGACCCCCTTCGCGGGGACGAGGGAATGACGGATTCCTGAGATCACCTCCGAGAATATGGAGCATGGCATGAGTCATTTGGGGGCTGATTCCTGGCTCTGGAGTGAGGTGAATATATACAATGTAGTACACGATCCGTTTGTCCCAATCAAGCCCATCTCGGTTTCCGCCTCCCATTCCTAATCCGGAGCACCCGTTTTTCTTGACGCCGGATTGTCCTGCCCCACATGAATTTGCCGAGCGCTCCGGCCCTAGCGGAACGCTCGCTTAAACAGCGAGTGGCGCTCCTTGGATTTCATCTTTAGCGGCAGGGTGGAAATCATCCCGTCAACTTGGTCTGGAGGGAGCGGCTTTCCTCTCTGCATCCAATGGGTGATTTCCTGCAATCCCACCGAGGCCTCCAGACAGCAAAGGCATGCGGCCAGATGCTTCTCAATGGGATCTTTCTCATACCAGCCAAATTGCCCGTCGAGAATACGAATCAGCCGGCGGACCGGGGGGCAATCGGCCGTCCTGTTTGGGCGTATCCGGCCAATCATCCTGAGCCAGGCCGCCTGCCATTCGGAGGCGCCGGCAGAGCGGCAAAAGTCCACACAGAATGTAGCTTCCAACCGTTCGACGCTGGTTGCCGCAACCGAGGGGCTGATTCTTAAAATCTGCTCAATTGCTGGTTCGGAGTAGCCGGTTAATTTAAGGAACACCACGTTTTGATGGACAAGAGGAAGTTCCTTCATCAGATTGCTTAAGTCTTCCAAAGCGGCGCTGAGATCGAAACCAGCAGACTGGGAGTCCTCTTCCAGCCCGCCTGCCATTTGCTCCAGAAGAGAAGCTCGAAGAAGGCTGAAAAACTCACGGTCAGACTGGACATCAATTCCTTTGAGCGCGGCAAATTCGTGACCGGACAATTGGCCCAAAACTCTATGCCAGGCGTTTTCGATGTACCCGGAATCGGAAGCGTAGGCCGTCCCTAATCCCATCAACACCGGCGCGTATTGGGTAGCCAGGGCGCGCCAAGCTGCCCAATCTCCCTCCCGGCATCCCTGAATCATCTTATGAAAGGTCAGCAAGGTGTCACGGGCTCCAATTCTGAAGGTGAAAATGATACTACAATATCAACCGTCCAAGTTGCCGAACAACCCGCATCCGGCATCGCAAGGCCACGCTGATTCCCAAATTCCCGGCGCAATGGCTAACGGTGCCGGGCAGCCTGCAAGCTTTCCCTTAGTTGCATGACCACCATATTTGCGGTCTGAGCCACAACCTTGGACAACGCAGGGGGGTTGTACGGGCGGCGGATGACATCCTGCCAAATTGCCTTGCCCGCCTTGGTCGTCAGGAATACTTCGGAGTGGACATCCTTCAGATGAGGTGAGTCAAAGCAGGTCCCGCGCAGGATTGCGTCCGCTCCGCCACGGCTCGCGGCAACCTGGAAAGGGCCGAGCTTGGATAACGCCTGGTCGAGCTTCAAATTTAGATTGTTATCCATGGATTCGATGTAGACCCTGTGAACCATCAAGAGCTGATGGGCATCAATGATCGTCGCATTCACCGGCCCATTGAGGGATGGCGCTGGCGCTTCGCCCAAGCTTGGCTTTTGAGATGAGTCCGGCTTGTTTAACGTGGGCTTTTGGTCCTGCTCGGAAGATGTCGCAGGAAGAGGCCCCACCGATGCCGTCAAAATCAGGATCCCAACAAGGCGCTGAAATTTCATGGGAAACCTCCCCCATAAATTCGATCTCGCTCTTAGTCTAGCAAAATCGGAGAGCGATTTCCTCAGATGAGACGCATCGTCAGGCAGGTTGCGTTTTAGA
Source organism: uncultured Acidobacteriota bacterium (assembly GCA_937900045.1). Taxonomy (GTDB): domain Bacteria; phylum Acidobacteriota; class Terriglobia; order UBA7540; family UBA7540; genus CALCEB01. Next base: position 23,374 of record CALCEB010000093.1, read on the forward strand.
TGGGTTCGGGGTTAATCAAATTGCGATCAAAAACCATGCGCGGGCACGATTGCGGGCAGCGTTCACTCCGCCGGGGCTTAATGAGGTCCGTATTTGATTTTGGATTCTTTTGTGATCCTTATAATCCTGAATTTGGTCCTTTTGGCGCTGTTCCATATTGCGCAGGTCGCGCTGCATCTGATGTTTTTCCCGGATTCTATCCTCTCGGGGAATAGGCTTTCCCCGGAAAGAGCGTTTCCAGGCTCTTTCTTGCGCTTTCAAGTTCTTCCGTTCCAACTTCTGTTCCATTTTCATCCGCTGCAGCTCGGTCTTCGGTCGCCTGGAAGCCAAAGCTGTTCCTGGCAAAGCCCCGCAAAGGAGAAGCATTCCGCAAAGCACCATCAACGTTTTTCTCATCGTTTTCGAAATCACTCCTGAACACATGATAAGGCTACCCCATGTTTCAGTTTTCATGTCTCCCTCCGGGGCACGAGGATGTACGCATATCGTAATACGTTAGCAGTCATAATCCAAGCATATTTTTTTGAGTAAAAAGACTCGCGACCTTGCTCGTCAGCACCCTGGCAAAGTTATCGAACGGACCTTGGCAGGCTAAGGGTTAGTAAATTTTCAATGGCTTTGGTAGTGGCTTTGGATGGGTTTGCCCCCTAAACAATCTTTTGGCAACGAGAACCGCCTCACCCTTGGCCCCAAAGCGCGGCACGAACCCCTTCCAAGACCCTCGTCATGCCCACCGCTGTAGCGCCGGTCTGTGACCAGCGAGTTTCGCCGCACCCTGTCAGGGCAAATTCCGAGCGTCGCTACGGCAAATGGCTAAAAAGCAGAATGCGCACAAGCCGACACTCACTTGAGAGAACATCGCACACTTCGTTCCAATTGCAGGGACTATAGGCGGCACGAAAGGCCGCGCGGCGAGGGGCGATTACACAAATTGATGCTATGTCTACACGGGGTATATACCAATGGTAAATCAAAAACATGGTAAACCTGCAGCTATTTTGCTGTTGGTGGCGCGTGAAGCCGGCCGCTACCCAAGAAATCCGCGAAATCGATCCGGGGAAACCGCGAAACCGGGAAACATCGCCCCAGTATGGGTTGCGCCCAAGTGGCGCGTGACTGCTTCGGCGAACACATCGCGAAAATCGGTGGTTAGTTTCAGGTCCCGGCCTTCGTTAAGATCGTCAGGGCGCAGTCCGGGCCACCGGCCGTAGACCTTGCCGCCTTTGACGGCGCCGCCCATCACAAACATTACGTTGGCATGCCCGTGGTCGGTCCCGCGGTTTCCATTTTCACGGGCGGTGCGGCCAAATTCCGACATGGTGAGGACCACAACGTCCTCCATCTGGTCTCCCAAGTCCTGGTGAAACGCCGCGAGCGCTCCACCGAACTTTCCAAGAAGGTTGCCAAGCTGTCCCTGCACACCGCCTTCATTGACGTGATGATCCCATCCGCCCACGTCTACAAAGGCGATCTCCAGACCCACTCCGGACTTGATGAGTTGAGCGACTTGCTTCAGGTGCTGCCCGGCTTGACCGTTGGGATACTCGGCGCCATTTGCCTGCAGATACTGCTGTGCTTGAATACCTTCCAGGGTTTTGGTGGCTTCAAAAGTTTCCCGCGCCGTCCGGCTAAGCAGCGGGTCCGACGTCGAGGCATACAACGATTGGAACGCTCCCTCCACCAAGGGATAAGCGGGATTTTTCGGGTTCATCGCCAGGTGGAACTGGCGAATGTCATTGAAGGCAAGCGCAGGCGCCCGTCCCTGCAAGGACACCGGCAAGGCCGGCGCCAGCGCCACTGCACGGAATGGGGTGGGATCCACTTCCACGTTTCTTTGAAGGTAGCGGTTCAACCAACCGTCCTGGGTGGATTTGTTGCCCGGAGTGGCGGTTTCCATGTAATCCTGAGCATCAAAATGGGAGCGTGTGCTGTCCGGCGACCCCGCAGCATGAATCACCGCCAAATGACCCGCGTCAAAAATAGGCTTCAGCGGCGCAAGGCGCGGGTGAAAACCAAAAAAGCCGTTCAGATCGATCGCCCCTTCGCCACCGTCTCCTTTTCCCGGCTTCGGGATGGCAATCGTTGGCCGCATCTGGTAGTAATTGTTTTCCGCATATGGAACGACGATGTTCAAGCCGTCTGCCGCGCCGCGCATGAAGAGGGCGACCAAGACTTTCTTCTTGGCCGCGGCCGGGCCTTCCAGGGCGAATGCCGTGCGTCTCAGAAAACTCGGTACACAGCCTAGCCCAAAAAGGCTCAGCCCCGAGGACTTCAAAAAGTAACGCCGTGTGATTTCCATGGTGGTTCGCATTCCTTCTTCTTTGGTCCTGTTCTCGATCCAAACTGGGTCAAACTTCCACGTCTACAATTCCGCGATCACCGGACGGGGTCTAGCGCCGCTGAAATTCAGGCGATGCCAACACCAAGCTGGTCATGAGCGCCATTTGTTTGCGCCGCAATTGAGGATTTTCCACAGGTTGGCCTAGACCTTCCGTCTCGCCCAGGATGGCTTTGCGGGTTTCGGGGCGCAACTTTTCTCCGGTCAGCATTACTGACAACCGATTAAGTATTTCACCGGGTGATTCAGATGAGCCTTGGAACTCGATGGATGCCGCATTGATGGCCGTCCCACGAATCCTGTCCGCGGCCAGAGCCAAGGCGAAATTCATCCGCGCGAGTAGCGAGCCCGAGCTAATCCACGTGCTTGCGGCGTCGGCATAACCGGAAGGCGCTTGATACTGGAACATCGGTTCGCCCATTTGAGCCATGAACCATAACAACTGCGGGCTGCCATTGGTCCGCGCATTTAGCCCCCGCAACGAACTGGCCACCAGCTCAAAGGGCGTCTTCACTTTGGCCGCCAATGCGCCCTGCGAATAAAATTCCGGAGAGGTGAGGATGGTCTTCATGACGGAGCGAATGTCGCCGTGGGTGGTGAGGAACGTCTGGCTGGCGCGGTCAACCACGCTTGCGGGCGGCTCATCGGCAACGAACCGGCGGCACAATTCGAGCGAGATGAAGTGCGCTGTGGAAGGGTGATTTGCCAGGATATGCAAAACCTCCAAGCCGTCATCCATTCCCTGGCCAGCAGGGATTTTGTGTCCCAAGACCATCTTTGGACCGTAATCATGCAATCGGGGGTTAAAGTAAAATCCGCCGCCACGCCTTGGCGCGCGGATAGTCCAACCCGTAAAGCAGCGGGCCACCTCAATCACGTCCTTCTGGGTGTACCCACCATTGACGCCCAAGGTGTGCAACTCCATCAGTTCGCGCCCGTAGTTTTCGTTGATACCGGTTGGACGCTTACCCTTGTTCTTTTGTCCCGTCCTGGCGAAGGCGGATGGAGGCTGAAAAAAGCCCCGGCGAGCGGAGAAGAAGGCTGGCCTCATGCGGGCTGATGGTGGCTGGCTGGTTTCTGGCGCGGAGCTGAGCCAATTATCAAGATAAAACAGCATGGCGGGGCTTTCTGCTGTGGCAACCAGCAGGCCCTCAAAGTTGCCAAGTGCACGCGGCCGGATGGCATCCTGCTCGAACGAGGTCAGAAGCCACTTATCCGGACCTTTAAAGGCAAAAATATTGAAGTGGTTCATCCAGAACTGAACCATCACTTCCTGCAATTGCCGGTTGCTATAAACCGCCCGCAACAGCTCGGACTGCGCCAACTGTATGACGACCTGACGAGGCCCTGACAGGCGCTGGCTCGCAGCGAATTGACCCGCAGGACGCCCTCGGGGAGGGCGTCCTGCTTGCGGGGCTGGCTTCCCGGAGAAAGCCATCATGGAATTGTTTTGCGAAGCCCACATACTTCCATCCGGAGATGGCGCCGTCATCCCGCTTGGGGCTGAGCGGTCCATCACGGCATTGCTTGCAGGTTGCGCCGCGCCTTGTGAAGCAGCAAGCAATCGCTTCTTCTGAAGCTGGTTAGGCTGGGGGTATTCCTCCACCAGTTCAGCAGGAGTCATGGAAAGCGTTGGGAGTGAGGCCAGACGGGAATCCATTTGCGAGTCATCGATGTTTTCCGGGTGAAGTTGTTGATTCAGGAAATTGTTCAGGCCCATTTTCAGGGCCAGTTGAAGGTCGCCGGGACGGGGTCCAAAGGTGATGCGATTGAGGAGCAAAAGGGCCTTCTGCTGTCTTGCAAGACCTTCATGCCACAAGTCCGAATTCCGGGACGAAGGGGTTGGGTTCTTGGAAACATCCCGGTCAGCCGCCGGAAGCGGCAGAGCGATGAGAGAATCGAGCAGCAAGGCCACCAACGCAGTAGTTCCAAACCTTTGAAGGCGGTTGAGCGGGCGAAGGAATGGTTCCATTCTTACAAAACTCCAGGCGAAGTCCGTCCCACCAAGGCACTCGCCTTAAGCATCGGCGGATTGACGCAGCGTCTTGACCGGCCATCCTTCCGTGTAGGTAAACACAGCGAGGGGCGGGAAGTTGCGGCTGCCGAGGTGTCGATACATTTCAGGTGAAGACCAGCGGCACGACATGGTATCCTGCCGTTCCCAGGAGGCACATCCGATGATAGTAACGACAACGTACTCGGTCGAGGGATACAAGGTTCGGGAATATAAAGGTATCGTGCGAGGCATCATCGTCCGTTCGCCGACCCTCTTCCAGGGATTAATGGGAGGATTGAAGTCGATCCTCGGCGGCCAGATCGGAGCTTTCACCGAGATGTGCGAGCAAGCACGAGTGCAAGCCTATGACCTTCTCATTGAGCACGCCACTCAAGTGGGCGCTAATGCCGTTCTAGGCTTTCAGTACGATGCGTCCGAGGTTGTTGCCAACGAATCGGCCACAGAAGTCCTGTGCTACGGGACGGCAGTGGTGCTGGAGCGGGATGCACGGTGAGATCAAGCTAAAATGTCAATCCGGCCAATGGCCTGGTTTTGAGCTTGTTCAGGGCAGCAGTGCAACAGGGTCGCAAGGATTTCCAGGCCCGGAGGACGAAAGAGCGGCCACGGTGTTGTGCCCCAATCAGGACGGCTAGGCAAGCAGGCGAGCGTAAACGATGTAATCCGTCAAAGCCGGCTTACCTCCAGCTTGTCGCACAGCCGCAGCTACCTGCCCCCGGTGATACACGGAATGCATCACCATATGGTTAAGCACGTCAGCCACGGCGTTCTTGAACTCCGCACCCTTCGAGTTCCGATAAGATATATCCCCGGAAAGCTTTTCAGGACTCATGCGGTTGAGGAGGTTCTTCCAGGCGCCGTGAAGTTGGAGGATGGCGGCGCTGCAATCCTCCAAACTGAGCTTCGGCCAGGGTTCTGGGGACCCATCGGTTGTAACATCGAATCGGGCCAGCCAGATTCGATGTGCGCCCACAATGTGAGCCATGAAGTGCAGCGCCTCACCTTGGCTTACAACAGTAGAAATGCTTTCAAGAGCCTTTTCATTCGCCCATAGGTCGTAATCAAACATCTTCTGGAAGTAATCAGTGGTCATCATTTCAGAAATCCTGGGTAGCGGCGCAGTTCGTTTGCTGTGGCGGCGGTCTGTGACCCCCGAACTTTATTTGTCCAATGTCTCCGGCGCTCCCTGTCAGGGCAAGCTCCGAGCGCCGCCAGCAAACTGAGCAAATACCAAATCCTGATGCAGGTTGCGGTGCCTACCCGAATCAGCCATTCGGAAACAAAATTGGCTCGCAAGCTGGCATTCCAGCCGACCTGCCCGCCACCAGTTCCAATAGTCCCAGCGGGCTATTCTCCGGCCGGCAAGAGAACCAGATGATCCCGCCGGTTCTTCTGATAACAGTCGTCCGTCGTTTCCGTGCAGAAAGGTTTATCTTTCCCGTAGGATATGGTAGCAATCCGGTCCGCGCTGGCGCCGAGGTTCACCAGGTAATTCTTGGCGGCGGTGGCGCGGCGGTCACCCAACCCAAGATTGTATTCTTCGCTTCCGCGCTGGTCGCAATAGCCCTCGATTCTCACTTTGGCATCGGGATGCGCTTTGAGATAAGCCGAATCCTGGGTCAGAGCCTGCTGAGCATCAGGCCGCAGGGTGGCCTGATTGTAGTCAAAAAAAATGTCTTCCAGTGGAGAAGTTGAACCGGCGCCACCCGCGGGAAGGTTGGACTCCGAAACCGAAGGGGTCTGGCCCACAGGCGGTGTCACCGTGACCCGTGCCGTACATGTGCCAGAACCGCTTGGACCTGTTACGGAAACCGTATAAGTGGTGGATTCCTGCGGCGTCGCTGTGGTTGATCCCTCCACCTGTTGCTTTCCCAATCCCGGCTCAAGATCCAGGGCCGTCGCGTTGTTTGAAGACCATGTCAACGTGACCGATTTCCCCATTTCAATCGTCGCGGGTTCGGCCGTGAGGGAACAAGTGGGCGGCAAGGGCGGAGGCGGTGCTGGAGCCGCCGTCCCGGATGCAGCGGGAACTCCCGCCGCGATGTGAGACTTGTGACAAGCAGAAAACAGGACTACCAGAACCAATAGCATGATCAATTCGAAGTGGATCGTCGCTTTTTGCATAACGCCAAAACTATAGCACGGCGTTAGGGATCAGAGAACAGCGGAAAGTGGCCCGGGATTAATTCACCTTTTCGTCGAAGCCGCTCCATGCCCCCAATGCCCAGTCCCACCGCTTGGATAGGATTCTTCGAATCGCCCCGGCGATCCCAGTTTCTCAACCTTGCCGCGAGGGAGCCGCCCACGCTGCCATTTGCCGCCGCCGCCAAAACGAAGCCAGAACAAACCAGACTCGCCACCCATTTCAAATGGGGCTTGACAGGTCTCACCGAATTAGCTTGACAGACGCAATTTGGGGAAGGATAATTCGGACGAACGTTCGATTAATGATAAAAACGAACTTGACTAGCCGCCATTGGAAACCGCACGAGCAATCCGAAGGGCGTGGCCAACCGCAAGACTCCACATTACGATCAGAAGCTGGAAAGCATTCTTCGCCAGTCGGCAGCGGTGTTTTGCGCGCGCGGTTATCATCAGGCCTCAATGCGGGATATATCCCGCGCCACGGGCGTGAGCCTAGCCGGTCTTTATTACTATTTTTCCAGCAAAGAACACCTTCTCTTTCTCATTCAGCGGCACACTTTTGAGACGATCCTCGCCTCATCGCGCCGGGGCATCGAGGATGGCCTGAGCCCCGAAAGCCGCCTGCGCGCTTTCGTCCGGCTGCATCTCCAATACTTCCTCCAGCATCCAAACGAGATGAAGGTGATCAATCATGAGGCGGAATCGTTGGAGGACGAACGGCGCCGTGAGGTCAGGGCGCTGAAGAAAGCTTATTACCGGCTCTGCTTTGACCAGGTTGAGGCGCTGAAGCAAGCTCAGAAGCTCGCCGGATTCAACACCCGCATTGCCGTGCTTTCGCTGTTTGGAATGATGAACTGGATTTACACCTGGTACAACCCCAAAGTCGATCCAGACGCTGGGCGAATTGCGAGCCAGATGATCGAACTGTTCCTGAAAGGGATGACCGGATTCAGTGCCGAGGGAAGGGAAGTCCAGAAGACGTCCCGGCCGCTTTTTCTGGCCCGGATGACCAGCAACGGACAGAAACATCCGGCACGGGTCCCCGAGAACCGGGCCGCGAATGGGCGGGCCAGAGCTTGAGAGCCGGTGTGATCTTTTATCTTTAGCAACGGTGTCCCCAGCGGCGCAAGGCCAGCGCAAGAATAGGTAATCCCGGGTGGTAGCTTGGGCACTACCTCTTCAGCAGAAGCGTTTAAGAGATATTCAGCAAATTAAGAGGAGGAAAAATCATGGCGACGACCGCAAGCATTTCCACTGAGCCGGCGCTCATCAATTACAACGTAGAAGGAGGCATCGCCTGGATTGAAATGAACGATCCGCCGGCCAACACCTACACTTACGAGATGATGCAGCAACTGGACTCGGTCCTTCTGCGAGCCCGCATGGATGAGAGCGCTCATGTCATCATTCTGCGAGGCGCAGGTGAGAAGTTTTTCTCGGCAGGAGCCAATATCAAGATGCTGGCAAGCGTCGAGCCCGAATTCAAATATTATTTCTGCCTGCACGCTAACGAAACCTTAAACCGCCTGGAACAGACGCCCAAGCTGGTGATCGCCGCGCTCAATGGCCATACCGTGGGTGGCGGATTGGAAATCGCGCTGGCCGCGGACCTTCGCCTGGCGCGGCGCGATTCCGGCAAGATCGGTCTGCCGGAGGTTGCGCTCGGAGTTCTACCCGGGACCGGAGGCACACAGCGCCTTTCGCGGCTGATTGGGAAATCGCGCGCGATTGAGCTGATGGCTACTGGCCGCACCATGTCCTTTGAAGAAGCCGAGGAAATCGGTCTGGTGAATCAGGTCTTCGAACGGGACAGCTTTTTCGAGGAGGTTGTTGCTTATACCAAACAATTCCTTCCACCTCAAAAGGCCTCGCGCGCCGTCGGAGCTATCAAGCGGTCCGTCTGCTCCGGCATGGAAATGCCCTTCAGCGAAGGTCTTGCCCTGGAGCGTGAGTTGCAGCAGCACCTGTTCAAGAGCGAAGATGCGAAGGAAGGCCTTGCAGCGTACGTCGAAAAGAGGACGCCGCAATTTCGCGCGAAATAGCCGCAGGGCCATGACGCGCGACACTCAGGAAGCCGGAGACTGGGGCTTGCCCGGTGATTTGCTTGTTCAGGCTTTTCAATTTCGAGTCCAGACCCTCGTAGAGTGAATACACACGGACCATGAAAATTGCGATCTCAGTTTCTGACAAAGAACACGCCAAAGGAAGTGAATCTCCCTACTTCAAGGCTCTGGCCGCGGCGGGTGCGCATCCCGAGGAGCTTGAACTGGTGACGGCGTCCACAGCCAGCCGGCTTCGAGCCGGCAGCCTTGACGGGATTCTCTTCGCAGGCGGTGAGGACGTCGATCCTCAACTCTACGGCGAGGACAAGAAATACGATAACGTCCACGTCAACCGCGAACGCGACGAGTTTGAGTTCAGACTGCTCGATCAGGCGATGGATCGGCGACTGCCGATTTTGGGTATTTGTCGCGGCACGCAGATGATTAACGTCAAGTTCGGCGGCACGCTCTATCAAGATTTGAGGAATGACAAGAACATCGACATTGAGCATAAGCAAGCGGGGAATCGAAGCGACACGACCCACCACGTGACAGTGACAGATCCTGAGTCGCAACTGTGCGCGTCCGTCAAGGGGAGCTGCCGGGTGAATAGCCTCCATCACCAGGCGATCCGCCGGTTGGGCCACGGGCTGAAGGTGATCGCCCATTCTGAAGATGGGCTGGTGGAAGCCGTGGAGGCCGCTGAGGACTATCCTTTTCTTCTGGCGGTGCAATGGCACCCCGAAGAAATCACGGATCATCCTGAACAACGAAAGATCTTTGAGCTGTTTCTAGGCAAGTGTAGGGAGTTTGCAGAGCGGCGGTCTTCGCAGGTTCACACTTAGCGCAGCGCTCAACATGTTTCTTCCCGCCGGCTGGCGCCGGGCACGGGAGCGAGACGGAAGTTTTCAGAACCTCTCCGCCTCAGAAAGAGGATGGAAATGCTTCGAGTTTCCAATTTCGATGATTGGATTGATTATTTTTACGGTTGGCAAAAGGACATCGGCCTGGATTCTCCTGAGTTCAGGCAGTACAAGTTTGAAGCCAAGTACGGAGAGCTGCCTAATAATGAAATTGAGTTTGGCGACTACCGCGGCCAATTGCGCTGGAAGACGGTGATGCACATTCCCGAGCAGCGCATCCGCGACGCTGCGCTGAATCTGATTGTTTACCAGGGCGATACGGAATTCGCCTCCGTCGAACAGCAACGGCGGCTGTTTGAAACGGCCCCCAGCCGGTACGATTATCTGAGCCTCGTGCGGGTGATGACGGAGGAGATGCGTCATGGATGGCAGATGAGTCATATCCTCATCTCCCAATTTGGCCGCTCAGGGCGAATTGAGGCGCAAAAATTGCTAGAGCGCCGGGCCTTCGTGGATAACCGGCTGCTGGGGGCCTTTAACGAGACTGTGGAGAATTGGCTGGACTTTTACACTTACACGCAGTTTGTGGACCGCGACGGAAAGTTTCAATTGACCATGCTTTCTTATTCGGGCTTTCTACCGCTTGCTCAAAGTATGCTTCCCATGCTCAAAGAGGAATCGTTCCACCTTGGAACCGGAAATAACGGATTGAAGAGGGTCATTCAGGCCGGCCGCGTTCCCATTCCTATCATGCAGAGATACTTCAATAAGTGGCTTCCCACGTCGTTTGACCTCTTTGGAACGGATCATTCCTCTTCCGCGCAGTGGGCTTACGTATGGGGATTGAAAGGCCGCTACGACGAGCGCGACGCGGGTAGTGATGCGGACAAAGAGCGCCTGAATGAGGCCGCGCGGCAACTCTATCGCGATGAAGTGGTGAAGTTGACGGACATCCTGAACCGCGCCATCCCGGAAGACCAGCCGAAGCTGCTAGTGCCCGATCTGAAGTTCAATCGCAAGATCGGCCAATATAAGGACAAGTACTGCACGGTGGACGGAAGAGAACTGACGGCGGAAGAATTTGCGACATATCTTCCCACGGTGCTTCCTTCGGATGAGGATAAGGAAACTTTGAAATCGGTCTGCAAGGAAAAGGATTGGGTGGCGCCGAAAAAGGCGGAGGAATTAGGGTAAGCTTATTCGTAATGGCTTTGGAAGCCACGAATTGAGTCCGACCCAATGAAGCCCTCACCCCCTAAATCCCGCGCCGTTTCCCTTGAGCAGAAACATCGGGTAGCCCGGCTCACCATCCAACGGCCGCCTCTCAATGTCCTCGATATCCCCACTATCCATGAGTTACGGGAACGAATGGTTGGGTTGTGGAGTGACAAAACTGAATCCTCCGCAGTTCGCCTGGTGGAGATTCGAGGCTCGGGCGACAAGGCGTTTTCCACCGGGGTTGAAATCCGCGACCACTTTCCGGAGCGTGCGGCGGAGATGCTCAATGAATTCCATGCTGTCATTCGCTCCGTTCTCCGGGCGCCTTGCCCGGTGGCGGCGATCGTCCGTGGCCATTGCCTGGGCGGTGGCATGGAGCTTGCCATGTCGTGCGATTTCATCCTCGCGGCGGAGGACGCAAGCTTCGGCCAACCTGAAATTCGCGTCGGCGCGTTTCCTCCCGTCGCTTCGGTCCTGCTGCCCCGGTTGATCCCCGAAAAGAAAGCGGTGGAAATGATTTTGACAGGCGAAGGCATCAGCGCGCACGAAGCGGCGCGGATTGGCCTGGTGAACCGTGTTGCGAGGGCGAATGAGCTGGATGCCGAGGTCGTGAGATTTGAGGAAACCTTGCTGGCCCGGAGCCCCGCGGTAATGGCGATGGCTTTGCGCGCAGTGCGCATGCGCCGCCTTGAAGGGTTTGAGGCCGCGTTGCGTGAGACCGAGCGCATCTATCTCCAGGAATTATTGCCAACCCAAGATGCCAGCGAAGGTCTTCGGGCATTTGTGGAGAAGCGCGCGCCACGATGGGAGAAGTGACATCAGGCTGCATGCAGGCGAAGATTTTCTTCCTAAAAGGAGACATTACGGATTTGGCCGTGGACGCCATCGTCAACGCCGCGAACACGGACCTCATCCTTGGAGCGGGGGTTGCGGGCGCGATCCGGCGCAAGGGAGGCCCGCGCATTCAGGAGGAGTGTGACCGGCTGGCCCCGGTGCCGCTGGGCGGCGCCGCTGTGACCACCGGCGGCAACCTCAAGGCGCTTTACGTGATTCACGCTGCCAGCATGACAATGGGTGGATTGACAAAAGCCGAGGCGCTGCGCGCGGCCACGCGCAATACTTTGGAACGCGCCGAAGAGAAAACCTTCAGGACCCTTGCCTTCCCCGCGATCGGAACTGGAATCGCCGGATTTCCCATGGAAGACGGTGCCCGTATCATGATCGGGGAGGTGCTCGACCATCTGAAATCTCTCACCAGCCTGGAAAAGGTCTACTTCGTCTTATTCGATGATGGGGCGCTCGAAGTATTCCGGAGAGTTTATAAAGAACTGACATCCGCTCCGGCTGGCACACCCTGACCGTGCAAGGTTTTCTCTACTTCCCCATCCGCCCAATGAACTCCACCAGAATGCCGGCACAGGTTATTACGTCTTCCAGGTTCACGTATTCCACCGTCGAATGCATTCCGGCTCCGCCCGGACCAAAAAGTACGCTTGGAATGTCCGCTTCTTGCAACAGGGCGGCATCCGTCCAAAAAGGCTGAGTCCCCAATCGGGCGCTGGAGCCCGTCACGATGCGCGCGCATTCAAGAAGCCGCTGCGCGACCGGCGATTGGCGGGGTGTTTCAAAGGCTCGCGCCGAATAACCGATGCTGTACTCCGCGTGGAAGCATGAGTCCTGCGCGGCGAGCTGCACGAGGATGGACGCCACCTCCGCCTCGAATGTTGTGGTATCCTCGCCAGGCAGGAGGCGCCGCTCGATGCTCAGCTTGCAGCTCTCCGGATAGCTCGAGAGTTCCTGGCCACCTGAAATCAGAGAGGCGTGCACCGACCCATGACCGAGCAACGGATGACCGGGCCGCTGATTGAGTTCGAACTGAAGGGCTTCGATGTGATGGAGTGCGCGGCCCATGTAGGCAATGGCGTCCCGGCCTTCGTCCGGGCGGCTGCCATGCGCGGCGCGGCCGCGGGTTTCGATTTCGGCCCAGGCGAATCCCTTGTGAGCGGTTGCCACCTCCAGCCAGGTAGGTTCGAGCACAATGGCCATGTCCGCCTGGAAATGCTTCAGCAACTCGCGGGTTCCCCGGCTTTCCATTTCCTCGTCGGCAACCAATGCGATCAGAATTTCGCCTGCGAAATCACGCTCTTTTGCCAGATGTTCCGCCGCCAGCAGCGCGGCGGTAATACCGCCCTTCATGTCCAACGCGCCGCGGCCATAGAGCCGGCCGTTCTCCACCCGGGGCGAAAATGGCTGCTCCATCCCGCCCGTGCCCACCGTGTCCAGATGGCCGTTCAGCATCAGTCGTGGGCCGCTTCGCTGTCCTTCGAGCAAGCCCGTCGCGTTGAAGCGCCCTGCACCGAGCTCCTCCAACTGCACATTGAATCCAGCCGCCGTCAGGAACGCTGAAACGTACCTCGCTATCCGCTCCTCGCCACCGCCTCCCGGCACGAGCGAGGGATTGACGGATTCAATGCTCACGAGATCGGACAGCACGCTCTTGACGCGCTCCGGGTCAATCATTCCGCACACTCTCCGCAATGCCGCGCTTGATCATCACGTATGCAATGACCACAACGGCGGCCAGAATCAAGAGGCCGATCAAATTCATGCGGTAGTGGAAAGCGATCAGACGCCGCCGCGAGCTGCCCACCCAATAACCCACGGAGCCGATGGTGATCGCCCAGAAGATGGCGCCGGCTGTGCTGAAGAAGAGGAACCGGCGGAAGGGCATCTCCCACGCGCCGGCGAGCAATCCAAAAATAATTCGCAGTCCATCGACGAAACGAGAAAAGAAAACGGCTGCGCCGGCATACTTCAGGAACAGCGCGCGGACCCTGCCAAACCCGCTGGATGAAATCAGCATCTTGCGATGATGTCTTTCCACGAAGGTCTTCCCACCCCAGCGGCCGATGTGATAACTCAGGATGCTCCCCAGGATGGATGCCGCTGCCGCCACCACGATCGCGGTGGAGAGCCGCAGGACTCCCCGATGGGCGAAGAAAGCGGCCATCAGGAGCGAGGTTTCACCCGGAACTGGCAGGCCCGCATTCTCCAGAAAGACGAAGACGAAAACCGCCCAGACACCGTAATGGCGGAAGAAGAAGAGGAGAAAGTTCAGGAGAGCATGAGCCACGTGTATTTGCCCCGGCGCCTCACAGGTTGTTGGTGCTCGCGGGATCAGCGAGGGCCGCGGCTAAAGGTGAAGAGTGATTGTGATCCTATGCTGAATTCGGGTCAGCACAGGACCGCAATAATGTTGGGCGGCGCATCCTTCGACAAGCTTTTCAGCGTTCATTGCGCGCCTCCGAATGCGCCACCGCGAACGATGCAGGATAGATTCCTGCGTACTCGCCGATCGTGTAACCGCGCTCACTCCCGGTCGTTCGCATCCAGAAACGCGCGCAGTTTCCGGCTGCGCGAGGGATGGCGCAATTTGCGCAACGCCTTGGCTTCAATCTGGCGGATGCGCTCTCGGGTGACAGCGAAGCTCTGGCCGACCTCTTCCAGGGTGTGTTCGCTGCCGTCATCCAGTCCGAAGCGCATCTTGATCACTTTTTCCTCGCGGGGAGTGAGCGTCTTGAGCACAGCTTCCGTCTGTTCTTTCAAGTTGATGTTGATGACGGCTTCGGCCGGCGAGATCACGCCGCGATCCTCGATGAAATCGCCAAGATGCGAATCCTCTTCCTCTCCGATCGGCGTCTCCAGTGAAATCGGCTCCTGGGCAATCTTCATCACCTTGCGCACTTTGATGACGGGAATATCCATGCGCTTGGCGATTTCCTCGGAAGTCGGTTCGCGGCCGTATTCCTGGACCAGTTGGCGCGAAGTCCGGATGAGCTTGTTAATCGTCTCGATCATATGCACCGGGATGCGGATGGTGCGGGCCTGATCGGCAATGGCGCGAGTGATGGCCTGCCGGATCCACCAGGTGGCATAGGTCGAAAACTTATAGCCCCGGCGGTATTCGAACTTGTCAACCGCCTTCATGAGTCCAATATTACCTTCCTGAATAAGATCCAGAAACTGCAAGCCGCGATTGGTGTATTTCTTGGCGATGGAAACCACCAGGCGGAGGTTCGCTTCAATCAACTCACGCTTGGCCATGTCGGCCTCGCGCTCGCCGCTCAAGATGGTCTGAAGCGTCCGCCGCAACTCGCCGGTGGTGGCTTCATTCCTCTCCTCCATCTCGTGAACCCGGCTCTTAGCGTGGCGGATTTCCTTCTTGATGTCATTCACGGCGGCGCCGCGAGCGCCCTCCAGCCGCTTCTCCAAGCGGTTCAATTCGCGGTCAACTGGCCGCAGCTCTTCCACCACAGTATGCATGCGCTCGATCAGGCGCTTGCGCGCCGTGTGGGTGAACTCCAGCGAGCGGATCAGTTTGGAAATTAGAATGATGTGGCGGGCATGAGCCAGGTTGTAGCGGCGGTATTCGCTGGGGCGGCGGGACCGTGCTATGGAATCCCTCTTGTTTTTGAATTGCACCGTGCGTTTGCGGAGCCGCTCGATTTCAGCAAGCGCGCCCAGGACGTCTTTCAAGTGTTCCGCGATTTTTTCTTCCGTCACCTCTTCATCATTGAAGATGACGACTTCCTTGACGGACTTTTCCCCCGCCGCCAGCTCCTTGCGGATCGCCATCAGTTCCTGAACCACCACGGGCGAGCGTGAAAGAGCCTTGAGCACGTTCAACTGCCCGCGCTCGATGCGCTTGGCGATGGTGACTTCACCCTCGCGCGTCAGGAGCGGTACAGTCCCCATCTCGCGCAAATACATGCGGACGGGATCGTTGGTCTTGTCAAGACCGCCGGGCGTGAGGTCCAGCTCGTCCTCACCGAACTCGTCGGGCTTGACTTCGTCCTCACGGTCGAGTTCGGTCTTATCCTCCACCTTGGGCTTAGGCTGATCCAGAACTTCGATTCCGGCGTTGTCGAACATGGAGAGAACGTCCTCCAACTCCTCGGGGGAGTGGACGTCCGAAGGCAGAAGGTCATTCACTTCGTCATATAGCAGATAGCCTTTGGCCTTGCCCATCGTGATGAGCTTGTTAACCTGATCAAACTTATCGTCAAATACCATTGCAGCCGCTCCCGAACCTTGCCGGGTTCGTAGCCCCGATGAGGTCACCGAAATTATTCATGAAGGCTTTATAACGAGAAGCTAAACTATTGATGAAGTTATTAACAAATTGGGAGTCAGAAGGGCCGATAACTTCGTTCCACCCGGGATGATGAGAGGCGTGAGTCTTCCAGCAGCCTGCCGAGTCGCCACAAATAGCAATAGGCACCATCGCAACGCGGGCTGCGCATGCCGCCTCCCGAAACCCTTTTGAACCACTCTCTTCAATAACTTGACGTATTCGGCTCTCCCCCAATCTGTTAGATGTAATACTACAACATCTGGATTGGGCTTTGTTAAAGATTTTTGGCCCGTCCGCCCAGTTTGTTGAGTCTCTGGTCGAGAAGACTCTTTTCCCGCAGGAGGCTGGTGATTTGGTGGAGGTTTGCATCCTGCTCTGCCTGGCGGAGGGCCAGCCGCAGTTTTTCGCGGTAGCGCTCCAGCTTTCTCCGTTCTAAGGCCAGAAAATCCTCCTCCGCCTCATTTTTCTCCGGAGCTGCCACCTTTGAGAATTGTGCTTCGAAGATCCAGCGCCTCTCCTCAGCGCTAAACTCCTCAACCTGATCGAGGTCAAGCTGGCCTGCCTCTGTAATGAGATGGCTGAAGCAGGTAAATAGATGCTGCATGGCGATCCCTTCGATTAAACCGCCATCTACCAGCTTGGCCACGAATTCCCCGGCCCAGCCGGGGTTTTCCACGAGGCACTGCAACAACCGCTTCTCCGCCAGCGTTGGCTGAACGGAGGGCGCTTCTATTTTCGCTTCTTTTTCGCCTCTTTCGTCGCGGGCAAACCGCCTTAATTCATCTCGAAGCAGCTTATCCTCAATCTGTAGCCGTTGCGCCAGGCGCGCCGCCAGCTCCACGCGAAGCACCGGGTTCGGCACCCGGGCGATATAGGGCAGGACGCTATTCACCACCGCCACCTTGCCATGGGGCGACTGCAAATCTGACTTGCCCGCGGCACGATCTGTCACGTAATCGATATAACCCGGCGCACGGTCCAAAAGTTTCTGGTAAGTTTCAGGGCCGCGCTTGCGAATGAAGGAATCGGGATCGAGCCCGTCCGGCAATTCCAGGATGCGAACTTCAAACCCTTCCTCCAACAGCAGATTCAGAGATCGTTCCGTGGCCGCAACACCTGCAGAATCCGGGTCATAATTGACCACCACGCTACGAGTGTAGCGGCCCAACAACCGAACCTGCGCTTCCGTCAGGCTGGTGCCGCAGGAAGCTACCACATTCTGGACACCGGCCGTAAACAGGCTGATGGCGTCCATGTAGCCTTCCACCAGAATTGCAAAATCCTGCTTGCGGATGGCGTTTCCGGCACGGTCAAGGCCGTAGAGCAGGCGGCTCTTGGTATAAATGGGCGTTTCGGGGGAGTTCAGGTATTTGGGCTGATCGTCTCCCAAGGCGCGTCCAGCGAAGGCTACCACTTTACCGCTTTCTTGGGCGATCGGGAAGATCACTCGCCGCCGGAAGCGGTCCATTAAACCGGAGCCTTCCTGGCTGCGAACGAAAAGGCCACTCTTCTCCACAGCTTCCCCTGAGAATCCTGCTTCTTTCAGCCGCCGGACGAGGCTTGACCCACCTGCCGGCGCATATCCCAACCGAAACAGGCCGACGGTTTTATCCTCCACGCCGCGATCCGCGAGATAGGCCCTGGCTGCCCGTCCCTCCGCGGTTTCCGCCATTTGCCCGGCATAGAATTGGGCCGCTATCTCGTGGATTTTTAGCAGGGTAGCCCGCTCCTGGGCATGCGGATCATGCGTGGCCTCGGACCAGCTTTCCTCAATCTTTACTCCCGCCTTTTCCGCCACCCGGTGCAGGGCTTCCGGAAAGGAAAGATTTTCGATCAGCATCACGAACTTGAAGACATCTCCCCCGGCGCCGCAGCCAAAGCAATGGAAAATCTGCTTAGTGGGGTGAACCGCAAAAGAGGGCGTTTTTTCTTGGTGGAAGGGACACAGACCCACCATGTTGGCGCCCGCCTTACGCAGCTTCACATAGTCGCCGACGATCTTGACGATGTCCACCGCAGCTCGAACTTGTTCAGACGGCTTCATAGTCAGTCTTTTAGGCGTAGCCAAGGGCCCGGCGAAGGCTCCGGTGGTAACTGCAGCTTTTGGTAAATACTCGACCCTTTACCATTTAGGGGTTTCGGGCTCTTTAATGGACTGGTCCCGTCTCACATCACAAAGGGGCTGTGCCGGGCTGAAGCTTAGCGCCACTTCTTCCAATCCATAATGGCAAAGCCAACCGGTGTCTCACGGACCTCTTAACTCCTTGATTCTAAATCAAATGCGTGGCATTGCCCAGAAATCACCGTAACTAACTCAAATTACAGGTGTTATTCGATTTCGAATGGCGTTGCTTTCGGTCTTAATTGGGTTCGTTTTCGAGTCGTCCTTTGTTTTCAATTACATCTCCGGTTCGTTTTGTCATTTTTAATGTTTCTTTTTTTCGCCGCATGGCGTTAACTGTTGCACAAACCTGCGGACTAATGGGCTGGGTTCCCGCCTGCGCGGTAATGACGATTTGCTGTGGTTGCCTCGACTCCACGTATTCAGGTTTGGGCGGGAATGACGGCTCTCTGAGATTGCCTCCAGTAATATGGAAAATGGTATGAGTCATTTAGGGCCTGATTTCTAGCTCGAACTTGAGAAGAATATTTACCATATGGTATACGATCCGTTTGCCCTGGTCAAGTCGATTCTGGTTGTACCTACCAAATTCAAACCCTGATTGCTGGTTTCTACGTCGTTCTCGAATCTCGGAAATCATGGCCCTGCACAGCCGTTCCGGGCGAGGTGAGGTCCTAACCAAATCTTGACACCTCGACTCCTCTTACGAGGGACAAGAAGCCAGAGGGGGAGAATCGAGAGGCAAGATTAACGAACGCGTCGGCGAGTGTCAATCGAGGGGACGTCTGGAAGCGGACCTGACAGCAGAAATGAGGCGGGCGATATGCCCTCTTGGCAGCGGTCTAGGTCTTGGGTGCATCATCCCGGTAAGGCAGGCCCAATTGGACCGGACGGGAACAAGGCGCCTTCTCCTCTTGCTTGTTCTCCAGCCCGTAGCGGGCGCGAAGGCGGGCCATCAGCGCCGCCAGTTCGTCCTTATATTCCCCCCGCAAGTACGCAGACTTGCCATAGAGGGTCCGATAGCGCTTGGCAAGGCGCGGGAACTCACGTTCCAGGAAGGGCATGAATTGTTTCATGGCGGAGGGCATCAGGAACAAGAGTTGGCCGTGAACGAACTTGGCTCCGGCTTCTGCCGACTGCTGAACAAGGGCTTCGAGCGCCGCTTTGCTATCCGTCAGGCCGGGAAGGATGGGCATGGCATTCACTCCCACGTGGATTCCGGCTGCGGCGAGCAACCGAACTACTTCCAGGCGTTTGGCGGGCGGCGGAGCCTTCGGCTCAAGCATGCGGGCAAGACGCGGGTCGGTGGTGGTGATGGTAAGATGAATCGTAAGACGGTTCCTCTCAGAAATCGCCGCCAGCAGGTCCAGATCGCGCAGGATCATGACAGATTTTGTTGTAATGGAAAGGGTTACACCTTGGAATTCACTTACCACCTGAAGAATTTGCCGGGTGATTTTGAACTGCAACTCGGCCGGCTGATAGGGATCCGTAGCAGTTCCCAAAGCGATAGGAAAGCCCTGGTCTCGCGCCTCCCGGAACTCAGCCCTTACCAGTTCCGAAGCGTTGGTCTTGGCGTAGATTTTCCGCTCAAAATCCAGGCCATCCCACATTTCCATGAATTCGTGGGTGTAACGAGCGTAACAGTATTTGCATCCGAACTCGCACCCACGGTAAGGATTGAGGGTCCAGGAGAAAAACATCCGCCGGCTCGCTTCCCGATTCAAGGCGCTGCGGCTCTGCATCGAAAAATATTCTACCTCCGCCCGCTTGCGGATTCGGGGGCTCATGGCTACCATTCGTGCGATCCCTGCGGGTTTCTGGGAGGCTGCAACGGGTGTCAGGGTCCAGTCTGTCATAGAAGTTCTCCAATGAGGATTGAATGAATCTAGTTTCGCTTTTTATTCGCTATTTGTCAACACTGAAAAATCCCTTGTGAGATGCTTTGCCCATTGCGAGCGGACGCCTCCCGTGTCGACCGAGGTCCCCGCGCGTGTTTACCACAAGAGCTTGCCCGGGGAATAATGAGCCGCGCGGATGTTGAGGATTCGATTCGGCTTGCGGGCGTGACGTTTCTGGCTGATAATCTAATACGCCTGACGCCCGCTTGTTTCAAGTTGGGCTCGCGGTGTTTTGATGACGTGTCCGCAGTGTTCAACGATTAATTCCAATGATTCTGTCCGCTGCACCCGCTGTGGTTCCAGCCTTTCCGCCTCAGCTTACACTGAGACGATTGGCGGAGAACCCGATGCGACGGCTGAGGCCGAGTTTCGCAAGCCCCCTGCTGCTGCGGTAGGCCTCGCTACTCCATCTCCAGGCGACGCTAACACTCCCACCCTTACCGCGGCGGGCTTGGGGACCACTCCCTTCTCTTCGAATGAATCAGCGGTCGTCGAGCCGGGCTCCGATTTCGGCCCGCGTTATAGGATCATTTCACTCCTGGGGCGGGGTGGCATGGGAGCGGTTTACAAAGCATATGACCGGGAGTTGAACCGCGACGTGGCGTTGAAGCTTGTCCGCCCGGAGTTGACTTCGCAACCGCACTCCATGCTGCGTTTCAAGCAGGAGTTGTTGCTGGCCAGCAAGATATCCCACAAGAATATTCTTCGTATTCATGATCTCGGTGACGTCAACGGAATGAAATTCATCTCGATGGCGTATATCGAAGGAGAGGATCTTCATCACCTGCTCAAGAGGAAAGGACCGCTTCCTCTGGAACAGGTTTTGAACATTGCCCGCCAGCTTTGCCAGGCCTTGGAAGCGGCCCATGCAGAGGGCGTCGTTCACCGCGACCTGAAGCCCCAAAACATCCTGCTGGATGAAGCGGGCCACGCTTATGTCTCCGATTTCGGCTTGGCAAAGTCCCTGGAATCGGATGCCGCCACCATGACTCAGACGGGGGTGATTCTGGGTACACCGCAGTATATGTCCCCCGAACAGGTGGAAGGCGCTTCCGTTGACCATCGCAGCGATATTTACGCGCTGGGTCTGATCCTCTACGAGCTCGCGACGGGAGAATCGCCCTTCCCGGGCGAGACCGCGATGCAGATTATGTACCGGCGCTTGAAGCAAAAGCCCCGCGATCCGAGAGAGATTAACACCGGGTTGCCTGCATATCTCGGAAGGATCATTTTGCGTTGCCTGGAAAAGGATCCGGCGAAGCGGTACCCGTCCGCGCGCGAAGTTCTGCTCGATCTTGACAACGGGCGCCATCCCGCGGTTTCGAGAAGCTTGCGGGCCACCCAAATCACCTTAACGCTTCCCACCAGCCGCGGCGGGGTGAGCGCCGTGGCCGCTGCCGCCGGCGTCATCCTCCTGCTGCTAATCATCCCCGCCACCCGGCGCGTCATCCTTAGTCCGTTCCATTCGACAGGCGCGGTTGAAAGCGGTCCTCCGGCCGCTAAGCCGGGAAAATTTGTTGCCATTCTTCCTTTCCGCGTGCTGGGCGATCGGGTTTCGCTGGGTTATATCGCTGAAGGTCTGGGGGACGCGCTATCCTCCAAGCTGTTTCAGTTGAAAGACGTTCATGTGGCCTCAGCGGAGACTGTGGAGAAGGTCGATCCCAAGCTGCCTCTCTCCCAACAGGCGCGGGATCTCGGCGTGAACTTGGTGGTGAATGGAACGCTGCAAAGCGGCGGAAATAAAATCGCCATCATCGTCAATTTGCGGGATGCCGTCCACGACCGTCTTTTGTGGACCCAGGAGTTTTCCGGCGTGCCCCAGGACCTGCTCACCCTTGAGGATCAGATTTATAACAAACTTGCCGATGAGCTGGAACCGAAGCGGGGCGAGGATGAGCAGACCCGCGCCTCCGCGAACCCCACTGAGAACTTCGCCGCCTACGATCTTTACCTCAAGGGGCGAGACCTGATGCGCGGCAGACCCGGTTTGGAGAAGATTCAAACCGCCCTCAGCGACTACGATGAGGCTCTTAAACTCGATCCGAATTTCGCCTTGGCTTACGCCGGAATTGCCGATGCAAGTCTGGAAGTGTACTTACAAAATAAAGATCGTTTCTGGGCGGATAAGGCATTCAGCGCGGCCCAGCAGGCGGAACACTTGAACAATAAACTGCCGGACGTTTTTTCCTCCATCGGCAACGTTTACACGGCCACAGGACACACCGCCGAGGCCATCGTCATGCTGCAGCGCGCTGTGAAGCTGGCTCCGAACTCGGATGACGCTTATCGCCGCCTGGGCGACGCCTTCCTGGCAGATGGGCGAAAGGTCGAAGCTTTGCAAGCCTATCAAAGAGCAGTCCAGATTAATCCTTACTACTGGAACAACTACAATGAGCTTGGCTCAGCCTATTTCCAGGTTGGTGAATACGATCATGCTTTGGCGGCTTTCCGACAGGTAGCGCGCCTTGAGCCAGACAATGCCGTGGGATACGAAAATACGGGCGCCATTTACTTCCAGTTGGGCAAATACAATCAGTCGATAGCGGCATTTCAAAGAGCTCTCCAGCTTCGCCCCACGTATGACACAGTGACAGACTTGGGAAACGCTTACTTCTTTCTAAGGCGTTACAACGACGCAGTCACCACTTTCGAAAGGGCGGTGCAGATGAACCCGAATCAGGCGGTGACGGCCGCCAATCTGGCCGACGCTTACCGCTGGTCTGGCCAAGCTGACAAGGCGCGATCCACTTATAATCACGCGATCGAACTGGGGGTCAAGGACCTGCAGGTGAACCCCAGGGACTCCGACGCCATGGGTAATTTGGCGCTTGATTACGCGAAGACAGCCAACCCGGGCCAGGCCGTGCAGCTTATTCACCGGGCTCGATCCATTGATGGGACGGACGTCGATTTGATTTATGATGAGGCGGTGATTCAGGCGCTGGCGGGGCATGCGCCCGATGCGCTTCAAGCGCTAAGAGAGGCGTTGAAGAAGGGATTTTCACCGAGTTACGTGGAAAACGACCCACAGTTGGACAGCCTGAGACCGAACCCCGCCTTTAAGGACCTGCTCAAGCAGATTGGAGGAATACACAATCACTGACTGCCAAAAAAGACCTGACAGCGGTTTGTGGCGGGAGCCGGTATACTAAGTCGGCGGGGCTCCAAAACTGTAGCGCTGGCCTGCGAGTGGCGTATTTCGCCGCTCATAGAGCGGTGCTACAGCGAATGACCGCCGCCGACTTATGGCGTCGTGTATAGGACTTACTTTACTGTGAAGGAAGGCCACTGCTCCTACCCAAGTTTCCCGGTTGCCCGAGGATAACCGGGGGAAGAACCAGGCTCAGAGGAGGGCCGCGGTCCTTCGATATTTCCACATTGCGAGCGCCAGCAAACCTATCATAAAGAGAATGATGGTTGCAGACTCTGGAACGTTGGCCTGGGCGTCAAAATTCGTGGGAGCGATGAAACCCTTCACATCGAAAATGAAATCTCCTTGGGATCCACTGGGGATTCCGCAGAAATTGTCTTGGTTTGGATCGCAGTGAGCAGTCCTAGGGGTGTTGGAAAAGAAAACACTGATCACCTGGTTGTCCGGCCCAAAGTTGAACTGGCAGTTATCAAACCACGGCCCGCCGCTGCACTGCAAATTCTTATCGGGCTGAAATGGATCAAACTGGATGAATAGATTCTTCCAGGTGGTCCCGCTTTCATTCACGAAGTCGCAGTCCGGCACTTCGATATTGCCGAGGAAGCAGGGGCTCGTCCCAGGGCTGGTGCCGGACGGGGACGTGATTACAAAGGTCAAGGTGGTAATGGGAGTGCTGCGAGTTCCTTTGCCAATAATGATCTGAGTGGCGAAGGAACTAGCTGGAATAACAATCAGCGCAATCAACTGGATGAATCGAAGATGTCTCACTTGCCCCTGCCTTTCATGTGTGGCACCTCATGCCGTCCTTTACTTAAAGAGCGGCGAAGCCCCGGACCGTACCTAGAATGATAGTTTTACTGAAGCTAGCTTTTTCCTGCCGTAATGTCAAGGCGTTGAATTCCAAGGTAGTGTCGAATTTGGGAACGCCCAAAGACTGCCAGCGCGCGGCTTCAGCCTTGCCGTTCGACCCGCCGGGCTTACCCAGGCTGCTCCGGTTTTTTTTGCAAACAGGGACCATGCTGTTACATGAGGACGAGGATTGGCGATCACGGTTGGCGCTTGGGTTTGTCCAGAGTGGATCGGGCCTTCTGAAACAAGGGTCCAAGCCTCAGTCCCACGCCCAGTGAAAAGGTGTTGAACTTATATTGCGCGCTGTAGGTATAGCCTGCAAAGAGGTCAACGCCGTGAAAGGAAAATGACTGGATCCATACGCTGGCTCCGTGGTCGCGGGCAATGGCTGCGGGGCCCACGGTCTCGTTACCGCATTCAAAGGCTGAGGCCGCCAGGCACGGACCGGCGCGAGCCGCAAAGGGAAGCACCCTGCTAAAGACCGTTTGCTGGCCGGAAGTCAAATCATCATAAACCGAAGCTCCGACCGAAATGGAATGAACGAGTTGGTACCCGGCGCCGCCTTCAAGATGGGTCACCAGTCCATAGGTCGTGTAGGGCAGCACAAAAGCGCCAGTATCATAGATGGAGTTAGCGATGCCTACATCCGCGAATGGACGCAAGTGGGAGATGTCGCGCTCAAGATAATTGTCCCAATTATAGGTCGGCCGGCCTGTGCTGAATCCTGCTGCGACCTTGCCGGTGGGCAACGTTCCTGTCAGGGTCGAATACCAATTGAAGGATCGAACCGGGATCGTGAATAGTAAGTCCGCGTACACGTCACCCGGTCCCGACTCATTGTTCAACGATGTCTTTCCGGATCTCACAGGCATCAGTCCGGACCCGGATGAACCCAAACTGGGTGAGCCACTGGCTAAATACAGGGGGATACCGGCGTCAAAGCTAAAATACTGATTAATATTGTAGCCGAGGTTTGAGTCAAGCCGGTAGAGTTGGCCAAAGGGGTCAGACGTGAAGGAGAGATATTCATAGCCGGTAAAACCGCGAAAAGGATTCGAGGTCTGGGAGGCTGCTTGGGTTACCGCCTCGCTGGAGGCTTTGTCCGGATCATTGCTTTGCGCCCTCCCGGACGGCGCAAGCAAGATGAAAACGCTTGCGCACACGAAGAGACGGCGGATTGATTTTCGAACCGGCATGGCCGACCGCTTACCTTGATGAAAAACCCAAGTATCGCATTATCCCTGTGATCTTCACCTCTTGCCAAGCATGAAAACAATCCCCACCGATATTCGCACGTCGTTCTGCGGGTCTTCAGTGAAATTGACCCTCTGATAAGCGGCTTCAATCAAGCGAAAGGGGATGTTGCGAGTTGTCTCCGGCCAGGTCTGCCCCCCAAAGCGCTCAATGCAGGGTTGCGCATCCCGCCCCTCCGTCCCAGCTCGATGCCGGTTGCACAGTTATCGCTTTCAGCGTCAGTTGTCTTATAAACCCGCCAATCCTCCTTTGAGTTGTGTTTTTGCCAAAAGAATTCTGTTGGACTCACGGTGCGCAAAGCGGCACACCGCTTCGCAATTGCCCCTGGGCAGGCGTGAATTACTGTTAAAATGGCGAGTCAAATCTTGACGGGAGAAAATCGATGAAAGTGGCTGCGGTACAGATGGATGTGAAAATCTTCGAGAAGGATTTCAATTTGGGGGTGATTCTGGAAAACTTTAAGGACGCGGCGCGAGCGGGCGCCAGGCTTGCTGTTTTTCCGGAATGCGCGTTGCCGGGATACTGCTTTGCGAGCAAGGAAGAAGCCCTACCAGAATCGGAGCCGGTGCCCGGTCCGTCGACAGAGAAAATAGCGGCAGCGGCCAAGCGGTGGGATTGCACTGCCGTGGTAGGAATGCTGGAGCGCGATGGGGACAATATCTACAACTCCGCCGTGGTTATATCACCACAGGGAATTCTGGGCGCGCATCGCAAGGTTCATTTGCTTTGCCTGGGCATCGATCGCTTTGATGAGCTGGGGGACAAGCCTTTCCCGGTTTTTAAGACTCCGGCCGGAAAGATCGGGATTAACATCTGCTACGATTGCAGTTTTCCGGAGTCGGGCCGGGTTGTGAAACTGAAAGGCGGTCAAATTCTGGCCATCCCTACCAACTGGCCTTGGGGTTCCGATTCTTGGCAGCACACTCCCAAAGTTCGCGCCACGGAAAATCACATGGTGGTGATCGCCGCGGACCGGGTAGGCGAGGAACGTGGTTTCCGCTTTTCCGGCCACTCCCAGATCATTGACTACACCGGTCAAGTCCTGGCCGAAGCGGGCGAAACGGAAAGCACGATTCTTTACGCGGAGGTCGATCTCGAAGGTGTGGACAACAACCATGTCATTCGCTCCCCCGGCGCATGGGAGTTCAACCGTATCGCGGCGCGGCGGCCGGAAATGTATCGCGAAATTACCGAGGTTCTGAAGGGTTCGAAGGAAATCGGTCACAAGGCAGGATGAAGAGGTCGATTTGCCGAAGCCTCAGCCTTCATCTGGTGTTCATTTTCAACAATTGGGCCGCTCCTGAACCGGTGGGAGAGAAGCTGCGAAGAGAATCAA